>CAMFLL010000264.1 GCA_945957405.1 uncultured Mycolicibacterium sp. | reverse complement strand
CGCCACCTACACTATCCTCTTCGTCGGCAGCGTCAGATGTGTATAAGAGACAGCGTTCGCGGGGCACCCCGATCAGTGGGAGCTCTACAAGCGCGACCGGCCGGTCACCGCGGTCGACGAGATCGTCCGGTGGGCCACCCCGGTGACATCGTTCCAGCGCACCGCACTGCAGGACACCGAACTCGGTGGTGTGCAGATCAAGCGGGGGCAGCGCGTCGTCATGTCCTACCGTTCGGCCAATTTCGACGAGGACGTCTTCGACGACCCGTACACCTTCAACATCCTGCGCGACCCCAATCCGCACGTCGGATTCGGCGGGACCGGCGCGCACTACTGCGTGGGCGCCAACCTGGCGCGGATGACCATCGACCTGATGTTCAACGCGATCGCCGAGCACATGCCCGATTTGAAGTCGGTGGGCACCCCGGAGCGGTTGCGGTCGGGCTGGCTCAACGGCATCAAGCACTGGCAGGTCGATTACCAGGGCATATCGTAACGGACGCCACAGCACTGGTCTGACCACTTGACGTCTGGCCGTCAGGTGGGCATGGTGTGGGAATGGCCCTGCAACCCGTCAACCGCAAATCCGTGCCCGAGGATGTTTTCGATCAACTCCTCGGCGAGGTGATCCGTGGCGAGATGCGCCCCGGCGACACCTTGCCGAGCGAACGCAGGCTGGCCGAAGTGCTCGGCGTATCGCGGCCCGCGGTGCGCGAGGCACTCAAACGTGTGACGGCAGCCGGGCTGGTCGAGATTCGTCAGGGCGACGCGACCACGGTGCGGGATTTTCGCCGGCACGCAGGGCTGGACCTGCTCCCCCACCTCCTGGTGCGCGACGGTGAGCTGGACGTCACGGTGGCCCGCAGCATCCTGGAGACCCGGTTCCACAACGGACCCAAGGTCGCCGAGCTGGCCGCGCAACGGAACGGCCCGGCCATGGCGCGTGAACTCGACGATGCCGTCGACAAGCTGGCCGCCGAAGCCGACCCCGTCGAGCGGCAGCGCCATGCCCTGGCCTATTGGGATGTGGTGGTCGACGCGGCCGACTCCATCGCATTCCGGTTGATGTACAACACCTTGCGCGCCACATACGAGCCCGCGCTACCCGCACTGGCGGTCCTGATGTCCGCCGAGGTCGACCGTCCCGAGGCCTACCGAGGGCTCGCCGCGGCGATCACGGCGGGCGACGCCGACGCCGCACACCGAACCGCGGTGGCGCTCCTGGAGCCGGCGACCACCGCCATGCTGACGGCATTCGACGGGCTGGGAGGTCAGTGATGATGGCGCGCAAGGCATTCGGGCTCGATGATGCGATCCGTGAGTTCGTCCGGCATCCGTCGCCGTGGATGATCGCCGCGACACTGCTCGCGGCACTGGCGGCACGCATCACCGTCGGCAGTTGGGGCGTCGGCGACCTCATCGTGCCGCTCGCGATGGTCGCAGTGTTCCCGTTCTTCGAGTGGGTTGTCCACGTATGCGTGCTGCACTGGCGCCCAAAGCAATTCGGATCGGTACACATCGACCCGCTGCTGGCGCGCAAACACCGCGAACATCACGTCGCGCCACGGCGGCCCGACCTGGTCTTCATACCGTGGCAGACGCTGCTGTGGGTGCTGCCGGTCGCCGTCGCGGTCGCGGTGATCATCGGCCGCGCCGAAGGTCTCACATTCTTGACCTTCCTGGCCTGCCTCGGGCTCGGCTACGAGTGGACCCACTATCTGATCCACACCGACTACAAGCCGAAAAGCGTTGTGTACCGCGCTGTTTGGCGCAACCACCGGCAACACCATTTCAAGAACGAGCGCTACTGGTTCACCGTCACCAGTTCGGGTACCGCCGACCGGGTGCTCGGCACCTACCCGGATCCGGCCACGGTGCCCAACTCACCGACCGCGAAGAACCTCTACTCACTCAACGAGAATTAGTTGCGGTTCAGTCCGGGGATCTTGTCGAGGATGCGGTCGCGCAGGCGCGGTTTCTCCGGAACGGCCGGCACGAACGCGGACTGATCCGGAGGCGGCGCGATCGGATTGATCGGCTGGAGCGGCGCTGCGGGCGCTGGGGGCGCGATGGCCTCGATCGACGGCCCGGGGTCATAGACCGGCGGGTCGGCCGGGGCCTCGGGAGCGGGTTCGGGGAGTTGCTCGACGACCGGTGCGGGCGCCTCGGGTTCGGGTGCGACGGCCTCTGGCGGCGGTGCAGGCGCCTCCGCAGGCGGCGGGGGCACCGGCTTCGGGGCCTTCGGCGCCGGTTCGACGCGCGCGGGCGTGACAGCGGTGTTCTCCACCTGACGCTGCACCGTGCCGACGTCGGAGCGATCCGGCGACAGGAGCGGGCTGACGGCCAACGACACCGAAACGACGAACGTCACTGCGCCCGCCACCAGCATGGACATCGGGCCGACGGGCAGTTTCCGCGTGGGCTCGACGATGCCGGTGTCGAGAGGAGAGGGACCTGACGCCGAGGCCAACGCGGCACCGTGGGCCAGTGCCAGCTGTGCTTCCGGCGGGTCGAAAACCGGCAGCGCGAGTTGTTCCTCGAGCCAGACCGCCAGGGCGCTGAGCCCACCGACCGAGCCGACGACGAACAAGCCTTCGGGGCGCCAGTTCTCCCGGTCGAAGATCGACTCGATCCACATCGCCAGTTGCTCGTCGCTGTCGATCGCGTGGCTGACCAGTGTCTCGACCTCGCCGTCGTAGGTACCGACCAGCGAGAGGATGACAGTGTCCGGTTCGATGACGCACACCGCAGTGCGCTCGTACCCGATCACGCGCCCGATCGAGCGCGCCAGCGCCTCCGCAGCATGCGGTGAGCGCACTGCGACGACGTTGGCGAATCCCATGCCGGCCAGCGAATCGAGCACCAGCGAGGCTTCCAGGTCGGCGTCCTCGCTCCAGGTCACACCGATGGACCGCAATTGCTGTCCGTCGGTCGAGGCGATGCTCAGCACGGCCTCGGCGACCTGCTCGGAGGCGCGTGCGGCCGACGCCTCACCGGCGAATACGTCGAACTCGTCGTGTTCCAGCGTGGCGCCGTCGGCGTCGCGGCCCTCGACGAGAACGGTCTGGACGTTGGTGGGTGTCACCGACAGACCGAGGACCGTTTCCAAGTCACTACTCCCTTCGCGCCCGGGCCACCGCAGCGCCGCAGAAAATCGCAGCACGCCTCGAACAGAATGGCCCGGAGATACGGCGCCGGCCGCCGGTGAAACGACGACCGCCCGCACTCACTTCAAGGCCCTTCTCTACCGTATCGAAACGATAAATGCGAACGCTGGGCCAGATCAGCGCTGCGGCAGGCCCGCGACCAGCGGCGTATCGGCGCCCACCCGTCCGAGACCGCCTGCGCCCCCGGGGTTGCCCAGCGGCCTTTCCCGACCGGGCAGGATCTCGGTGAAGAAGGCCGCGTTGTCGGCCAGATGCTGTTTCTCGTCATCGGGCAGGTCGGCCTCGAAGTAGATGGCATCGACCTTGCAGATGAATGCGCACGCCGCACAGTCGACGCATTCGTCGGGGTTGATGTACAGCGAGCGCGCACCCTCGTAGATGCAGTCCGCAGGGCAGTCCTGCACGCACGACTTGTCCACCACGTCCACACAGGCGGACCCGATCACATAGGTCATGCCTCACACGCTAGGCAGCGTCGCGGCCCGCGGGACGATGCGAAGGTCCCTTTGACGCAGGACCTCCGTCCTCAGTTGCGCGCGGCCGTGAACGCAACGCCGCCCTCGGCGGGGTCGACATCGAACCCGTTGTCGGTCAGCAGCCGCCGGAAGAATGTGGCGCTCAACTCGGCGGTGAGCCGTGCGCCGTTCTCACGGCAGAACACGCGCTGTTGCGGTAGCACGCGGCCCGGCGCCGCGTCGGTGGCTCCCCGGAATGCGATGGTGGCACCGTCGGCCCTGGCGGCCGGATAGGTGTACGGCAGCAGTGGCTCGAAACTGTCGCCGAAGCGTACCGACACCGAACCGCCGTCATCGACGCTGAACTCGCATCCACGCCGCGCCAGCGGACCGATGTTGAGCATCAGCAACAGCAGTCCGGGCAGCAGCAGACCAACCAGCGCGTAGGCGTGCGTGTTCTCCAGTTCCGCGTCGACGGCGCCCTTGGTGAAAACCTCGACGAACCAGCCTTCGATGAACACCGCCATGTCCCGCAGCACATCACCGAGACCCGCGCGGCCGGTGGACATGTCGAACACGATGGCCCCGGCGGCACCGACACCGCCGATCGTCAGGATCGCCCCGAACAGGAGCAGACCCCAGTTCGTCCGGGACACGAAGGTGCCGCGAACCTGCCTGGGATCGGTGAGCACCACCTTCGGTCCACCCAGTGGTTTGGCGAGACACCAGGCACTGACGGCCACGGCCACGGCCAGCGCCAGGAATTCCCGACCCCCGAACGAGGAGCGCCCCGAATTCGCGCCGGCCAGCGCCAGAAACGTCAGCCACGCAATCCAGCGCAGCGCGCGTTGCCACCCGGCCGGCCTGCGCTCACCCTGGGTCATGGCGCTGGGTCAGGAGGGCAGGGCCGTGCAGCTGTAGGGCTCCTGATTCTTGAAATGCACCGCAGGCAGTCCGTTCAGGTTGATGTAGTCGACATCGGCGGACCACGATGTGCCCGGTTTGACCCACGGCGGCACACCCTCGGGATAGGCCACGGTGAAATCTGTGTAGAACTGCACCCCCGCCGGGCACCCCGGTTTGTCGGCCGGCTCGGGGTTCCAGGCATGGACGACGATCGGATTGTTCAGCCGCTTGCCTTCGGCACAGTTCGGCTGGCATTCCACCGCGTTGTCGATCCCGGTGCCGTCGGCACCGTCGGCGCCCCAGGACGACCATGTCATGTTCTGCATGACACTGGAGTTGTCGCAGCCGTAGACGATGGTCGCGGGTTTCTCGGCCACGGGCTGACTCGGGTCCCAACACGCACCGAACATGTATGCGGTGGGGTCTGCGGCGGCAGTGGGTGCGCCCACCATCGTGCACACGAACGCCGCCGACGCTGCCGAGACCATCGCGGTGCGGATCATTCGCGCATGTTAGCTGCTCGGTGCCGGTTTCGGCGCCACGTCCAGCCGATGGCGCCAATCAGCAAGGCCGCCAACACAATCACCCACGGCCATCCGCCGTGGTTGTGCACCCATCCGGCAAGCACACTCTGCAGGCGGCCCGCCGCGGCGACGACGGCATCGTCGGGATCACCGTTGCCGTGGAACAGCCGCAGCTCGTAGACGCCGTAGTAGGCCACGTACGCGCCGATGAGTACGGTCAATGCCCCGCCGATGCGGTTGACCACCGGCAAGAGCCGGCGCAGCGCCGCCGACATCGTCGTGCTGGCGAAGGCCGCCGCCACGGCCAACGTGCCCACCACCAAGGCGAAGCCGGCCGCGTAGGCCAGGTACACCACCACGGTGCCGGTGGCGGATCCGGTTCGAAGAGCGGCGCCGGTGACGGCGAGGAACGGCCCCACGGTGCACGACAGCGACGCGATGGCGTATGCGACGCCGTAGCCGAACATCGATCCGAGCGCGCGGGTGGGCGCCGCCCGACCCGGCGCGATCTCCGGGGCACGCAGATGAAGTTCGCGTCCGCTGAGCAGCCACCCGCCGACGCAAATCAAGGCGACGCCGATGACGACGGTCACGACGGGGAGGTACTGCTGCACGGTCGACGCGACCGTCACGGTCAGGACACCGAACGTGCCGAACACGATGAGGAAACCGGCCGTCATGACCAGCGTCGCGACCGCGGCGCGCGTGACGGCGGCCGGCCGGCTCGGTGCGATGCCGGAAACGACGAGTACCAGGTAGGTCGGCAGCATTGCGAAACCGCACGGATTGACCGCGGCGAGCAGCCCGGCGGCAAATGCCAGGCCCAGTAATTCGGATTGCACGCCGAGGTCAGGACAGAGCGGCCACGCGGCCCGCGAGCTCCTGCTCGGACATGGCGGACGTCGGATTGTTCACGAAAGTCGATGAGCCGCCGGCGGTGACGAACAGGTAGGCGGGCTGCCACGGCACGTTGAACCGCGCCCAGATCGACCCGTCGGCGTCGTTGAGATTGGTGAAACCGAGGTTGTACTTCGCGACGAAATCCTGCATCGCACCGACATCGGACCGGGCCGCCACGCCGACGAAGGTCACCTGCGGATTGGCCGCCGCGACACTGCTGACATGCGGTGCTTCCTGGTTGCAGAACGGGCACCACGGCGTCCAGAACCACAGCACCGTCGGTTTACCCTGCAGGCTTGATCCGCTGAATGGTGCACCACTGAGCGTGGTTCCGGTGAAATCCAGCCGGTCTTCGGCCACGGCCGGCGTGGCGAAGAGACCCGCCAGAAATGCGGCCGCCAGAATGGCGATCGTCATCGAGCGGGCTCGGCGAAATGTTGTGGTCATCGGTTTCATTACCTCCCGTGCGCGGTTACCCGACGTGCATGCAGATCACACTGAGATCACGAGTGACAGCCTCATGACGGTGGCACGTCACTCGAACTGCCACAGATTTCTTAGAAAAAAGGCATGTGATGGGAGTAACACCTGCGTCAATTGGGGCGAAACATGCCATATGAAAACCATCCGGAAGTTCGTCGCCATGGCGGCTCTGAGCGGTGCTTTCGCCGTAGCTCTCCTGGCGATGTCGGGGATGTCGCACCTTTCGGTGGCAACCGCCAAGGCCGACAGCGTGAACTGGGATGCGATCGCGCAATGCGAATCGGGTGGCAATTGGTCGACGAACACGGGCAATGGTTTTTACGGCGGGCTGCAATTCAGCCCCGCCACGTGGTCGTCGAATGGCGGGGTGGGCAATCCGGCCAGCGCCCCCCGCTCTGAGCAGATCAGGGTGGCCGAGAATGTGCTGGCCACCCAGGGCCTGGACGCCTGGCCGAAATGCGGCAGCCAGGGTGGTTCGCCGTTCGCAAGCGTCGGCGTGCCGTCGATGCCGTCCGTTCCGCAGTGGCGGCCCGGAACATATATCCGCAACACCATCAACGAGATCTTCGCGTTGATTCCCAAACCGCGGTGAGACCGCGACCCTATGCGGTAAGTGAATTGAGCACCGTCGTCATCCGGGTTTCGGTGTCACCGGCGATTTTCTCGAACAACAGCTTCATCGCCGGCGCCATCAACACCGCCAGTCCGTGCATTTTCAGCTGGGCCTTGTAGCTGATCCGTGATCCGGCTTCGGCGGGCGTGACGACGATGGTGTCGATGGACGTAGCGGCATCATTGTGGCCCTCGAACACCAGAAGTGGACCGTTCGCCTCTTTGAGGCGATATTCCAGTTCGGTGGTCCGGCCGAGCACTTTCGACACGTTGTGCCACCGCGACCCGACACGAACCGGGCCGCTGTCGAGCCGGGTGCAGGTCTCGGTCCCGGGATCCCATTGCTCGGCATTGGTGAAGTCCCGGAGAAACTCGAGGACCTGCTCGGAAGGCGCACCGACGGTGAAAGTACGTGAAACAGTGGGCATGCCCGTCTCTTCCCCATCAACCGGGCACCTTTAAACCCCCGCCGCACAACGGCACCACGATGTCACCGTCCCGCAATGATTCGTGCGCTTCGGCCCGGACCGCCGCCCAGCACACCGCCGAGGTCGGCTCCACATACAGACCCTCGGCGGCCAGGTCCGCGCGAGCGGCGATGACGTCGTCGTCGTCGACCGTCACCACCGAACCGTTGCACGCGCGGATCGCCGCCAGCATCTGTGCACCACGCGGCGGTGCTGCGATGGCGATCCCCTCGGCGATCGTCGGCCCTGGGGCCACGCCGTCGACGACGTCGGCGCCGTTGCCGAAGGCCCGTGCCACCGGAGCGCACGCGGCGGCCTGCACCGCCACCAGCGTCGGCAGCCGCTCGGCGAGGCCCCCGGCCACCAGTTCACGAAAGGCCAGATAGCAGCCCAGTACCAGGGTGCCGTTCCCCGCAGGCACCACGACGGTGTCGGGCAGTGTGCGCCCGGTCTGTTCCCAGATCTCGTACCCGTAGGTCTTGACTCCCTGCAGGAAGTACGGGTGATAGACGTGGCTGGCGTACAGGACCCCTTGCTGGTCGGCGGCGGCCCGCGCTGCCGCCGCGGCGGCAGCGCGGGGACCGGGCACCGGCACCACCTCCGCGCCGTGGGCCCGCATCTGGGTCAGCTTCGACGGTGAGGTGGCCTCGGGGACGTATACGCGGCACGCGATACCGGCGCGGCCCAGGTATGCCGCCGCTGACGTGCCCGCGTTACCGCTGCTGTCGGTCAGCGCGGAACGGACTCCGAGCCGGGCGGCAAGCGTCGCGAGCACCACCGCGCCGCGATCCTTGAACGACGAGGTGGGCATCAGGAAGTCGAGCTTGAACCGCACATCGGGTCTGGTCCGCGACCGCACGATCGGGGTCATGCCCTCGCCGAGGCTGAGGCGTTCGTCGAACGGCACCGGTAACACCGATTCGTAGCGCCACAGCGAGTTCCGGTCGGCCGGCGCCGACAGCGGCGTGCCGCCGGCTGCGATGTCGAACACGCCTCCGCATCCGCAGTGCCACGCCAGCGAGTCGACGGCGTAGGTGCTGCCGCATGACAAGCAGATGAGATCGGGAAATGGGCTCACGGGTTCTCCGTCCGATTGGTTCGCCCGTCGGCGATGAACAGCGCCAGCGTCACCGCCAGGAACGCCGACGGCAGCCAGATGGCCCTGACGCCGAATTCATGTGTGGTGAAACCACCGACGATGGCGCCGCCGAGGAAGGCGCTCACGATGACCAGATACACGCGGACGGCCGATTTCGCCTTGGCATCCCGATCGGCCAGTGCACTGTAACTGTTCTCGACCAGCCGCATCAGGTTCCCGGTGGTGGCGACCGCGATGTAGGTCAGCTCGCCGACATTGCGGAACAGGCCGATCAGCATCGCGGTGACGAAGGAGATGGGCACGTTGACGAAGGTCGGATTGACCGTCGCGGGAACGAATCCGAGCACCGCCAGCACCACGGCCTGGGCTGCCATGGTCCAGCGCATCGGGTAATGCAGCGGCGCGTCGAGGCGCCCCGATTTGATGTGCGACGACAGCGCGACGCCGACCAGGAAGGCCAGGATCGCCCAGAGATGCTGAGATGCCTCGCCCCAGTTACGGTCGGCCAGACCCAGGGCGAACAGGATCATGTTGCCGGTCTGGGCGTTGGCGAAGACCCCACCACGGGCCAGATAGGTGTAGGCGTCCAGGAATCCGCATGCGCACGTGATCAGGACGGCGAAGCGCAGGGTGGTCGTGGTCCGCGTCATCGGGCTAGCATCGCAGGCCGCGCCCGTGCTCACCCGTTACACGCGGTGGGTTCCGTTCGCCAACTGTCGAGACGACTGTCCGCGCACAGTGCGCCGAGTTCATCGCGGGTGGGGCCGGTCGCGGGAGCGGGCCGCCAGCCACCGGCGTAGATCGCCCGGGCACGGGCCTGCACCGCATCCAGCGAGGCCGGCAGCGCGAGCATGGCGTCATAGGGCGCCACCGCTGCCCGCAGCGAAGGGTCGGCGGCCGCCGCGGCGACCACCAGGTCCGACGGCAGCGCGCCGGTGGGGTCGATGTCCACACCGGACCAGCGCCGCATCCGCGCGGAATCACACCACATGTGGTCCTCGAACCACGGCCTGATGTTGGCCGTGCACCAGTGGTCGAATGCGATTGTCGCCGAGTCGATGTCGAGTGCACCGCCGCCGAGCGACCCCACCAGCGCCCGCGCCTGGGCGAGCGCCAGGCTCACCCCGCGGCCCGCCAGCGGCGTGGTGGTGCAGACGGCGTCACCCACCGAGATCAGACCGGGCAGCACCGGCCGGCCACGACCGTCGAGCTGGCCGCGGTAGCTGTTGTACAGCTGCCCGCCGGGCAACACCGGGGTGATGGGGTGGGAGCGTCGGGCGTCGATCCACGGCGCCAGTTGCGGTATGGCGCGGACGGCCTCTTCGAACACCGGGGTGAAGCGCAGGCGGCGAATCCTGGGGTCGGTGCCGTCGTGGGTGATCGTGACCGAGAAGGTCCGATCGTCGTGCAGGAACATCACCGCGAAGTACGCGTCGAAGCTCAACGACAGTCCGACCGGTGAGTTGACCGGACCCGGTGACGCGTCGTCGCGCAGCCGGTACTGCCTGCTGACGTATGCCGCACCACAGGGCCCACCCTCCCCCGCACCGCGCAGCCGACGCAGGGTGCGGCTGGCCCGACCCGACGCGTCGATCACCAGATCGGTGTGCAGGTGCCGACCCTGGACGTCGACGCCGACCACGCGGCCCCGTTCCCGTTGCACTCCGTCGACATGACCGCTGACCAACGTGATGCGCGGTTCATGCTGCGCGGTGCGGCGTAGCTCGCGCTCGAAGACCATGCGTCGGCACAACAGCGCAACGGGTGAACCGTCGGGAGCGGTGACCGTTGTCGCGCCCGTCTGTGTGAGCCGTTCAAGCACGTCCGGCATCTCGGCGCGCAACGCGTCGACCACGGGACCGCGGAATGTGTGCGCGTGATGGAACTGCATGACACCCCGTCGGTGCCAGGTCGGCTGGCCGTCGGCGGGCCCCGGATCGCGGTCGATGACCACGACGTCACGGCCGCGCCGGGCCAGGGCTGTTGCGATGTAGAGACCCGTCGGGCCGGCTCCGACGACGACTATGCGCACCGGACCTCCATTTTGAGGTAGTCTTGCGTGTAATGATTACACCAAGAGTCACCCAGATTCAGGACGGTGTCAAGCGCGGCTACCGGTCGGACCTGCGGGCGTCACAGGCCGAGCAGACCCGTCGCC
>CAMFLL010000263.1 GCA_945957405.1 uncultured Mycolicibacterium sp. | reverse complement strand
GGATCGAGGGATGGAACTCGATGTCGCGGAACGCCTGTCGGGCCCGGGCCAGCGACAGTTCGTCCTCGGCGGCGCCGTCGGTGTAGTCGAAAGCCGCGCGCGGTGTCCGGCGCTTGGCGATCCGGCGGAGATCCTCGATGGTCAGCGCCGCATCCAGTCGGGCCTTACCGCGGTCGAACTCGGGCCGCTTGACCCGGATCAGCGGAGCCAATTCGGCGATCTTGGGGACCCGGCGACGCATCAGTTCACGTTTGTCTCGGCGACGATGGCCTGTTCCAGGTCGCGACGACGGTCGTCGATGACGCGGCCGATCTCACTGAGCAGTTTCGGTTTCCGCGCCACGAGTTCCTCGATGTCCTCGCGGTCGATATCGAGCACCGCGACCTCGCTGAGGGCGACGGCCCTGGCCCGGACCGGTTCGCGCGTCAGTGTCGTCTGGCCGATGAAATCGCCGGCTTCGAGTGTGCGCACAGTGACGACGATGGCATCGTCGAGTTCCGCGGTCAACCGAACCCGTCCGGACACAATGAACTTCATCGAATCCGGTACCGAACCCGCGACCTGCATCACTTCGTCGCGGCCGTACCGCAGCATCCGCACCTTACCGACCAGGTCACGCTGGTCGGCCGGGGTCAGTCGCAACGTGCGGGACACCCGCAGCAACGCAGCAGCCTGCCGTTCGTCGGTGGAGAAGTCGTCCTCGGTACCGTCGAGCCGGTACCCGGCGCGGCGTGCGGCGTACCACAGCCAGCCCAGGAACGCGGCCTTGGCGGCGCCGTCGTCGGCCGGGCTGCGCAAGGGGATCGACGTCCGGAACTGGCCGGCGCCCAGGGGGACCGCGGTGGGTCCGGCTTCGGGCCGGCGCTGCGGAAGGGCCGCGGCCAGTGATTCCAGCAGCATGCACACACCGTTCGGGGGATCGCTCTCCGAGAACGCGGTGTCGATGGTGATGCGGTGGGCGCCGGGTGGCCGGCTGAGGTTGGTGAACGACGCGCCGGCCAGCACCGAGTTCGGCGTGATCGTCAGCCCGTTGCCGGTCTCGATGTGCACAGCGCGCCAGTTGACCTCGACCACCCGGCCGCGACCGGCGGGCGCATCGAGCCAGTCGCCCAGCTGGAACGGCTGCTCGAACAGCATGAGCAGGCCGGAGATGATCTGGCCCACCGAGTTCTGCAGCGCAAGGCCCAACACGATCGAGGTGACGCCCAGCGCGGTGAACAGCCCGCCGACGTTGGCGCCCCAGATATAGGAGAAGATCATCGCCAGGCCGAGGGCGATCACCACGAAGCGGGCGACATCGAGGAAGATCGACGGTATCCGCTTGCGCCAGCTGCCTTCCGGCGCACCTTGGAACAGTGTGGCGTTGAGGCCCGACAGCACCAAGACCAGCACCACGAAGCCGAGCACCGTGGCCACGATGCGCACCGGCGTCGCTTCGGTGGGAATGTCGCCGGCCTTCACCAGCAGGATCAGCAGCGCCCCCAGGGGCAGGATGTAGATGCGGATCAGGCTGACCGGCCGAGCCAGATTGCTGCCCCGCCGCACCAGGATGTTCTGCAGTTCGGTGAGCAGCACCAGAAGCACCGGCAGGCCGATCGCCACCAGGATCGCCCAGTGGAACCACGGCGTGGAGAATACGGAGCTCATCAGGACTTCTCCGTCAGCCGCCAGATCGGTTCGGTGAACGCCTCGGCGCCGCCGACGGTCACGTCACCGGCGGAGACGAACGACCGCGAATCGCGCATCGCGTCGTAGACGGCGGACGTCACGTAGATCCCGGGCTGACCGGGACTGCTCTGCGCCTGATATGCCAGGTTGACCGCCGATCCCCACATGTCGTAGATGACGCTGGTGCGCCCGACCAGGCCGGAGGAGACCGGCCCGGTGTCGATACCGGCACGCAGCGACAGCTCGTGCCCGGTCTCGGCATTGAACCGGTCGATGATCTCCTCCATCTCGACCGCGAAATCGACGGTGCGCCGGGTGTTGTCGAGGCGCGGCACGTTCAGTCCGCAGCTGGCCAAATATCCGCTGCGCATGGTGCGCACCCGTTCGACGCCGATCTCCTCGGCGGCGGCGTCGAACTGCCGGACCAACTTGTTCACCACGTCGAGCAGGTCGTCGGACGACAGCTGTGTCGACAGTTCATCCAGGCCGACGATATCGGCGAAGATCACCGTGACGTCGCGATGGTCCTGGGCCACCACCTCCTCGCCTTCGCGGTAGCGCTCGGCGACGGCTTCGGGCATGAGCGACAAGAGCAGGCGGTCGTTCTCCCTGCGTTGTTCGGCGATCAACTCCTCCTTGACCCGCAGGTTCCGGGTCATGTCGTTGAATGCGACTGTCAGATCACCGAATTCGTCGCGGGTCAGCACTGGCAGGGTGGTGTCGTAGTCGCCCGCGCTGATGCGTTGCGCGCCGGACTCCAGGCGTCTGATGGGCCGTACGAACAACCGCGCGAAGAACATCGACGCCAGGCACACCAGGAAGATGATCGCCACGGTGGACAGCACGAGGCGCCGCGTGAAATCCGAGACGGGGGCAAATGCTTCGTCGGTGTCGATCTTGGCGATCAGGCTCCAGTGCAGCCCGGGGATGTTCACCGGGCCGAAGGCCTGCAACGTCTCGTTGCCCAGATAGTCGTCGGCGATCACGGTGCCGGTCTCGCCGCGCTGCGCTCGTTGCACGCCCTGACCGCCCATGGGCTGGACCAGCGTCGTGCCGTCGACCCGGATGGCCCGCTCGGCCACATCGGGCGGCGTGCCCGCGGCGACCACCTCTTTCTTGTACTCGTCCTTGTTCTCCAGGAATAGCCGCGAATCCGAGCGCATCAATTCGTCGGGTCCGGCCAGCACGGTCTCCCCGGTCTGACCCATCCCGACTTCCTGCCAGTGTTTGTCGGCGGTCATCAGGCGGTTGATCTTCTCGATCGGGAATTGCAGCGCCAGAACACCTTCGACGCGGCCCGGCGCACCCACGGGCGCCATCAGCCACGCCGTGGGCTCGTTGTACGCCGGCAGGTAGGGCGAGAAGTCGGTGATCGCCACGAAGTCGACGGTGTTCGACGACATTGCCTTCTCGTAGGTCTCCCGTAGATCGCTGTCGCGGTAGGGCCCCGTCAGGATGTTGGTGCCCAGATCGACACCCTTGTAGGCCGAATACACCACCGTGCCCTGTGGATCGATCAGCAGCGCATCGTCGTACTCGAAACGGTTGACGATTTCACGGAAGAAGTCGTTGTACTTGGCGTGGGCCGCCGTCCATGTGCTGCCGTCCCCGGCGTCGTCGACGCCGATCGAATAGTTGTCGGTGTCGTAGGGCGCGGTGTAGATGGCCTGCAGGTACTTCTGCGCGTTCGACTGGGGCAGCAGTCCGGTGATGTCGAGATCGAGGTCCGACTCGCTCTGCACCCGTGGTTTGAACTTGGTGGAGTAGTAGTTGACCAGCTGCTGCTGTTGTTGCGGTGTGATGGTGGCGTTGCTCAGGTCGGCGAAACCCTTGCTGAACTCACGCATCGCGTTGATTGTGGTCGACCCCCTGGTGTAGATCACCAGCGAGTCCTGCAGTTCCTTGGTCTGTGACTCCAGCGCGCGGGTCGACGTCTCCCGCAGTTCGGTCAGGCGGTCGAACACCGAGGCGCGCAGTGACGTGCGGCCTGACTGGTAGCCGATGAAACCGACGACGGCAGCCGACAGCACACTGGTGAGCAACAACATCACCAGGAGTTTGGACTGGATGCTGACCCGGGATAGCAAGAGTCGGGACCGGCCCGTTCTGACTTTGCCCGACGGGTCGTCCGCAACGGCTGCCGTGGAGGCCTTCGCCGCGCTCACGTCGTCATCACGGGCAGAAGATTAGCGTTTCTTCCCAACTTTCACAGCCGACCTTTGGTTTTGTTATCGGCGGCGTTGTGTAACCGTTGCCTATGAGTACCGCCGACCCGTTTGCCCTGAAGCGTTTCGAGGACGCCCAGGACGGGGTCTACGACACCGCGCTGGCTGAGTTGCGGGCCGGCCGCAAACGTAGCCACTGGATCTGGTTCGTGTTCCCGCAACTGACCGGTCTCGGGCACAGTTCGACGGCCCGCCGGTACGGCATCAGCGGCGTCGAGGAGGCCAGGGCCTACCTGGCGCACCCGGTGCTGGGCAGGCGTTTGCGCGAATGCGCCGAGGTGGTCCAGGCGCTCGACGGCGTGACGATCGAGCAGATCTTCGGCTATCCCGACTACCTGAAGGTGCGCAGTTCGATGACGCTGTTCGCCCGCTGCACCGACGACAACCAGGATTTCCTGGCGCTGTTGGACAAGTACTACGCCGACGATCCCGACGGCCCGCAGGACGGTGAGACGATCCGGTTGCTCACCGCCGCGCCAGGATGAGCCAGCCGTGCGCGGGAACTGATGTGTCGGTGACGGTCTGTTCGGGGGGCGCACCGGTACCTGCCACCACCAGCGCCCCGCCGTGTCCCAGTTCGGCAGCACTCAGCCCCACCGGATCGTCGGTCAGGTTCAGTGCCACGATCAACGCGTCGTCACCATTGCGCGTCTCGTAGATGTAGTGCTGGTTGTCGAGGCGTAGCGGTGCCGTCCGCGCGGTGTGCAGCCACGGGTGCCGTCGCCGCAGCCCGACCAGATACTGATGGAGCGCGAACACCGCGGCGCCGTCGTCGTCGACCGGCAGTGGGGGAGTACCGAACTCGGGTCGGATGGCGTCGTCGCCGCCGGCTCGCTCCTCTTTGAGGCCGCTGAACCCGAACTCGTCACCGGCGTAGATGGTCGGAACCCCGCCGGTGGTCATCAACAGCACCAGCGCGTGCGCGACGTGCCGAACGTCGTCGAGCTGGGTCGCGATGCGGGTGACATCGTGGTTGCCGATGAACGTCTGCGGCACGAAGGTGTCCAGGAATTCGTTGTGCCGCTGCAACGCCCAGTCCAATTCGTGGAAGTTGCGGTCGTTGAGCGCACTCCACGTCGCCTTCCACAGTTCGTACTGCGTCACCGCGTCGAAACCGGCCTGGGTGACCATGGCCGAGTAGTCGCCGTGGATCACCTCGGCGACAAACCATGCGTCGGGATGACTGTCCCGCACCTTCGGCAGCACCTTTGTCCAGAAGCGTTCCGGCACAGCGTAAGCGGCGTCCAGCCGCCAGCCGTCGGCGCCGCGATCCAGCCAGTGCGACATCACGTCGGCGACGTGGTCGACCACGGCGGCATTGTTGTGGTTGAGCGTGATGAGGTCCCCGTGCCCCTCGAAGGTGTGCAGCCGGCCGGGCCCGCCCCGGAACCACCGCGCCGCATCGGGGGCCCCGTCGAGGGCGGCGCGGTACTTGGGAAATTCGGTGCCGACGTGGTTGAACACCCCGTCGAGCAGGATCCGCAGGCCGCGCTCGTGGGCCCGGGTGATCAGGTCGTCGAAGTCGGAATCGTCGCCGAGCCGCGGGTCGATGCGAAAGTAGTCGGTGGTGTCGTAACCGTGGGTGCGTGAGGCGAAGATCGGGCCCAGTGCCACACCGGAGGCGCCGAGCGTCACGGCGTGGTCGAGCCATTCGGCGACGCGGCGCAGGCGATGCTCATCGGCCGTCGGGGCCGGGTCGGCGGGGAACGCTCCCACGAAACCCAGCGGGTAGATGTGCCACCAGATGGCGTGCTGCACCCACCCCGGTTCGCTCACGGGCGGAACCTGGCTTCGTACAGCGCCTTCATCTCGGCTTCGAACTGGGGCGCCGGCCCGTCGGCCACCACGCGGGGGGCGACCGTGGTGATGGGCAGCTGCGCCACGGGTGACGGTGACGTTCCCCATTCGTCGCACCACTGCGTCAGCTGCTGGCTCGACGCCGCGTAGACGATGCGGCCCAGACCCACCCAGCCGTGCGCGGCAGCGCACATGGGGCAGTGCTCGCCGGAGGTGTAGACCGTGGCGCGGATCCGGCGCACCGGTGCCATGTTGGTCGCAGCCCAGCGGGCGATCGCGAACTCGGGATGCTGCGTGTCGTCGCCGCCCTTGGTGCGGTTGCGGTCTTCGAACAGCGTTCTGCCATCCGAGTCGACCAGTATGGAACCGAACGGTGCATCACCGTTCTCGAGTGCTTCCCTGGCCAGCTCAACGCAGCGCGCCAGGTGTACGACATCATCGTCGGTCACAGCCACAGGCCGGAGTTTACGCAACGATCGACAAACCCATGCCGGCGATGATTCCCTTCTCAGGTGAGCTTGCTCAGCTATGACCGGTTTGCCACCGAGATCATCACGCAGTCCGACCTGCTCGGGGCTGCCATCGCCGGCGCCGACCTGACCTCCGCGGTGCCGTCCTGCCCCGGCTGGAATGTGGGCCAGCTCGTCCGGCATGTCGACGGTGGTCACCGCTGGGCGGCCGAACTGGTGGCGACCAGGGCGGGCGAGCCGATTTCGGACGTGTCGCTGCGCGATCTGTCGGAGTTCACCGACGAGGACCCGGCGCTGCTCGGGCCCATCCTGACCGAAGGCGCCGAGGTGTTGGCCGGCACGCTGCGCGAGACGGAACCGGCGGCCTCGATGTGGTCACCGGTCCCGCCCGGCACAGCCGGGTTCTATGCGCGCCGGTTCGCCCACGAAACCGCGATGCACCGCGCCGACGCCGAACTTGCTCTCGGACTGGACTTCACGCTGGATCCCGCGGTGGCCGCCGACGGTGTCGAGGAGTGGCTCGAACTCGGTTCGCTGCCTTTCCATTTCGACGTGCACCCGGCGATGCGCGAACTGCTGGGCACCGGCACCATCGGCCTGTCGGCCACTGACCTGGTCGGCGACTGGGTGGTGGATCTCACCGGATCGGCCATCGATTGGCGACGGGGCGTCGAGGACGCCGACGTCACGGTGTACGGGGCGGTGCAGGACCTGCTGCTGGTGATCTACCGGCGCCGCGCCCCGGTGGAACCGTACGTCCGGATCACCGGTGACAGCGATCTGCTCGAATTCTGGCTGGAACGAGTGTCATTCGGCTGACTCACGCCGCTAACCCACCACGTCCAGCCGGCAGGCGCAGGATGCGGCGACCGGGACGTCGGCGCGCGCCCTGGCGAGGTCGAGTTGCCGCCCGATGATGGCCGCCTCCGCGTCACGGCCGAGGCGCCGCAGGCATTCGTGGTAACCGTGCAGACTCCACAGGTTGCCGGGGTGCTGACACGGCCGGGCCAGCGTCGGATCCAGGCCCAGGTCAGCCTCGTACACCGTGGCCGCCTCCTCGACGTGGCCCTGCTCCAGCAGGAGTGCACCGTAGGCGTGCCGGGTCGGTTGCATCCAGCCCCACGGTTCGTCGTACGGCAGGGCGTCGTCGAGTTCGATGGCGCGGCGTAGGTGGCCGAACGCATCGTCGAATCGACTTTCCCGGTAGGCGATCTCACCGTCGAGCATGGCCGCGGCGACCGCCAGGATGTCGCGGCTGGTGTTGTTGAACAAGTACCGCGTCTCGGGGATGGAATCGTAGCCGGCGGCGAACGCCTCCCGTTCGGCTTTTGCCTGAGCCAGTTGGCCTTTCGCAGCATGCGCCACACCTTTGCCGTAATGGATGGTGGCCGCCGTGGTGCAGTACAGCGCGGTGTCCTCGGGTGGCGTCTCGGCGATCAGGTCGTCCCAGCGGCCGAAGCGCACCAGCACGTGCACCCGCAACGGGACGAACGCCTCGAGCCAGTCCGCCATTGGCGGTGACTCGATGGCCAGCAGGTCAGGGGTCAGCTGACCGGCCAGTTCGTCGGCGGCCTGCAGCGCGATCCGCGACTGCCCGCTGAACATCGCCGAATAAACCACGAAGTGCAGATCGTGGGCCCGGTAGAGCGAGTAGAAGTTCAGTGGCCCTTCGTGTTCGACGAACTTGTGGTCGGCCCGCACCGCGGTCAGATTGGACTCCACCGCACTGCGGTAGTCGCCGCACAGTACGTCGATGTGGGTGGGCATGTGCTCGAGGTGACCGGCGTCAGGCACCAATCCGCGGAGCAGGTCCGCGGCGGGCAACGCGGTCTCGGGATGCGCCGACATCTCCATGGTGTGCAGGTAGATGTGCAGCAGGCCGGGATGTGCCTTGCCTGCGTCGGTGGCCAGGGCCGCGTCGAGGATCGCCACGGCCTCCTTGACACGTGAACCGGGGGCGGGTTCACCGGTGCGGGTGTCCCACAACGCCCATGCGCTCACGTTGACCAGCGCGTCAGCCGCCAGCGTCTGGATGTCGATGTCGTCGGGGTAGGCCACGGCCAGTTCGGCCATCGCGTCGGCGTAGGCGCCGTGGCCGCCCGTCAACGCGTCGGCGTCGTCCGGATCGGCGGTGGGAAAGCGCAGCGCCAGTGCGTCGATCAGGCCCCGCTCGGCGGGTGTGGCCCGACCCCTTCGAGCAAGATCGAGTTCCATCCGCGCCCGCGCGAGCGACGCCGCGAGGTCGACGGGATCGAACGCCTCCCAGGCCTTGTTGTAGTTGGGGCCGACGGCGTACGCCACACCCCAACGTGCGATCGCCAGATCAGGGTCGAGCGCCAGGGCCTTGTCGAAGCAGCGGACGGCCTCTTCGTGGTTGAATGCATATGCCCACAACAGTCCGCGGTCGAACCACAATTGTGCTTCGGCAGAAGCGGTTTGGACGTCGCGGTGATATGTGCCGAGGTCGTAGTAATCGCCCGACTGACTGGTCATGGGAGAACCATACTGCGGCGGCTCGGGGGGTCAACCGATGTCGGTGCCCCTGACTACAATCGCCAGTATGTTCGATCAACCGTATTCTCCGGCTGCGGCCGCCGCGGTGCTGGACCGCGTGCGTGATGCCACGCGTGCCGAGTCGCAGGCTGCTGCGGAGCGGCTGATCGCCATCGCGGAGCTCTACATGGAACGCATCAAACAGTTCGACGGGCGGGACCATTGGATACTGGACGTCCATGAGGCAGTGGCCGCCGAGGTGGCCGCGGTGCTGCGGGTCAGTCTCGGAATGGGACGCAGTTATGTGCGGTACGCGATGGCGATGAATCTGCGGCTGCCGCTGGTGGGTCGGGTGTTCGAGGCCGGTGACATCAACTACAAACTGTTCCAGACCATCGTGTGGCGCACACATCTGATCACCGACCGCGATGCACTGGCCACCGTCGATGCCCAGATTGCGGCCCGCGCGCCGCGGTGGCCGTCCATGACCCGCAAGAAGCTGTCGGCCAGAATCGACAAGATCGTGGCCAAGGTGGACCGCGATGCGGTGCGCCGCGGCAAGGACATGTCCTTCGACCGATATGTGCGCTACGAAGAGGGCGACTCCGGGTTGGGTGACCTGACGGCCCGGCTTTTCGATACCTGCGGCAAGGGATTCGTCAAGCGGCTCGACGAGTTGGGCGGCACGGTCTGCGATGCAGATCCGCGCTCCGCCGACCAGCGCCGCGCCGACGCCATCGACGCCCTGGTGGCGGGTGCAGACCGGTTGACGTGTGCCTGCGGCGACGACGCCTGCCCGGCCTGGGCCGAAGGCAGACCGCCCGGTGTCACAGTGATTCACGTGGTGGCCGAGGAGGCGACGCTCGAGGGGCGTTCAGACGCCCCGGCCTGGGTTGCCGACAGCGACGCTCTGATCTCGGCAGAGGTGTTGCGCGAGCTGGCCGTCGCCGCACAACGCCTCCCGATCATCGGCCCTGTGAACTGCCCGGCCGAACAGCACTACAGCCCGTCGCGGACCCTCGCCGACTTCGTGCGGTGCCGCGACCTGACGTGCCGTGCGCCGGGGTGCGATCACCCCGCCCAGTATTGCGACCTCGACCACACCATTCCGTATCACCAGGGCGGGCCCACCCACGCGTCGAATCTCAAGGCATTGTGCCGAAAACATCACTTGCTCAAGACTTTCTGGGGCTGGCATGACGAACAGCTGGCCGATGGCACGGTGATCTGGACGCTGCCCGACGGCCGCAAGTACGTGACGACGCCCGGTAGTGCACTGCTGTTCCCGTCGTTGTGCGCACCGACCGACGTGGCACCGCGTGAGCGTCGCGCACCGGCCAAGGCGGCCTGCACCGATCGCACCGCGATGATGCCGCGGCGTACCAAGACTCGCGCACAAAGTACGGCCCAGGCCATAGCGCACGAGCGGCAGGCCAACCGCAAGCGACGAGAAGCGCGGATGGACAGCCTGTTTCCCAAGGCCGCGCTCGGAGACCCGGACGAGAACCCGCCGCCTTTCTAGGGTTCGTACTGATTCATCGGCGCCGCCCGCGATGTCCTATGGATCTTGTGGTCACCCAGGCTTATCGGTGCCCGTCGCCTCCGCTCATCCCGGTCCCGTCACCGTGCATATCGTTCGGCGCGGGGACGTTGTTGGCGTTGGCGTCGGGCACGCTGCATTGCCCGTCGATCACCACTTGACCCGGCTGGCACGCGATGGTGTCTGGATCCGCCAGGGCCGTGGCTGCGCCGATTGTCGCGGATACCGCGAACGCCGCGCCGGCCGTCGCCAACAATGCAGTGATACGCCGCGATCGTGTTGCTCGCATCGCACACCTCCTTCTTTCTGCTGCTATGAGCGCGACAACGTAGCACCGGGCCCTGGCTGACGACAGGGGTGTACGCAACGAATTCGCTGTCGAAGACCTACGGTGCTCAT
Source organism: uncultured Mycolicibacterium sp. (assembly GCA_945957405.1). Taxonomy (GTDB): domain Bacteria; phylum Actinomycetota; class Actinomycetes; order Mycobacteriales; family Mycobacteriaceae; genus Mycobacterium. The sequence continues at coordinate 205 of CAMFLL010000263.1, read as the reverse complement.
GTGCTGCAAACCGTGCTGAATTACATGGGTATCGCCGTGTTCGCGGCGTCGGGAGCTGTCGTCGGGGTGAGGAAGGGTTTCGACCTTTTCGGCATCGCGGTGATGGCCGTACTCACGGGTGTGGGCGGTGGGGTGGTCCGCGATGTGCTCCTGGGCATCACCCCACCAGTCTCCGTCCAGCACTGGCCGAATATCACGGTGTGCC
>CAMFLL010000262.1 GCA_945957405.1 uncultured Mycolicibacterium sp. | reverse complement strand
CCTTTACACCGTGCACCGGTTCGATCTGATCCTGCCCGTCCTTACCGAGCCCCCTGGTCTGTTCGGTGAGCTTGCGCAGCGGTCGGGTGGCAGCACCGCCGAGCAGCCAGCCGAGGCTGCCGGCGACGAGGACGGCGATGACACCGATCAGCACATAGACGGGGATGCGCGCCTTGTTCAGCAGGATGCTGTCGGCCCTGATGCCGATCGACATCAGGACACCGTTCTGATGCGCGAGAGACACTGTGCGCACGCGGTATTCGACGCCGTTGACCGCAACCGTATGCGTTCCGACGGGCAGCGCCGGCAGCTGGAAACCACGCTGGAACACCACCTGGCCCGTCGTGGAACGGCCGGTGATGGGCACGTCGTGCTGGGCGGTGCCCTGCCCCTCGCCGGAGTAGACACTCGCGTCGACGATGGCGTCGAGCCGACGGTCGAGTTGCTCGACATCGTTGTTGGCCAACACGATCGAGGTGAGGATGGCCAACGCGGCGACGACGGCGGCCGCGGCGATACCCGCGGCGATGGCCACGCGGGTCCGCATCGACGCGGAATAGCGGATCACGGGTCGGCCCGGAGCACGTACCCGATCCCGCGAACCGTGTGGATGACCCGCGGCACACCGTCGCGTTCGAGCTTGCGCCGCAGATAGCTGATGAAGACGTCGGCCACGTTGGTGTCGACGTCGAAGTCGTAACCCCACACCAACTCGAGCAGCCGCTGCCGGCTGAGCACCACACCGGCGTTCTCGGCCAACGCGGCCAACAGATCGAATTCGCGTTTGGTCAGATCGACCCGCTCGCCCTCGACGAACACCAGGCGGCGGGCGGTGTCGATGGTGAGCGGCCCGACCGTCATGGCATCGGAACGCTCGTCAGAATTGGCGGCACGGCGCAGCAGCGCATGCAACCGCGCCACCAGCTCGCCAAGATCGAACGGTTTGGTGAGGTAGTCGTCGGCGCCGGCTTCCAGACCCGCGATGCGGTCGTTCACCGTGTCGCGCGCCGACAGCACGCAGATCGGGATGTCGTTGCCCAGGGCCCGCAGCGCCGTCACGACGGCGACCCCGTCGAGTTCCGGCATCTGAACGTCGAGCACCAGCGCATCGTGGGATTCGGTGGACAGCAGCCGAAGCGCTTCCTTACCGTTGGCAGCGACCCGGACATCGAACCCCGAATGCCGCAGACCGCGTGCAACCGAGGTGCGTACGTCCGGGTCGTCGTCGACCATCAGCACCATGTGTCCCGCACCTTCACGTGCGGGGGCGTCTTGCCCAGCGGGCACCTGTTACTGGGGCGCGTCCGTCAGGCCGTCACCGTTGGTATCACCGCAACGGTTCTTGATGTCGACCAGGGGCTGACGGATGCCGGTCAGATCCGCCTTCGTCTGCGGGTTGGCGTCCATGTACTTGCGGACCTCGGCACGGATGGTTTCGCGGTCGGCACCTTCGAGACCACTGAAGAAAGCGTTCACGTCAGGGTGGGTGAACAGGTACGCCGACGTCGACGCCGAGACGCCCGATGCGACACCGGCGAGGTCAGCCGCCGTGCAGTTCGGCGGGGGATCGGCAAGTGCAGACGGGGCCGCGGCAAGCAGCATCGCACCGGCAACCGCACCGGCGCCGAACGCACCGATAACCGCGCGACGGGCTGAAACCAACATGGTCTGGCTCCTTATGTGGGAAACGTGAAAGGTCGGGTCAGCGGCTCAGACGTGAAGCGCTGACCTCCGTATCCAATCAGATTCACCCCGCACTTTCTTGCCTTGCGGTTAGGCAATTGTGAGGAACTCTGAAAGTGCAGGTCAGAAGGCCCTTTTTACGGCAGCGCCGACACTGCGGAGCCCGGAATCGGCAGTGATGCGGCCGGAACGGCCGCCGCGGGGCCCGGAGCGGGCCCTGTGCCTGCTCCCGCGCCGGTGCCTGAAACAGCCTGTGCCGCACCGGCGAGACCGCTCGGCAAACCAGCCTGCTGCGCGCTCTGCATCAAGCCCAGCACCTGCGGCAGGGAGATCGGCAACTTGCACCGCGACGACAGTGAGGTCAGGGGCTGCTGGATACCTTGCAGATCCTTGGCCGCCTGCGGGTTGGCATCGAAATACGTCTTCAGGGAGACGAGGGTCTGCGGACCCGCGGGCTGCTGCGAGATATTGGTCAGTGTCTGGTTGGTCTGCGGGTGCGCGTCGAGATAGCTGCCGGTGTCGGTCGCGACCCTGGCGATGGTCTTGGCCACTTCGCTGGCCGCACACGGATCGGGCGCAGCGGTGGCCGACGGAGTCTGCAGCAGGGTCACGATCGCCGCCCCACCGAGTGCGGAGACGGTCAGGGCGCCGGCCAGGCCCACGCGGGTGGCGCGGCGGTCGGACATTCTGCTCGGGGACTCGAACACAGGCATGTATAGGGCTCCTTACGATTCGAGAACATCATCGGCCCGCAAACCGATGATGTTTCACAGCCGATGCCTCGCGTGAGTCCCCGACCGGGAGGCAGCCATGTTTCATCGTGCCATCCGACGATGCCGTCGGGCTACCCGCCGGACCCGCCACCAGCACAAACGCCCAACACCAACGACGCGCGGCCCGGGCGACGTCGCAAACACGCGACTGTGGCGAACCTTACATTGCCAGGGGGCGGGCGGACGCCGAGAGGAGTCGACGCTGCGCGGGCTACGGTACGCTCACGACAGCAATTTCCCGCAAACCCGGGGAGATCACCATCCAGCAGTTCATGATGCGCCTGAGTAGCAACCTGCGCAGATTCCGCTGGTTGGTCTTCTCCGCGTGGTTGTTGGCGCTCGTTCCCGCCATCTACCTGGCCCTCACCAACTCGTCGAATCTGACGGGCGGCGGTTTCGAGGTCGAGGGCTCGCAATCACTGCAGGTGCAGTACCAGCTCGAGGATCATTTCCCCGAAGAAGGCGCTTCGCCGCTGGCGCTGGTGGCCGCGCCCCGCCCCGACGCCAGTTATGACGACATCAACGCGGCGGTCGCGTTCCTCGAGCAGTCGGCCCGCGAGGTGCCCAGCGTCACCATCGTGCCCAACCCGGCCCAGCCGGCACCGCAGCCCGACCGCCCGTACGTCGTGTCCCTGCGGCTCGACTTCGAGAACACCGGCGCGGTGGACGTCGCGAAGACGCTGCGGGCCAAGATCGGGGTCAATGGCGACCAGCCGGGCGAGTACCGCGACGGCAAGGTGCGGCTCTACGCCATAGGCCAGGGCGCTCTCGGCGCCGCGGCATCCGAGGCCACCAAACACGACATCGCCGAGGCCGAGCAGTGGAACCTGCCCATCGTCCTGATCGTGCTGCTCGCGGTGTTCGGTTCGCTGGCTGCCGCCGCGGTGCCGCTCGCGGTCGGCGTGTGCACGGTGATCGTGACGATGGGCGTGGTGTTCCTGTTGTCGAACGTCACCACGATGTCGGTGTTCGTGACGTCGACGGTGTCGATGTTCGGCATTGCGCTCGCGATCGACTACTCACTGTTCATCCTGATGCGCTTCCGCGAGGAACTACGGGCCGGACGCGACGTCAAACAGGCCACCGACGCAGCGATGGCGACGTCCGGGCTGGCGGTGGTGCTGTCGGGTATGACGGTCATCGCCTCGGTGACGGGGATCTACATCATCCACACGCCGGTGCTCAATTCGATGGCGACCGGCGCCATCCTGGCGGTTGCCTTCGCGGTGCTGACGTCGACCACACTGACGCCCGCCGTGCTCGCGTCGTTCGGGCGTTCGGTGGCCAAGCGGTCGCGGCTGCTGCACTGGTCGCACCGGCCCGAAACCACCCAGTCCCGGTTCTGGACGCGGTGGGTCGGCTGGGTGATGCGCCGACCGTGGTTGTCGGCCGTCGCCGCCACGCTGATCCTGTTGACGCTGGCCGCGCCCGCGTTCGCGATGGTGCTCGGCAACAGCATGCTGCGGCAGTTCCCGGCGTCGCACGAGATCCGCGGCGGTGTGGGAGCAGCCGCCGAGGCCCTCGGCCCCGGCGCACTCGGACCGGTCCGCGTCTTGGTGACGTTCCCCGACGGCAACGCCTCGGCACCCCAGAATGCGGGCACCATCGACGCGATCGCGCAGGAGATGTCGAGAGCCATCAACGTGGTGTCGGTGGCTCCCCCGGTGTTCTCCGACGACAACCGGAGTGCGCTGATCAGCGGCGTGTTGTCGGTCGACCCGGAGGACCTCGCGGCCCGCAGCGCCATCGACTTCCTGCGCAATCAGCTGCCACGCGCCCCGGGCGTCCAGAACGTCACGATCGACGTGGGCGGTCCGACCGCGCTGATCAAGGACTTCGACGATCGCATCTCGCACACCGAGCCGATGGTGTTCGCGTTCGTGGCACTGATCGCGTTCGTGATGCTGCTGATCTCGATCCGCTCGGTGTTCCTGGCGCTCAAAGGCGTCCTGATGACGGTGCTGTCGGTGGCCGCGGCCTACGGCAGCCTCGTGATGATCTTCCAGTGGGGTTGGCTCGAAGGGCTCGGATTCGAACGCATCACGTCGATCGACAGCACCATTCCGCCTCTGGTGCTGGCGCTGACCTTCGGGTTGTCGATGGACTACGAGATCTTCCTGCTGACCCGCATCCGCGAGCGCTTCCTGCAGTCCGGTGACACCAGGGATGCTGTGGCCTACGGCGTGAGCACCAGCGCGCGCACCATCACCAGTGCGGCACTGATCATGATCGCGGTGTTCATCGGCTTCGCTTTCGCCGGCATGCCGTTGGTCGCCGAACTCGGCGTCGCCTGTGCGGTGGCCATCGCGGTCGACGCCACGATCGTGCGCCTGGTGCTGGTGCCTGCACTGATGTCGATGTTCGACCAGTGGAACTGGTGGCTGCCGAAGTGGCTCGATCGCATCCTGCCGTCGGTGGACTTCGAGAAGCCGCTGCCCAAGGTGGACCTGGGCGACGTCGTGGTCATCCCCGACGACATCTCGGCGCTGGTCGCCCCAAGCACCGACATGCGGATGGTGGTCAAGAACGCCGCCAAACTGAAGGGGTTGGCGCCTGACGCCATCACGGTCGCGGATCCGCTGGCATTCTCCGGATGTGCCGTGCTGGCGACGCTGCGGCCCAAGCTCAACAGCGAGATGACCCGGATGACCCGTGCGCTGCCGATGCGGGTCGGTGCCAAGAGCACCGACACGGCCGGCCACAGCATCACCAAGAAGATCGTGCGGCCGGTGCATCCGGTCACCATGTGGCGCGGCCGGCTCGCCGTCGCCCTCGACGCACTTGACGTCGACTCGGCACTCGGCGACTCTCGGGACAACCTCCTGCGGCAGGCCCCGGTGGAGACCACCAACGTCCAACTGCCGACCGGCGACCGGTTGCAGATCCCGACCGGTGCCGAGACCCTGCGGTTGGGCGGCTACCTGATCATGTGCCGTAACAGCAGCCGGGACTTTGCCGGGTTCGCCGACCTCGTCGACGTTCTCGAACCGCAGACTGCGGCGGTGGTGCTGGCGGGCATCGACAGGTATTACTGTGGTCACACATCAGAACGCCAGTGGGTCGCGACCCAGTTGGTCCGCCGCCTCGCCGACCCGCAGCCAGATGATGCGGACGACGAATTCGACGGACCAGACGGCCAGGCGAAGTGGGAGAAGATCAGGCGACGGTGCCTGTCGGTGGCAGTGGCGATGCTGGAGGAGGCGAGGTGACGTTGACGGCGAGCGACACGGGCAGTGCACGCCCGAACGCCCCGCGACGGAAGCACGATCAGCATCCGCCCCAAGACAGACCCGTGGAGTTCTGGCCGACCTCGGCCATCCGCTCCGCGTTGCGCGAGGGCGATATCACTGTCTGGCAGCGCATCGTCGTGGCCATCAAACGGGATCCGTTCGGTCGCACCGCGCGGCAGGTCGAAGAGGTGCTGGAGCAGTCCGATGAGGTCGGGGTGGCCAAAGCACTCTCCGAGGTGCTGGTGCGCAGCCGTCAGCATCTCGAGGCCAACGAACGCGCCGAGGCCGCGCGACACGTCCGGTTGCTGCTCAGCCGGTCGGGTCTGAGCGAGCAGGAATTCGCGTCCCGCATCGGTGTGCCGCCGAACGACCTGGCGATCTACCTCGAGGGTCGGGTCAGCCCGCCCGCGTCGCTGATGATCCGCATGCGCCGGCTGTCGGATCGCTTCGCCAAGATGCGCGCCCAGCGCTCCGGTGGCTAGTTCACCCGGCTCGACATTCCTGCTGATCCCCGGCGCCGGCGGCGAGGCCTGGTACTGGCATCGAGTGACCCCGTTGCTCACAGCGGCCGGGCACCGCGTCGTGGCCGTCGACCTACCCGCGGATGACGATTCGGTGGGGTTGTCGGGCTACACCGACCTGGCGATCGATGCCGTGGGCGCGGTCGATTCACCGCTGGTGATCGTCGGCCAGTCGATGGGCGCGTTCACCGCTCCCCTGATTGCCGCTCGGATACCCGCGGACCTGATCGTCCTCGTCAACCCCATGGTGCCGCGACCAGGCGAATCGGCGGGCCAATGGTGGGCGACTACCGGCCAGAAGGCGGCGATGGCCGCCCAGTTCGAGCGGATCGGACTGGGGCGCAACACCTTCGACATGATCGAAGACTTCTTCCACGATGTGCCCGACGACGTCCGCGCCGAGGCGCTTGCGACACCCGAACGGCAACAATCGGACACCCCGTTCGAGGAACCGTGGCCGTTGACGGCCTGGCCCGATGTCGCGACCCGGGTGATCACCGGCCGCGATGACCGGTTGTTTCCACTGGAGTTCCAGCGCCGGGTCACCCGGGACCGGTTGGGGCTCGAGGTCGACACCGTCCCCGGCGGTCATCTGGTCTCGCTGAGCCGGCCCGACGAACTCGCCCACCAGATGCTGAGCTATCTGACCTGACTGCCGAGGCCGCTGAATACCGTTGCAGGGTAGGACAATCAGCCCCACTGCGACCGCGACATCGCCACCGCATTCATGGCCGTCAGCGCACTCTGTCATGCTCGTGGTCATGCCGGCAGACATCGACCTGACACAGCTCCTGCGTGACACCAAGACCATCGCGGTCGTCGGCGCATCGGCGAATCCGTCGCGCCCCAGTAACGAGGTGTACCGCTACCTCGCCGCCACAGGCGACTACACCGTCTATCCGGTCAACCCGACGATCGAGGACATCGACGGCGTGCGCGTGTATCCGAGCCTCGCCGACCTGCCCGTCATCCCGGACCTCGTCGACGTCTTCCGCCGCCGCGAGGAACTGCCGGGCGTGCTGGCTGCGGTCCTGGCCCTGCCGCAGAAGCCCAAGACGCTATGGCTGCAGCTCGGCCTCCGCGATGAAAAGGTGCGCCGGGACGCCGAGGCCGCGGGGCTCAGCATGGTGATGGATCGCTGCCTCAAGGTCGACCACCGCAATCTGATGCGCTGACCCGGCGGCGACGCGTCAGGGGTTGACCGGGGCCACGTCGTACACGAGCCAGCGCCCGTCGGTCTTGGCCAACCCGACACGCAGCGCCAGCACGGCCCGATTCGGCTGCTGACCCGGCGCGTTCTGCGTCGCGCGCAAAACCACCGCCACGCTCGCCGCTGACGGGCCCAACGCCTCGACACCCGCGGAGATGGTTTGCGCCTGAGCCGAAATGTTCTTGCGGGCAAGATCTTCGGTCGACTTGCCGAAATTCGATTTGAACGCCTCGGCCTGCTCGGGCGCCATCAGGGCGGCGGCCCTGTTGATCGACGACGAGGGATCCTGCGGTGAGAACGTCGCGGTCGCCTCTGATACCGCGACCGCCAGATTGACCACTTCGGTGGCATCGGCGTCCATCTGCTGATCGGGCACCGTCAGCCGGGTGTAGCCGATGATGACGGCCGCCACCAGTGCCGCAGCCATCAGCCCGAACAGGGCCAGCCGGAGTCCGGGTCCGTCGTCGTCGGTACCCACGGTGACACGGTCCCGGCGCCACAACACGAAGTCGACGATCATCGCCTGCACGATCAGCACGCACAGGATCGAGCAGACCGACACCCACCAGATCGGCCAGTCCAGGAACAGCCCGATCGCCAACAGCGCTGCGATGGCGATCAGCGGTCCGGCGATATCGAACGCCACCACCCGCCACAGGTTTCTCATCGCATCGACTCCAGCCGCGAGATGAACAGCTGCCCGTCGACATCGGAGACACCCAGCCTCAGGTTCCATCGGACGGTCTGCGGTTTCCCGCCGACGTTCTCGCTGACCGATGACGCGATCACGATGACGGTGTCGGTCCGCGAGGCCATCTCCGGCGGCAGAGTGGGCGCAGGGGGCGTACCCGGCTCGGTGTCGAGGTCGTGATGGACCGACTCGTACGCGACGGCCTGGATCTGGCCGGTGGTCCGCGACTGCAGCGTCTGTACCACCTGGCGGTAGGGGGTGACGGCGGCGTCGAAGTCGGCGTTCAGCTCGCCGACCGTGCCGTCGTGCAACTTCTGCAGGCTGGCGTCAACGTTGTCCTTATTCATGTTGATCAGGACACCGGTCCAGTCGGTGGCGGTCTGCAGGACGCGGGTCCGGTAGCTCAGCTCCTCGGACTGGTTGCGGTGCCCCGACCAGATCATCACGCACAGCACCACCGCGGCCACCGCGATCAGTGCGAACACCGTCGACCCGATCCCGTACGCCGAGAAGACGGGGCCCGCCGCCTGGTGTCTGGCATCGTCGAGTTCCGGGTTCTCCTCCGGCGCAGCCATGGCGGTGAGGGTACCCGGCTCACCCAACCGGCCCTCGTCCCCCGGTGGCCGCCTGACGGATCTGTTCGCCCAAAGCTGGACCGGGCCGGGCAGCTGCAAGCCTTCTGGAAGGATGGCGGAGTGACGGCAGAAGCAATCCGCTCGGGCCTGGACCTGAGCCACGTCGATGACCATTCCCGCCCCCAGGACGACCTGTTCGGCCACGTCAACGGGCGCTGGCTGACCGAATACGCCATCCCGGCCGACCGGGCCACCGACGGCGCGTTCCGCTCGCTGTTCGACCGTGCCGAGGAGCAGGTGCGTGACCTGATCGCCGAGGCCGCCGACGCGCACGCCCCCATCGGCACCGACCAGCAGCGGATCGGCGACCTCTACGCCAGCTTCCTGGACGAGCAGACCGTCGAGAGCCGCGGTGTGCAGCCGCTGCTCGACGAACTCCGCATGATCGACGACGCCGCCGATGCCGACGCCCTCGCGGCCGTCATCGGCACGCTGCAGCGCAGCGGTGTCGGCGGCGGCGCAGGCGTCTACGTCGACACCGATTCGAAGAACTCCTCCCGCTACCTGCTACACGTCAGCCAGTCCGGGATCGGGCTGCCCGACGAGTCCTACTTCCGCGATCCGCAGCACGCCGAGATCCTGGCGCAGTACCCGGGTCACATCGCGCGGATGTTTGCGCTGGTGTACGGAGGCTCGGCGGACGACCATGCCGGCACCGCGGCGCGCATCGTCGAACTCGAGACCAAACTGGCGGGCGCGCACTGGGATGTGGTCAAACGCCGCGACGCCGACCTGACGTACAACCTGCGGCGGTTCGGCGAGCTGGTCACCGAGGCCCCCGGTTTCGACTGGGCCGGCTGGGTCACCGCTCTCGGCGGGTCCCCCGAGAAGGCCGCCGAACTCGTTGTGCGCCAACCCGATTACCTGACCGCTTTCGCCGACAGGTGGTCGAGTGAAGAGCTCGACACCTGGAAGGACTGGGCGCGGTGGCGCCTCATCCACGGACGCGCGGGCATGTTGACCGACGCCGTGGTGGCCGAGGATTTCGAGTTCTACGGGCGGCTGCTCAGCGGCACCGAGCAGATCCGGGAACGGTGGAAGCGCGGTGTGAGCCTGGTGGAGAGCCTGATGGGTGATGCGCTGGGAAAGCTCTATGTCGAGCGGCATTTCCCGCCGGAGCACAAAGCCCGGATGGACGTCCTGGTGGCCAACCTCCGTGAGGCGTACCGGGTCAGCATCAGCGATCTGGAGTGGATGACGCCCGAGACCCGGCAGAAGGCGCTGGCCAAGCTCGACAAGTTCACTGCGAAGATCGGTTATCCGAAGCGGTGGCGCGATTATTCGGCGCTCGTTGTCGACCGTGACGATCTCTACGGCAATTACCGTCGTGGGTCCGAGGTGGGGTACGACCGCGAGCTGGCCAAGCTCGGCGGCCCGGTCGATCGCGACGAATGGTTCATGACACCGCAGACGGTGAACGCCTACTACAACCCCGGCATGAATGAAATAGTCTTCCCCGCGGCCATTCTGCAGCCGCCGTTCTTCGACGCCGACGCCGATGACGCGGCGAACTACGGTGGTATCGGCGCGGTGATCGGGCACGAGATCGGCCACGGCTTCGATGATCAGGGCGCCAAGTACGACGGCGACGGCAACCTGGTCGACTGGTGGACCGACGCCGACCGCTCCGAATTTGGTTTGCGCACAAAAGCACTCATCGACCAGTACGACACGTTCACCCCGCGGGCGCTCACCGAAGGCCATCATGTGAACGGTGCCTTCACCGTCGGTGAGAACATCGGCGATCTCGGCGGGCTGTCGATCGCACTGCTGGCCTACCAGCTGTCCCTGGGCAAGAAGGGTGCGCCTGTGATCGACTCACTAACAGGCGTGCAGCGCGTCTTCTACGGCTGGGCCCAGGTGTGGCGGACCAAATCCCGTGACGCCGAAGCCATCCGGCGGCTTGCGGTAGACCCGCACTCGCCGCCGGAGTTCCGCTGCAACGGCGTCATCCGCAACATGGACGCGTTCTACGACGCGTTCGACGTCAACCAGGACGACGAACTGTATCTCGACCCGCAGGAGCGCGTCCGGATCTGGAACTGACGCAACGCAAAACGGCCGCCCCGAGGGGCGGCCGTTTAC
>CAMFLL010000261.1 GCA_945957405.1 uncultured Mycolicibacterium sp. | reverse complement strand
TGAACACCCGGAAGTACGGCGCGGCGTCGGTGCCGCAGCCCGCCGCCCACTGCCAGCCGTGTTGATTGCTGGCCATGTCGCCGTCGAGCAACTGATCGAGGAACCACCGCGCGCCCCACTGCCACGGCAGGTGCAGGTCCTTCACCAGAAACGACGCGGTGATCATGCGCACGCGGTTGTGCATGAAGCCCGTCTCGCGGAGTTGGCGCATGCCGGCGTCGACCATCGGAAAGCCGGTGCGCCCTTCCTTCCATGCGGTGAAAAGCCGTCCGGCATCCTCACCGTCATCGACCTCGATGCCGTCGAAGTCGGAGTTGAAATTCCACCACGAACTGCGGGGCCACTGCGCGAGCACCGCGGCGTAGAAATCCCGGAACGCCAGCTCCCGCAGATAGGCTTTCGGTCCAGCGGCGTCACCGGCCAGGTCGGCGGCCAGCGTCCTGGGGTGGATGTTGCCGAAGTGCAGATAAGCCGACATGCGACTGGTGCCGTCCAGATCCGGCCGGTTGCGGCAGTCCGCGTAATCCGCCAACCCGGAATCGACGAACCGGCGCCAGCGCTTGCGTGCGGCCTTCTCGCCGGCAGGAATGTCCAACGACGTCCCAGGATCGGGTATCTCGAGGTTCGTGCCCACATCGGAGATGTCGGCGGGGTCGAGCCAGCGCGCGGTCGAGGCGCCCGTTTTCGCGGGCCCACGCCACCCGTGGTCGAGCCAGCGCCGGTAGTACGGCGTGAAGACCTTGTAGGGCGCCCCGTCGTCCTTGGTGACGCGGCCGGGCGAGACCAGGTACGGCGACCCGCCGGCCTCGAGCGGTACATCCCCGAGTGCCTCCTTGACCGCGTCGTCACGGCGCACGCCGAACGGTGTGAAATCGGCGGAAATGTGGACCGAGGATGCGCCGATTGCTTTGGCCAGGTTCGGAATTCGTGTCTCCGGTCGGCCCCGGGTGACCAGTAACCGGCCGTCCAGCGCGTCGTTCAACTCGCGCAGTGAGTCGTACAGGAACTGCAGGCGGCGCGCCCCGGATGACGATGTCAGGCGCGGATCCAGCACATAGCAGGCCAGCACATCGGCGCCGTCGGCCCCCGCGTCCAACAGCGCGGGCAGATCATGCAGGCGCAGATCTCGCCGGAACCACAGCAACCTGGTGACATCGGACATCGCTATAACCTGCCCCGTTCTCGGCGGAGGGAAACACCGACGGGAATGCCGGTCGGATCGTTTGCGCGGTAGTCAAATTCGGTGCCAAAAGGCAGAGCAGCCCGGGTCGGGGGTTCCGGACTGCTCTGCCAGTCTGGGGATACTGTCGGCCCGGTCCGCCGGGCGTCGGCACAGTATCGCTGTGGTGCACAAAAGTATGATCGGTCCTGCGATCGACACGTTACCGCCACGCGATGATCCGCGGTCGCCAACTGCCCCACATCGAGTAGTTCGAGGCCGACGCATTCGCGGACGGGCGGACTCGGATGACGTCAGATTTGCGTCATTTTTTCGTTGCGGTGGCGCGCGTGGCGCGATAGGCGGCGCGGCCGACGATATCGGCCAGAACCTCGGGATCCCACGGTGACTGGCTGTCGAGCATCATCCGAACGGCTGCTTCGCAGATCCCGACGAAAACCTCGGTCAACGCCACCAGGACATGCTCGATGTCGTCGACTCCGCGCCGCTCGAACAGCGGCCGCATGACCACCTCGACCTGAGCCGCAACCTGCCCCCGACCGCGCGAAACAGCTTCGGCCAGAATGGGATCCGGATCGTCGGCGAAGATGATCCGCCACGACGCGGGCCGCTCGCCGACATCGGCGAGCAACGAGCGGAAGCCGTCGACGAACATCTGCTCCACCGAATCGGTCCGAAACGGCGGCAGGATCGCCAGCAGTCGTGTCAGCGCGACGTCGGTCTCCCGCTCGAGCAGAGCGGCCAGTACGTCGCCGCGGCTGGGGTAGCAGTCATAGATCACCGGTCGGCTGACCTTCATCCGTGCCGAGATCGCGGCCATGGTGACACCGGCCAGGCCGTGCTCGGCGGCGATCTCCAGGGCGGCGTCGAGCACCTGAGGCCGCCTGCGCTGCGGTCCCAGGTGCTCGGCGCGAGTGTTGCCGCGTGGCTGGTGCTGGATGGCGTACCTCTATCCGACCGGGCCCAGAATTCGCTGGGACTCGATGATGCCTTCGTCGCTGGGCGCAATGCCCTCACCGAAGACGCGTGCACGCTGCCGGGCCCGCAGTTCGTGGTGTGCCTGCGAGGGGGCGGCGTAGCCGAACCGTTCCTGTGCGCGGCGGGGCGTGGTGATCACGGGGTGCAGCGGCGGCGTGGCGCACAGCGCCCGCGCCGCGACCGGCACGGTATTGGGCGAGATCAGCTTCAGCAACATCAACTGCATGCGGGTGCTGGCCGCGAGGGTGGCGAAGCCGGCCTTCAGTGGCAGCACCGTGAACGCGTCGAGCGTGCGAGATGTGCTCAGGCCGGCCATCGCGCGCATCCAGCGGGGCATGGTGGCCAGCGTGCCACGGCGCAGGAACGCGGTGACGACCAGCGTGGCGGGCCGCATGATCTGCGGCATCTCCGGCAGCATCACTTCGGCGCGCAGCAGATGCCGCATGGCCTGCCTGGCGATGTCGGAGCCGATCAACTGCGGCCGCATCTGGTCGAAGTACTCGCGGACGCCCTCACGGGTGCGGGGGACAGCGGCGGGGTCGCAGGTCTGCAACTCGGCGGCCAGCGCACACTCCGCCCAGTACCGCGACTCCTCGTCGGCCGACAACGGTCCGGGCCCGTACTTCTCGTACGCGATCAGAATCGAGTGCCAGGCGGTCAGGTGGATCCACAGCTGCGAATCAGGGTCGTTGGCGTCGTAGTGCCGACCGGTCACCGGGTCTTCGCCGACGGCCTTCGAGTGGATCTTGACCAGCACGTCGGCGGCCTTGGTGGTGGACCGGCTGTCGTCGAACGCCACCATCGCGAAGTAGCGCAGTGTGCGGTCGTAGCGGGTCCGGGGCCGGGCGTAGATCTCGTGCGTCTTGTCGACCGCGGCGACCAGGGCGGGGTCCAGTTCCTCGATCACGACCGCGCGCTGGAACCCGATCGACAGCGACGTCGGGTAGCTCCACACCTTCCAGGTCACCGAATCAGGTCCGAAGAAGCCGTAGTCCTCTGCGGGTTCGATGTGCGGGACGGCGAGCCAATCCGTCACACGGCGGATCACGTTCATGCGGATCACGTTCACACAGCCCTCCAGGGTGATTTTCCTACGCAGTGAAGGAAATTCCGACACGTTGTAGGATTCTGGTACCGGCGGGTGTTCTCGTCAAGGCCGGTGTCGCGGCACAATGGTCGGGTGGTTTGTGATCCCTCTGGGCGGCGGCTGAAAGTCCTGATCCTGGGCAGTACCGGCTCGATCGGCACCCAGGCGTTGGACGTCATCGCGGCCAACCCGGACCGTTTCGAGGTGGTGGGCTTGGCCGCCGGTGGCGGCAGTCTGGACGTCCTGGCCGCTCAACGGGCGCAGACGGGCGTCACCAACATCGCCGTCGCCGACCCCGCGGCCGCCGAACGCCTCGGTGACGTGCCCTACGCCGGCCCTGAAGCCGCCACGCGCATCGTCGAGGACACCGACGCCGACGTCGTGCTCAACGCGCTCGTCGGCGCACTGGGACTGCAACCCACGCTCACCGCCCTGCACCGTGGCGCCCGGCTCGCATTGGCCAACAAGGAATCGCTGATCGCCGGCGGCCCACTGGTGCTCGACGCCGCCCAACCGGGCCAGATCGTGCCCGTCGATTCGGAGCACTCCGCACTCGCGCAATGCCTGCGGTCGGGACGCGCCGACGAGGTCGACCGGTTGGTGCTCACTGCGTCGGGTGGCCCGTTCCGCGGATGGAGCGCCGCTGACCTCGAATCGGTCACCCCGGAGCAGGCCGGCGCCCATCCCACCTGGTCGATGGGGCCGATGAACACGCTGAACTCGGCGTCGCTGGTGAACAAGGGGCTCGAGCTCATCGAGACCCACCTGCTGTTCGGAATCGACTACGACCGCATCGACGTGGTGGTGCACCCGCAGTCGATCGTGCATTCGATGGTCACCTTCGCCGACGGTTCCACCATCGCCCAGGCGAGCCCGCCCGATATGAAGCTGCCGATCTCGCTTGCGCTGGGGTGGCCGGACCGGGTGCCCGGGGCGGCGCTCGCCTGCGATTTCTCGACGGCCTCGACCTGGGAGTTCGAGCCACTGGACGCCCAGGTTTTTCCCGCGGTCGACCTGGCCAGAGCGGCCGGCCAGACCGGCGGGTGCATGACCGCGGTGTACAACGCCGCCAACGAAGAGGCCGCCGAAGCATTTCTGCAGGGACGCATCTCGTTCCCGGCGATCGTGCAGACGATCAGTGACGTGCTGCACGCCGCGGACCGATGGGTCGTTTCACCAGCTACCGTTGACGATGTACTCGATGCGCAGCGTTGGGCCCGGGAGCGGGCGCAAAGCAGCCTGCGACGTGTTGCGCGCGGTACCGCACAGGAGGTTCTACCAACCCGATGATGTTCGTTATCGGCATCGTGCTGTTCGCCCTGGCCATTCTGGTCTCGGTGGCACTGCACGAATGCGGTCACATGTGGGTGGCGCGCGCCACGGGGATGAAGGTACGGCGCTACTTCGTCGGGTTCGGTCCGACCCTGTGGTCCACCAAGCGACCCAATCAGCTCGGCTACACCGAGTACGGCGTCAAGGCCATCCCGTTGGGTGGCTTCTGCGATATCGCCGGCATGACCTCGGTCGACGAGATCGCGCCTGAAGACCGCAAGTACGCGATGTACAAGCAGAAGGTCTGGAAGCGTGTCGCGGTGCTGTTCGCCGGTCCCGCGATGAACTTCGTGATCGGCCTGGTGCTGATCTACGGCATCGCGGTCGTCTGGGGTCTGCCGAACCTGCATCCGACCACCAGTGCCACGGTCTACCAAACTGCTTGTGCCGTATCGGATGTCAGCAAGGAGAAACCCGGTAGCTGTGAAGGCGCCGGGCCCGGGCCCGCGGCTGCGGCGGGGATCAAGGCCGGCGATACCGTCGTCAAGGTCGGTGACACACCGGTGAGCACGTTCGACGACATGGTCACCGTCGTGCGCAAGCTCGACGGGCCGACGCCGTTCGTGGTCGACCGCGACGGCCGCCAGTTCACCACCACGGTCGACGTCACCCGGATCCAGCGTTACATCGGCAACTCCGATGAGCCGACCACCGTCGGCGCCATCGGGGTGGCCCAGACCCCGGCGGGCACGCTGACGCCGTACAACCCGCTCACCGCGATCCCGGGGACGTTCGCCTTCACCGGTGACCTTGCCGTCGAACTGGGAAAGGCGCTGATCGCCATCCCCACCAAGATCGGTGCGCTGGTGCACGCGATCGGCGGCGGCGAACGCTCGATGGACACTCCGATCAGCGTTGTCGGCGCTTCCATCATCGGTGGCGACACCGTCGACCACGGCGTGTGGATGGCCTTCTGGCTGTTCCTCGCACAGCTGAATTTCGTGCTCGGGGCCGTGAACCTCGTGCCGCTGCTGCCGTTCGACGGTGGTCACATCGCCGTCGCCGTCTTCGAAAAGCTCCGCAACCTGCTGCGCAGGGCCCGTGGCAAGGTCGCCGCAGGTCCGGTCAACTACCTCAAACTGATGCCCGCCACCTACGTAGTCTTGGTGGTGGTCCTCGGATACGTGGCGTTGACGGTCATCGCCGACCTGGTCAACCCGATCCGGCTCTTTCAGTAACCACCGTGGCAACCACCACGGCAACCACCACGGCGAAGTACGACAGCCACAGAAAAGGGAACATCATGACCATCGGTCTGGGGATGCCGGCGCCACCTGCGCCCACTTTGGCGCCTCGGCGTAAGACCCGCCAACTCATGGTCGGCGACGTCGGCGTGGGCAGCGACTATCCCATAGCCGTTCAGTCGATGTGCACCACCAAGACGCACGACATCAACTCGACGTTGCAGCAGATCGCCGAATTGACCGCGTCGGGTTGCGACATCGTTCGGGTGGCCTGTCCGCGTCAGGAGGATGCTGACGCGTTGGCGGTGATCGTCAAGAAGTCGAAGATTCCTGTGATCCCCGATATCCACTTTCAGCCCAAGTACATCTTTACGGCGATCGACGCGGGTTGCCCTGCGGTACGCGTCAATCCGGGCAACATCAAGGAATTCGACGGCCGGGTCAAGGAAGTAGCGAAGGCGGCAGGCGATGCTGGCATCCCGATCCGCATCGGCGTCAACGCCGGTTCACTCGACAAGCGATTCATGGAGAAGTACGGCAAGGCCACTCCCGAGGCGCTGGTCGAGTCGGCGCTGTGGGAGGCCTCGCTGTTCGAGGAACACGGCTTCGGCGACATCAAGATCAGCGTCAAGCACAATGACCCCGTCATCATGGTCGCCGCCTACGAACTGCTGGCCGCGCAAAGCGATTACCCGCTGCACCTCGGCGTCACCGAGGCCGGGCCGGCGTTCCAGGGCACCATCAAGTCGGCGGTCGCGTTCGGCGCGTTGTTGAGCAAGGGCATCGGTGACACCATCCGCGTGTCGTTGTCGGCGCCTCCGGTCGAAGAGGTCAAGGTCGGCAACCAGATCCTGGAATCGCTGAACCTGCGGCCCCGCGGGCTCGAGATCGTGTCGTGCCCGTCCTGCGGTCGTGCTCAGGTCGATGTCTACACACTGGCCAACGAGGTCACCGCGGGCCTCGAGGGCATGGAAGTGCCACTGCGCGTTGCGGTCATGGGTTGTGTGGTCAATGGACCGGGCGAAGCGCGCGAGGCCGACCTCGGGGTGGCCTCGGGTAATGGCAAGGGGCAGATCTTCGTCAAGGGTGAGGTCATCAAGACCGTGCCGGAAGCGCTGATCGTGGAGACATTGATCGAGGAGGCGATGCGGATCGCCGAGGAGATGGGCGACGAGCGCGCCGAGGGGGGAACTACCAGCGGTCCGCCCGTCGTAACCGTAAGCTGATACTCGGTAATACCGGTCTTCCGTTCCAGGATCGAGTCCCGATGTCGGCTCCGCCGCTGTTTCGCCTTGTCGATGAACGACGGGTCTCGGTGGTTCGCGACGTCACCGCGGTCAGCCGTGTCTTCGACGCCGACCCGGTGGGTGCCTGCATGGTGGCCGCGCGCGTCGCCGACCACGGCATCGATCCGCACTCGATCGGCGGCGAACTGTGGACCCGGCGCAACGCCGATGAGTCATTGTGTTACGCCGGTGCCAATCTGATTCCGCTGCGCGGCACGGCCGACGATATGCACGCATTCGCCGACAAGGCCATGAGTTCGGCCAGGCGCTGCTCGTCTCTGGTGGGGCGTGCGGAGTGTGTGATCCCCATGTGGGACCGGTTGCAGGCGGCGTGGGGTCCGGCCCGCGACGTCCGCGAAGACCAACCGCTGCTGGCACTGGCCGGCCAGCCGACGTGTGCCATCGATCCGATGGTGCGCCGCGTGCGCATCGACCAACTCGACGCCTACCTGGTGGCGGCCGTCGACATGTTCATCGGGGAGGTCGGTATCGACCCGCGGATCGGCGACGGCGGTCGCGGCTATCGCCGCCGCATCGCGGGGCTGATCTCGGCGGGCCGCGCATGGGCCCGGTTCGAGCACGGCGAGGTGGTGTTCAAGGCCGAGGTCGGGTCCCAGTCACCGGCCGTCGGCCAGATCCAGGGTGTCTGGGTGCATCCGGACCGCCGTGGGCAGGGGCTGGGGGCTGCCGGTACCGCCGCCCTGGCGGCCTCCGTAGTGGCCGGCGGCCGCATCGCGAGCCTGTACGTCAACGGGTTCAACACGGTGGCGCGGGCCGCCTATGAGCGGGTCGGCTTCACTCAGGTCGGCACCTTCGCGACGGTCCTGCTCGACTGATTCAGCGCTGAAAGGACAGCTGGTAACCGGTCGACCCGAGTTTTGTTCTCGCGTATTGATTCTCGATGGTTGCGACGGTGCGCCTCGTTCGTAATCAGCGCAAGGCGTCCTAACATCAGCCTCAATGGTCACAATTAGATCAAGTGTCACACGAGTCACAGCGGTTGCGGTGACTGCGCTACTCGCCGCCGCACTGCCCGCGTGCACACCGCGACCCGACGGGCCCACACCCGCCGCCGAGCGGTTCTTCGCGGCGCTGTCCACCGGCGACACCACCGGCGCCGCCGACCTGACGGATCGTCCCGACGACGCCCGCGCCGCGATGAACGCCTCGTGGGCGGGACTGCAGGCACGCAAGCTCGACACCGAGATCACCGGGTCGCGCTACACCGAGGACACCGGCGCGGTGAACTACCGCTACACGTGGCACCTGCCCAAGGACCGGGTCTGGACCTACGAGGGTCAGCTGAACATGGTCCGCAACGAGGGGCACTGGGAAGTCCGCTGGACCGCAACGGGTTTGCATCCCAAGTTGGGTGAGCACCAGACGCTGGAACTGCGCGCCGACCCGCCGCGCCGGGCATCGGTCAACGAGCTGGGCGGCACCGACGTCCTGGTACCCGGCAACCTCTACAACTATTCTCTCGACGCCCGCGAGGCCGGCGCCGCGCTGATGCCCACCGCGCGGGCCGTCGTCGACGCACTGCGTCCCTTCGACAACACCCTGGATCCGCAACGGCTCGCCGAACAGGCCAGCGGTTCGGGTACCCGGATGAATCTCGTCACACTGAACAAGGACGACAATGACCGGGTCGCACCGGCGATCGCGGGTCTGCCCGGCGTGGTGGTGACACCGCAGGCCGACCTGCTGCCGACCGACCCGGGATTCGCGCCGGACATCGTCAGCCAGGTCAAGAAGGCCGTCGTCAACGACCTGGACGGGGAGGCGGGCTGGCGCGTGGTCAGCGCCAACCAGAACGGTGTGGATGTCGACGTGCTCAACGAGGTGGATCCCGCACCCGCGCCGTCGGTGTCCATCACCCTCGACCGTGCCGTCCAGGACGCCGCCCAGCGCGCCGTCAACGGGCAGGGCCGCAAGGCCATGCTGGTCGTGATCAAACCGTCGACCGGCGACATCCTGGCCGTCGCGCAGAATGCCGCGGCCGACGCCGACGGGCCCGTGGCCACCATGGGTCTCTACCCGCCCGGGTCGACCTTCAAGATCGTCACCGCCGGCGCCGCGATCGACCGCAACATGGCGACGCCGAACACACTGCTCGGGTGCCCCGGCACCATCGACATCGGGCAGCGCACCATCCCGAACTACGACCGGTTCGACCTCGGCACGGTGCCGCTGGCCAAGGCGTTCGCGAACTCGTGCAACACGACGTTCGCCGAACTGGCGAGCCGGATGCCGCCCCGGGCGCTGACCCAGGCCGCCGCGCAGTACGGCATCGGACCCGACTACGTCATCGACGGCATCACCACGGTGTCAGGCACGGTGCCCCCGACGGTCGACCTGGCCGAACGCACCGAGGACGGCTTCGGCCAGGGCAAGGTGCTGGTCAGCCCGTTCGGCATGGCGCTGGCGGCGGCCACCGTCGCCGCGGGCAAGACACCGGTCCCGCAGTTGATCGTGGGTCGCCACACCCAGATCGCCGGTGACGCGACGCAGATCAGCCCGCCGATGCTCGACGGCCTGCGCTCGATGATGCGGATGGTGGTCACCAACGGCACGGCCAAGGACCTCAACGGCTACGGCGACGTGCACGGGAAGACCGGTGAGGCGGAGTTCGAGGGCGGTTCGCACGCGTGGTTCGCGGGATATCGCGGCGATATGGCGTTCGCGGCGCTGATCGTCGGCGGCGGTAGTTCGGAATATGCGGTGCGGATGACCAAGCAGATGTTCGACAGCATGCCCGACGGCTACCTCACCTGATTGACCAGCATCGCGGGTGCAGGCGCCGGGCGCGGACACGGCGGTAGATTGGACCCGTCATGACCGAAATCGAGCACACTGCCGCGCTGCGGATTTCCGATGCCGACCGCAACGGGACGCTGCGGCGCCTGCACAACGCCGTCGCGCTGGGCTTGATCGACATCGAGGAGTTCGAGGAGCGCTCCGGCCAGGTTTCGGTGGCGCGGATGCGGGCCGAACTCGACATCCTGGTCGACGACCTGCCCGGCCCCGGCGCCATCGTGACATCGGCCACCGACCGCGTCGAACTGCGCGGAGTGATGGGTTCCCTCAAACGTCAGGGCTTGTGGACGGTGCCGACGCGCCTGGCGTTGTTCCGCCGCATGGGCTCGGTGGATCTCGATCTGACCAGGGCCAAATTTGCGGGCCCCATCGCCGTCATCGAACTCGACCTCAAATTCGGATCCCTGGACCTGCGGTTGCCCGACGGTGCCAGCGCGTCGATCGACGATGTCGAGGTGATCGTCGGCAGCGCCCATGACCACCGCACCGACGCGCCGGCGGAAGGCCGCCCGCACGTCATCCTCACCGGCCGGGTGATGTGGGGCTCGGTCGACATTCGGGGACCCCGCCGTAAGTCCTGGCTGCGCCGCGGCTGACGACGCCCTCGGCGGGCCTGTCCCGCAACGTGATTCCGCGGCCGGAGACCGGCACATTCCCGCACGATATGGCCGGCGCGAACGGCCCGGCTAGGCTGAGGGGCATGCCCGTGCGTACCGCCCTCGAACCTGGCGAGCTTGCCCCGACGCTGCCGGTGCCGAAATCGATTCCGCGGCCCGAATACGCGTGGCAGCCCACCGTGCGCGAGGGCACCGAACCGTGGGTGCAGACACCCGAGGTGATCGAGAAGATGCGGGTCGCGGGGCGGATCGCCGCCGGCGCCCTGGCGGCAGCGGGGCGGGCCGTGGCTCCGGGTGTGACCACCGACCACCTCGACCGGGTGGCGCACGAGTACATGATCGAGCACGGTGCCTATCCCTCGACCCTGGGCTACAAGGC
>CAMFLL010000260.1 GCA_945957405.1 uncultured Mycolicibacterium sp. | reverse complement strand
CCGGCCTACATTCAGCTGGACTTCCTCGTCCGCAGGCTCGCCGAGCAGGCAGCGGCCGACCCGGCGCTGGCCGCCGAGCAGCCGTACAAGGCCGCCGCCGAAGGTGATCTGAAGTGGTTCGGCGACGTCGTGACCAAGCATTACCAGGGCGATGACTCCGAGTTGAAAGTGCTTGCCGGAGGCATCTTGTCGGCCTACTCGGGCCTCACCACCGAGGAGCACGCCGCGCGGGTCGCCGCGTTCTTCGCCGACGCGAAGCATCCGACGCTCGGTCGGCCGTACACCCAGTGCGGTTACCTGCCCATGGTCGAGCTGCTCCGCTACCTGGAGGCCTCAGGGTTCACGAACTACATCGTCTCCGGCGGCGGACGCGACTTCATGCGTCCGATCACGTGGCCCATGTACGGCGTGCCCCCCGAGCGGGTCGTGGGTAGTTCGGTGGGGGTGACCTTCCAGGATGGCCATCTGGTGACGACGGCGCAGCCTGAGTTCCTCAACGACGGACCGGTGAAGCCGGTGCGGATCTGGGGCCGCACGGGACGTCGACCCATCTTCGCGGCGGGCAACTCGAACGGCGACATCGAGATGCTGCAGTACGCCGATGCCGGCGCCGGGGTGTCGATGTCACTGCTGGTCAAGCACGATGATGCCGAGCGCGAATTCGACTATGTCGCAGGCGCGGAGAAGGCGCTGGACCTGGCCAAGGCCAACGGCTGGTCGGTGGCCAGCATCAAGAACGACTGGGCGAATGTCTTCAGCACCTGACCTCACCTCCGCCGAAACTGCCGTGGGTGCGGGATTCTGGACGATATGGCGCACTCACCGCAGTCTCGACGTGGAAATGAGCCGTTGACCCACGACGACATGGTGTGGATCCCGCCGCAGACCGCCGTCATCGGCTCCGATCACCACTACCCCGAGGAGGCGCCGGCCCGCGAGGTGCGC
Organism: uncultured Mycolicibacterium sp.; assembly: GCA_945957405.1. Classification (GTDB taxonomy): domain Bacteria; phylum Actinomycetota; class Actinomycetes; order Mycobacteriales; family Mycobacteriaceae; genus Mycobacterium. The sequence continues at coordinate 9,920 of CAMFLL010000260.1, read as the reverse complement.
GTCGACGGGTTCCGGATCCAACGCCGGCAGGTGACGAACGGCCAGTTCGCGCAGTTCGTCGCCGAGACCGGTTACACCACCGTCGCCGAACGTCCGCTGAATGCCGCCGACTATCCCGGCGCGCCACCGGAGAACCTGCAACCGGGGTCCATGGTGTTCCGTCGCACACCCGGCCCGGTGGACCTCGCGCACCTGAGCCAGTGGTGGGCGTGGACGCCCGGCGCCTGCTGGAACCACCCCCGCGGGCCACGGTCGTCCCTGACGAACCGGGAAGACCATCCCGTCGTGCACATCGCCTTCGACGACGCGGCGGCCTACGCCGCGTGGGCCAGGTTGGAGTTGCCCACCGAGACACAGTGGGAGGTGGCCGCCCGGGGCGGACTCGCCGCCGCCTATACCTGGGGTGACGAACCCGAACAACCCGGCCAACGACTGGCGAATTATTGGCACGGCGAATTCCCGTATCTGCCCGACACCGGCTACGGCCAGACGCAACCCGTGGGCAGCTTTGCGCCCAACGGCTACGGGCTGCACGATATGGCCGGCAACGTCTGGGAATGGACCACTGACTGGTATGCCGCCGATCACAGCGCCGAATCATGCTGTGCCGCAGATAGTTACGATCCGGCCCAACCGCAGTTCAAGATCCCGCGCAAAGTGATCAAAGGTGGCTCATTCCTGTGCGCCGACAGCTACTGCATGCGGTACCGGCCGGCCGCCCGCCGACCTCAGATGGTCGATACCGGGATGAGCCACATCGGCTTTAGATGTATCAGTCGGGACTAGTCTCAACAACACAACTACATGGTCGGGAGGATTGCAATGACACAACCGTTCAACGGAGTCATCAAGCTCGATGTCCGGGACTCGGTCGCGGACTGGGCGCCGTACACCTTGAAGAAGGCGCCAGAGGGAGCACCGAATGTCCTGGTGATCCTCTACGACGACACCGGGCAGGCGTCGTGGTCACCGTACGGCGGGCGGATCAACATGCCGACCCTGGATCGGCTGGCTGACAACGGTCTGACCTACACCCAATGGCACACCACCGCGCTCTGCTCTCCGACCCGCTCGACATTCCTGACCGGCCGCAACCATCATGTCAACCGCTTCGCGTCCATCACCGAGGGCTCCGACGGCTTCCCCGGCGCCGCCGGCCGCCTGCCCGCCGAGTGCGCCACGATCGGACAGGTGTTGCAGGACAACGGGTTTTCCACCTACTGGATCGGTAAGAATCACAACGTCCCGGTGGAGGACATCTCGGCGTGCGGCAACCGTTCGGAGTGGCCACTGTCCAAGGGTTTCGACCGCTTCTACGGCTTCCTGGGCGGCGAGACCAATCAGTGGTATCCGGATCTGGTGGTCGACAACCACTTCATCGAACCACCCGCCACACCGGAAGAGGGCTATCACCTGTCAAAGGACCTCGCCGATCAGGCGATCACCATGCTGCGCGACCAGCACTCGGTCGCGCCGTCGAAGCCGTGGTTCATGTGGTTCTGCCCAGGAGCCAACCACGCCCCGCACCACGCTCCCCAGGAGTACATCGACAAGTACAAGGGCAAGTTCGACGACGGTTACGAGGCCTACCGTGACTGGATCCTGCAGCGGATGATCGAACGCGGCGTCGTCCCGGAGGGCACCGACCTGACACCCCTGAACCCGATGCCCGACGACGTGGCCAACCCCGCCGACCATGTGCGCCCGTGGGCCGAACTCGACGACGACGAGCGCAAGCTCTTCAGCCGGATGGCCGAGGTGTTCGCCGGGTTCTCCGAATACACCGACGCGCAGATCGGCCGGATCATCGAATTCCTCGAGCGCACAAATCAACTCGACAACACGCTGATCTTCTACTGCGCCGACAACGGCGCCTCGGGCGAAGGCACCGCCAACGGCTCGGTGAACGAGAACAAGTTCTTCAACGGCTATCCAGACGATCTCGCGGAGAACCTCGCGCACCTGGACACCCTCGGCGGGCCCGACGCCTACAACCATTATCCGACCGGCTGGGCGGCGGCGTTCTCGGCCCCGTTCCAGATGTTCAAGCGCTACGCACAGTTCGCCGGCGGCACCTGTGACCCGATGATCATCCACTGGCCCAACGGCATCAAGGCCAAGGGCGAGATGCGCCACCAGTACCACCACAGCACCGACATCGTGCCGACCATCCTCGACGCCGTCGGCCTGGAGATGCCCACGGTGTATCGCGGCGTTGATCAATACCCGCTCAGCGGGGTGTCGATGCGCTACAGCTTCGACGACGCACACACACCGACGGCGAAGAAACGGCAGTACTACGCCATGCTCGGCACCCGCGGCATCTGGCAGGACGGCTGGAAGGCCGCCGCCATCCATGCCCCGATCAGCGGCAAAGGCCACTTCGACCAGGACCGCTGGGAGCTCTACCATGTTGACGAGGACCGCGCCGAGGCGCACGACCTCGCCGATCAGCACCCCGAGAAGTTGCAGGAGCTCATCGCCGCCTGGTTCGAGGAGGCCGAGACCAACTTCGTTCTGCCCCTTGATGACCGGGCCGCAGTCGAGCTGCTCACCATCCAGCGCCCGATGAGCGAGCCGCGCCGCTCGCGCTACATCTACTACCCTGACACGACGCCGGTGCCCGAGTCCGTCGCCGTCAACATCCGCGGCCGGTCCTACAAGATCCTTGCCGACGTCGAGGTGACGCCGGAATCACAGGGCGTGATCTTTGCGCAGGGGTCGCGATTCGGCGGGCACACGCTGTTCATCAGGGATCGCAAGCTCCACTACGTCTACAACTTCCTCGGTATCAAACCAGAGCAGACCTTCGTCTCACCCGACGAATTGCAGTCCGGCCAGTTGGTGCTCGGCGTCGAGTTCACCCGCGAGGGTGCCGGCGAGCATGGCGAATCGCTCGGCACCACGAAACTGTATGTGGGAGACCAGGTCGTGGCGCAAGGGCCGATGCGCACACAGCTCGGCACGTTCACGCTCTGCGGTGACGGGCTCTGTGTCGGCTTCGACAGCGCCGACCCGGTCAGCCGCGACTATCCCGTCGGGTTCAGGTTCACCGGCGGCAAGATCCTCGGCGTCGGCATCGATGTCGGCGATGACCAGTACCTGGACCTGGAGAAGGAGGCGGCGGCCGCGTTCGCCCGGGACTGATACTTCTCGCCGAAACTGTGGTTTTGCGCGGGCCCTCTCGGGCGATACGTACTGGAACTACAGTTTCGGCGAGGAAAGGTAAAGGCGGCTAGTCCTGCGCGGCGATCCACCGTCGCCCGCGAGCGACGGCGTCGTTCAGCGCACCGAACACCTCGACGCTGGCCGGGACGATCCCGTCAGGCCCCAGCAGGTCGCCGATACCGCCACGCTTCAGCTCCTGGTACGTGGCCGGGCTGACCCCGGCGATGATGAGCCGACCGCCGTTGTCCTGCAGGCTCCTCGCCCATTTCTGAAGTGCGTGGATGACTTTCGACGATGGCACATCGGGAAGTGCCGCCATACTGAGCACCACGACGGCGTTGTGTGAGTCGGCGACGACGGGCCACTCCTCGTCGATGCGGGGGACCTCGGCGAACAGGCCGATGCCCGCGTAATGCAGGACGGTGACGTCGTTGCTGGCACACACGTCGGGGACCTCGGCGCGGTTCCAGCCGCCGTCCGCGGCTGGTGTCAGCGCCACCAACCCTGCCGACTGAGACGCCTTGACGCAGTAGAGCACCAGCGACGTGATGGCACCGATCAGGATCGCGGTGTGCAGCGGAAGCTGCGTCGTGGCAAGGAATGTCACCAGCATCGCGACCGCCGAGAGCGGCGCCGTCCGCACCACCAGCTTGATGTCGGCCCAACGCCCGGTGATCAGCTCGAAGCCAATCACCAGGATCAGGCCGCCGATCACCGGCATGGGGATGACCTCGGCCACCGAACCTGCGATCAAGACCAGCAGCGCCAACCAGACACCGGCGAAGATGCCTGCCCATCGCGTCTGTGCGCCCGCCGAAACCGCAACCCCCGTGCGCGACAGCGAGCCACCGGTCGGAAGTGCGCCGAAGAATCCGCCGGCGAAGTTCGCGGCGCCCTGCGACACGAAATCACCCGAGGTGTTCGGCCTGCTGCCGTCGGGATTGGGCACCGCAGCTGAGATGCCGGCGGCCTGAGCCAGCCCGACCAGAGCCACCGCAAGCCCGCCGACCAAAAGCTCAGGCATTGCAGCGAAATTCGGAACCACGAACGGTGGCAGCGCATTCGGAATGGACGCAATGTCGCCGACGGTCTCGACCTCGGTGTGCATCAGCGTCACCGCGATGGTGACGACCACCAGTGCGATCAGTGTCGCGAATGCCTCGAGCGGTTTGATGAAGTGGAACACCGCCCACACGGCGACGGTGGCCAACGCGACCAGGCACGGCGCCAGTTGCCACGATCCGATATGGGCGAACGCGTCGATGAACTTGCCGATGGTGTTCTTGCTGTCGGGCCGATAGCCGGTGGCATCCTTGATGACTCCGGCGATGATCTGCAGGGCGATGCCGGTGGTGAATCCCGTCATCACGGCGTTGGAGACGAAGTTCATGATGGAGCCGAACTTCAGCAGCCCGAACACCAGCATCACGATCCCGACGACGATCGCCAGGGCGGCGACGTTGGCCGGGTCGGCGGGGTCGAGACCTGCTTCGGTCAGCACGCTGCGCGATGACAATGCCAATGCACTGGTCAACGTGGTCACCATCAGCACCGTGCGGGCCAGCACCGACCCGACGATCGTCGACACGACACCCGAGTAGAGCCCGGCAACCGGATTGAACCCTCCGATGCTGGCGTAGGCCATGCCTTCCGGTATCGAGAAGAGGCCAGTCACCAACCCGGCGATCACATCGCGAAAGCGGGGCCGCCCCAACGATTTGGCGGCTTTCGCGAACCCCCGACCGGACGCCGGCGCTGCCGGTGTTTCTGTCACATGCCTCACTCTGCCACCACCACAGGGACAAGGCACTACCTTTGCGCACCCACCTGGTATAGAAGACTGCGGTCGGGTAAAGATCCCTGGAACACGTTTCAGACAGGCGAGGGGAAAGCATGACGGTCATGGTCACCGGGGCCTTCGGACTGGTCGGCTCAGCGACGGTTGCACAGCTGGCCGCCGACGGTGTGTGCGTGGTGGCCACCGATCTCGACATCCCCGCCAACCGCAAGGCGGCCGACACCATGGCCGGCGCCGAGGTGCGCTACGCCGACCTCACCGACGCCGCGGCGGTCGACGCCCTGATCGGCGAGGTCGCGCCGACAGCGATCATCCACCTGGCCGCCGTCATCGCCCCGCACTGCTACAGCCGGCACCAGCTGGCCCGCAAGGTCAACGTCGAGGGCACCGCCAACCTGCTGGCGGCCGCTGTCAGGCAGCCGAATCCACCGCGTTTCATCCTGGCCTCCAGCGTCGCGGTGTACGGCCCGCGCAATCCACATCAGATCGACGGCCTGCTCACTGCCGACACCCCGGTGAACCCATACGACATCTACGGCACGCACAAGGTCGAGGCCGAGGCGCTGGTGCGCGCGTCGGATCTCGACTGGCTGATCCTGCGTCTCGGCGGGGTGCTGACCACCGAGATCAGCTTCGACATCAATCCGGACTTCATCTTCTTCGAAGGCCTGTTGCCCACCGACGGCCGCATCCAGACCGTCGACGTGCGCGACGTGGCCAGGGCGTTCGCCGCCGCGGCGGGCGACGCCGGCGGCAAGGCATTGGGCGAGACCTTGCTGATCGGCGGCGACGACCAGACCCACCGCCTCACGCAGGGCGACGTGGGACCGGCCACCGCTGCGGCCCTTGGATTGGTCGGCGGGATCCCGCCGGGACGCAAAGGCGACCCCGCCAGCGCCACGAAATGGTTTGCGACCGACTGGATGGACACGTCGAGAGCTCAGGAAGTCCTTGGCTACCAGAACATCTCGTTCCCGGACATCTTGCGTGAAACCGCCGACCGGGCCGGGTGGAAGCGCGGTCTGTTCCGCGTCGCCGCACCGTTGGTGCACCTGGTGCTCGAGCGTCGGTCGGCCTACCACAACAAGCCCGGCACGCATGCCGATCCGTGGGGTGCCGTGACGGCCAAATGGGGCGATCCGCGGCCGGAGGCGAACCCGGCATGACGGCGATTGTCATCGGGGCCGCGTCGGGCCTGGGCTGGGCCATCGCGCAGACGCTGGCGGCCGACGGTCGCGCCGTGGTACTCGCCGATCGCAATGCCGACGGGGCCCGCGCTCACGCCGCCGAACTCGGTGCTCGACACACCGCGGCCACGGTCGAGGTCACCGACGAGGATTCGGTGCGACGCCTGTTCGCCGACCACGCCGACGTCGACACCGTGGTCAATTGCGCGGGCTTCAGCGGTTTCGGTGTCATCACCGACCTGCCCGTCCAGAGTTTCCGCGATGTCGTCGACGTCTGCCTGACGGGCGCGTTCCTGGTGATCAAGTACGCGGCGCCCGTGCTGCCCGAAGGCGGGACCATCGTGTCGTTGACCTCGCTCAACGCCCGCCAGCCCGCCATCGGGATGAGCGCCTACTGCTCGGCCAAGGCCGGCCTGGCGATGCTGACCGAAGTCGCCGCCCTGGAACTGGGGCCTCGCGGCATCCGCGTCAACGCAGTCTCACCGGGGTTCGTCGCCACCCCGCTCACCGAAGGGGCGACGCTGGTCCCCGGCGTGATCGAGGAGTACACCGAGAACACCGCGCTGGGCCGCACCGGTACACCGCAGGACATCGCCGACGCCGTCGCGTTCCTGTGCTCGGCCAAGGCTTCGTGGATCACCGGCGAGGTGCTCGACATCAACGGTGGCGCCCACCTCAAGCGCTATCCCGACATCCAGGCGCATGTGATGAAACTGGCAGGCCAGACCTGACGCACTGCGCGAGCGTGCGTTGGCGCACAAGATAATTCGCGCGAACTAGCGGTAGTACGTCTCGCCGCCGGTCGGGTAACCGCCACCGGTGGTGGCGATGTGGACGTGGTCATAATGACCGGCCGCCGAGCCCGCCGGTCCGCTCGGGTAGTACAGCGTCCCGCGCCAGATCATGTTCTCCAGCCCCAGCCGCTCGGCATTGTCGAGCACGAAGGACACGATCTGGTTGCCCAGCTCGATCCCGTGCGCCGACGACGGATCAGGGATCATCACGTCGATCGCCAGCCCGTGCGGATGCCACTTGAGGGCGTCCGGGCGCACCCCGCCGATGGTCAGGATCTCCGGGAACGCCGCACTGACGGCGCGGGCCGCCATGATGGTGTTGACCTGTAGACCGCGCTCCGAGGCCCGGCCGGCCGGCAATGCCTCGATCAGTCGGCTGGGCACCGTGCGCCACTGGGATGCGGTGACCGCGCCCGCGGGCACCACGCTGATCGGCGTGTCCGGCCGCAGCTGGGCGGGCACCGGTGCGACCGCGGCTGCGGCGATCACATCAGTTCTTTCCACGGGCTTGTGGCCCAGATGAGTGTCGCCGCTCACCGCCAGAAATGCCGCGACGGGAGCGACGAGGGCAGCGCCCACCGCCGGCGAACGCCGCCGGCGCTTGGGTAATGCATGTCGCCCCACGGGAGCACTTTAAGGGCACTACACGCCGAATGCGTAATCATTCGAGATCTGCTCGTGATCTTTTCGAGATAATTCGGGCGCCGCGGCACGCGCAGGTCAACGACCCGATTAGCCATACCATTGGCACGTGCTCGACGATTTCACGCCGACGCAGAAACGCGCGCTGGCCATCATGACGGTCATCGCTCTCGCCTTCGGCGCGTACTTCCTGCGCCGATACCTGGTGCTCATGGCGGTCGCCGCGGTGCTCGCCTACCTGTTCAACCCGCTCTACCAGCGGCTACGGGGCCGGCTCAACACCGGCTTATCGGCCACGGCCACGTTGCTGGCCGCCATCGCGACGGTGGCGGTGCCGCTCGGGGGCATCATCTTCCTCGCCGTGCTGCAGATCGGTCAGATGGTCGACGGCATCAGCCAGTGGATGGACCGCACCGACCTCACCGCCCTCGGTGAGCGATTGCTCACATCGACCAACGAGGTGCTGGCCCGGGTGCCGTTCATGCACATCACGCTGACGCCCGATTCGGTCCGCGACACCATCGCCAAGGTCGGCCAGAACGCCGGTCAGATCGCGCTCGGATTCGCGCGCGACTCGGTGGGCAGCCTCGCGGCCATGCTCACCTCGGCGATCATCTTCCTGTACGTCTTCCTGGCGCTGCTGACCAACGGCGAGAAGGTGCTCAATCTGTTCCGCGACCTCAACCCGTTGGGGCAGCAGGTGTCCGACATCTACCTCGCGAAAGTCGGCGCCATGGTGTCGGCAACCGTACGCGGCCAGTTCATCATCGCCGTGTGCCAGGGGGTGGCCGGCGCGATCTCGATCTACATCGGCGGCATCCACGACGGCTTCTTCATGTTCGTGATCTTCTTGACGGCGTTGTCGTTCATCCCACTGGGCAGCGGCATCGTCACTATCCCGCTGGGCATCGGCATGGCATTGTTCGGCAATGTCGCCGGCGGGGTGTTCGTGACGCTGTTCCACATCATCGTGGTGACGAACATCGACAACGTGCTACGGCCGTTGCTGGTCCCCAAGAACGCGCACCTCAACGCCGCCCTGATGTTGCTGTCGGTGTTCGCGGGCCTGGGCATGTTCGGGTTCGTCGGCATCGTGCTGGGCCCGGTGCTGATGATCGTCATCGTCACCACCATCAGCGTCTATCTCGCGGTCTACAAGGGCAAACCACTCGAGACGGTCAACGACGAGGACGTCAAAAGCGAGGACAAGGACGGCAAGCTGCCCTGGTGGCAGCGGATCTGGCCGCTCAAAAAGGCGGCCCCGCAACCGAAACCGGCTACCCAGCCAGCCGAGACCTGAGGAATTCGACGACGCGTTTGCGCGCCTCGTAGGAGGGGTTGCCGTCGACCTCGCGGACCGTATCGGTCAGCACCGAATGCGCCATCTGGCTCAGACCGTCGGGATTGCCGGGGGCGGAATTGATCTCGATCACCTCGAACGCGTCGCCGAGGCGGGCCTTGAGGGTGGCGAAACGCTCCCCCGGCGCCATCCGGTCCGCGCTGAACCGCAGGCCAAGCGCGCACAGTCCCTCGTCGGCCGCGCGCTTCTCGATGATCCTCAGCTCACCGTCGGACACCCCTGGATCGCGGCGGTGCTTGGCGGTCAGCGGGACCGGTATCGACGGCTGGCTGAGCACCGGCGCCAACACGCTGTCGTCGACGGCGGCCGCCAGGGCGAATCCACCGGTGAAGCACTGCCCGATGACGCCGACACCTTTGCCCGGTGTCATGGCGTTGAGGTCGCGCGCCAGGGCCCGCAGAAACTCGGCGACGGGCCGCTTCTTGTTGGTGGCGAACGCCGCGAACTCTTTGGTGATGCATCCCCGCACCATGGTCTGCACCGAGGCTGGCGCGATGACGGCAGGCGCCCCCGGCGTGCCGAACAGTGACGGCGCAGCGACGGTGAAACCGTTGTCCACCAAATGATTTCCCAACGCGAGCACGCCGGGATGAAGACCGGGCATCTCCGGGATCAAGACCACACCGGGCCCTTCGCCCTTGCGATACACGTCGTGGGTGTAGCCACCGCCGGTGAACGGCGCGCACGTCCAGCCGGTGAGATCAGCCTCCGGAGCTTTCGACGGTGTTGTCAAGGACTCTCCCTTTCCCATGCGGCGGTACACCTCGGCGCGTGGGCCCAGCGTCGCTACTTCGCGGGTAGCGGTTGCTGTGTCTGCGTCGCCCTGGCCAGCGTACGGAACTCGTCCGTACCAGCCGCACCGGTGATCGCAATCTGGGTGCCGCCGTCGGCGCCGCGCAGCCGCGTGGTCCACACCGGTTCGGTGTCGGCGTCACCTTCGTACACGATCCATGACACCCCGTCGACGTCCT
>CAMFLL010000259.1 GCA_945957405.1 uncultured Mycolicibacterium sp. | reverse complement strand
TCACGCCTTGATGGCGGTTGCCGTCCACTCCAGTGGTGAGGCGCTGATGGTGCGGCCGGTCGGGCGGATGTAAGTGTCGCGGTAGTACCCCGGGCCGGCCTGCTCGATGAGCCGCCAGTCATACCCGCGCAGGAATTCCTCGAGCTGCTCGGGTACGAAGCCCGTCTGCCAGATCTGGCGTCGCTTGCTGAACTTGTTGTAGAGCACCTGTGCGTCATAGAGATTCACGCCGTCGATGAAATCCTGCCGGACGTAGGTGAAGATCAGTCGTGTCCCGGGGCGTGACTGCCGGATCTGCTCAAATGTCGCCAGCACGGCGTCGCGGCTCAAGTACTGGGTGACGCCCTCCCAGATGAACAGTGTCCTGCCCTCGTCGCGGTAGCCGGCCTGGTGCAACGTGGCCATCAGATCGTCATGTTCGAAATCGACTGCGACCAGACGTACCGATTCGGGCACCGAACCGATCACGCGGTTGACCACCTCGACCTTGCGGTCGATGTTGACCCTCTGGTCGACTTCGAACACCGGCAGGCTGCTGTGCCGCGCGATGCGGTAGGGCCTGGTATCCAGCCCAGAGCCCAGAATGACCACGGCACCAACGTCATTGAGGGGATCACTCAGTCGCTCGTCGATGAAACGTTTCCGGCAGGCGATGCTGGCCCACAGTCCTGGTCCGGATCGTTCGGAGAGGGCCATCACCGATTTGCGGACCGGGCCGATCCGGGCGGCCCGCACGAGCGCGCGCAGTTGCGCGGGTAGGAACGATTCCGCCAGATCGTCGTCGACCAGGCGTCGGCCGGGCGCCTCGTTGTGCTCGATCGCTGCGAGCACCATCGGCCCGAAGGCCGTCTGCGCTACCGGATTTGATGACATCAGCGCTTGTTGGTGTATCCCGCGTCCACCGGCAGTGCGATGCCGGTGACGTAGCGGCCCGCGTCGGACACCAACCAGGCGACCGCGTTGGCGATGTCCTCGGGTTCGAGTATCTGCACCGGCAGTGCGTTCCCCATGTCGGGGCCGCCCTGTGATTCCTGTGCCAGCCCGTCCAGCCACGACCTGATGAAGTCGTTGTCGATCATCGGGGTGTTCACGCCCGCGGGGTGGACCGAGTTCACGCGGATGTTGAACTGTGCCAAGAGGTTGGCGTATACCCGCATCAGTCCGACGATGCCGTGTTTGGCCGCCGCGTAGCCGATCGACCCGGCCATCGGGGATGCCAGCCCAACCAGTCCTGCCACCGAGCTGGTCAACACGATCGAGCCGCCGTTGCCGAATTTGACCATCGGCTTCATCGTGACGTCGACTGTGTTGTAGACGCCGGTCAGGTTGACGTCGATGACGTCCTGCCACGCGTTCTCGGTGGCCATCGGAGCGATGCCGGCGTTGGCGATCACGATGTCGAGGCGGTCACCCAACTGCTCGGTGCCGGTCCGCAGCGCCGTCTTGAGTGCGTCACGATCGCGAACATCGGCCTCCACGGCCACAATTCGTGCGCCGATCTCTTCAACCAGTTTCACGGTTGCGGCAAGGTCATCGGGGGTGGCCATGGGATAGGGCACCGATGCGATCTGGTCGCACAGGTCGACGGCGATGATGTCGGCGCCCTCCGAAGCGAGTTTGACGGCGTGCGCACGACCCTGCCCCCGGGCCGCGCCGGTGATGAACGCCGTCTTCCCGTGCAAGGTGCCGTCGGCGTGACCCATCAGGGGCGCAGCTGACCCTTGGCGGGGTCACCGGCGACCACCGGTGCCAACATCTTGATGTCGGGTGCCCCGTCGAGGTGCTCGCCGACGGTGCCGAACAGCTTCCCGACGGCGGGAGCCGTGCTGTGCGTCTTGAGCGCCTCCTCATCGGCCCACTGCTCGACGAAGACGAATGTTCCGTTGGCCTCGTTCAGCGCATACAGTTGGCAGCCCGGCTCGGCGTGTACCGCCTCGATCGCTTCCTGACACGCCGCACGCACCGTGTCGACGGACTCAGGTTTGGCGGTCAAGGTGGCGACGACGACGATGGGCATGCGGTGAACTCCTCGATGAGCGTCCGGTGTGGTTGCAACGACCGGGATTCACCCTAGCGCCCGCTTGGTCCGCCGCAACCGTCAGATCGCGGGCTGCCGTTCCTCACGGCTCGTGCCTCGCCGCTTCGTCACCGGCGGGGTTGATGCTGCCGTTCCTCACGGCTCGTGCCTCGCCGCTTCGTCACCGGCAGAGGGCAGGCATCTTCGCGTCGAAACTCCACCCCGGAATCAAATACTGCATACCGGCGGCGTCGTCGCGGCTGCCGAGGCCTTCGCGCAGGTACAGCTCATGGGCCGCCTCGACGCGATCCATGTCCAACTCCACACCGAGCCCTGCGCGATCGGGAACCGTCAGAAAACCGTCGCGAATGGCCAAGGGGTCGCGGGTGATCCGCTGACCGTCCTGCCAGATCCAATGGGTGTCGATCGCGGTGATCTCGCCGGGGGCCGCCGCTGCGACGTGGGTGAACATCGCCAGGGACACATCGAAATGGTTGTTGGAGTGGGATCCCCAGGTCAGGCCCCACGCATCGCACAGCTGGGCCACCCGAACCGAGCCCGCCATGGTCCAGAAGTGCGGATCGGCCAGCGGAATGTCCACGGCGCCGGCGCGGATCGCGTGACCCAGTTGGCGCCAGTCGGTGGCGATCATGTTGGTGGCGGTCGGCAGCCCGGTCGCCCGTTTGAACTCGGCCATCACCTCGCGTCCAGAGAACCCTTGCTCTGCGCCAACCGGGTCTTCGGCGTAGGCCAGCACGTCAGTCAGCCCGCGGCAGATCTCGACGGCCTCCGACAGAAGCCATCCGCCGTTGGGATCCAACGTGATTCGGGCCTCGGGGAAGCGCTGCGCCAGTGCCGTGACGGCGGCGGCCTCATCCGCGGGGCGCAGTACGCCGCCTTTGAGCTTGAAATCGGAGAAACCGTAGCGCGCCTGCGCGGCCTCAGCCAGCCGCACCACAGCCTCCGGTGTCAGGGCCTCGTCGTGGCGGACGCGCAGCCAGTCGTCGGCGCCGTCGTCCTCGTCTGCGGCCGTGCGGTAGGGCAGGTCGGTTCGGTTGTGATCGCCTACGAAGAACAGGTAACCCAACGCGGGCACCTTGCTGCGCTGCTGTCCGTCGCCGAGGAGCGCCGCCACGGTGACGCCGAGGTGCTGTCCCAGGAGGTCGAGCAGGGCCGACTCGACGGCGGTGACAACGTGCACCATCACCCGCAGGTCGAATGTCTGTGCTCCGCGACCGCCGGCGTCGCGATCGGCGAACGCACTACGGATGTCGGCGAGCACGGCATGGTGGCCACCGATCTCGCGTCCGATCACCAGATCGGCGGCGTCCTCCAGGGTTTTGCGGATTGGCTCGCCGCCCGGCACCTCGCCGACTCCGGTATTACCGTCCGTATCGGTCAGGACCACCAGATTGCGGGTGAAGAATGGCGCGTGTGCGCCACTGAGATTGAGCAGCATGCTGTCATGGCCGGCCACCGGGATGACCCGCATGGCTGTCACTCGCGGAGACATGTGGTTCCCTTTCCCTCGGGCTCATGACGGTCGGCACCGCCCCTGATGCGCCCACATCGGAATCTAGGGCTTCAACTGATGCAGGTCCAACACAATTTGGGCATCGAAACATTCAATGTGAGCATCACTGTCCCGCGGCGAGGCCGTAACAATTTGGCCACAGAAAGCCGCCGAAAGGGTATTTACCCAGCGCAGTGGCCAGTGTGGCGGATGGTGCAGATGAGGCATCTGCGACTAGGCTTGCCGTCATGGCAAGTAAGACCGCTGCCCGATCCGGCGCCAAAACGAGCAGGTCAAAAGCCGGATCGAAGCCGAAGCGGCCGGCCGCGGGCCGTAAGAAGCCGCCGGCTCGGCGACCCGCGGGTCAGGTGTCTCCGGTCGCGACGGCGGGGATGGCCGTCGGTCGGGCGTCCCGGGCCACCTGGCTGATGTTGGCGCGCGGTGCGGGAACGACGGCACGGTCGGTCGGTCGGGCACGTGAGATCGACCCCGGGCATCGCCGCGACGGCATTGCTCTTGCGTTGCTCGGTCTGGCCGTGGTGATCGCCGCCAGCTCGTGGTTCGACGCGGCGCGCCCAGTGGGCGCCTGGATCGACGGAGGCCTCCGAACCATGATCGGCGGCGCCGTAGTGCTCCTGCCGTTGATCATCGGCGCGATCGCGGTCTTGCTGATGCGCACCGAACCCAACCCCGAGACCCGCCCTCGACTGATCCTGGGCGCGACGATGATCGCCCTGCCGGTGCTCGGGCTATGGCACCTGTGGGCGGGTTCGCCCGAGCTCCCGGTCGAACGCCAGCGCGCAGCGGGCTTCGTCGGGTTCGCATTGGGCGGGCCCCTTTCCGACGGGCTCACCGAATGGATCGCCGCGCCTCTGTTGTTCATCGGCATCCTCTTCGGCCTGCTGTTGCTGACCGGCACCACCATTCGGGAGGTGCCGGCCACGCTGCACCGAATGTTCAGCACACACGGCTTCCGGCGCGGTTACGACGACGACTACGACGACGACGATTACGTCGACGACGATGGCGCCGAGCAGCTTTCGGACGATTTCTCCGACGGTTACTACGACGACCCGGCGGCCTACGCCGACGAACCGCAACAGTGGCCCACCGGCAAGCCGTCGGGGACGCCGATGGAGAATTATCCCGTCGACGACGCTGACGCCCCTACCGTTCCCGAACCTGCAGTACAACCGAAGCCCAAGCGGCGCAAGGAATCCAAGCAGGAAACACTGTCCATGGACCGTGTGGTCGAGGGGCCCTACGTACTTCCGTCCCTCGAACTGCTCGTGGCCGGCGATCCGCCGAAACGGCGCAGCTCGGCCAATGACCAGATGATCGACTCCATCACCTCGGTGCTGCAACAGTTCAAGGTCGACGCCGCGGTGACCGGGTGCACCCGCGGTCCGACCGTGACGCGCTACGAAGTGGAACTCGGCCCTGGTGTCAAGGTCGAGAAAATCACTGCGCTGCACCGGAACATCGCCTATGCGGTGGCCACCGAGAGTGTGCGCATGCTGGCGCCGATCCCCGGCAAGTCGGCCGTCGGCATTGAGGTGCCCAACACCGATCGTGAGATGGTGCGGCTGGCCGATGTGCTGACCGCCCCGACGACCCGTCGCGACCATCATCCGCTGGTGATCGGTCTCGGTAAGGACATCGAAGGCGACTTCATCTCGTGCAATCTGGCGAAGATGCCGCATCTGCTCGTCGCCGGCTCAACCGGTTCGGGTAAGTCGAGCTTCGTCAACTCGATGCTGGTCTCGTTGCTCGCCCGCGCGACCCCGGAAGAGGTCAGGATGATCCTGATCGACCCGAAGATGGTGGAACTGACGCCCTATGAAGGCATACCGCATCTGATCACGCCGATCATCACCCAGCCCAAGAAGGCGGCGGCGGCGCTGGCGTGGCTGGTCGAGGAGATGGAACAGCGGTACCAGGACATGCAGGCCTCTCGGGTCCGCCACATCGACGTCTTCAACGAGAAGGTGCGCTCCGGCGAGATCACCACACCCCTGGGCAGCAACCGCGAATACAAGCCATACCCCTACATTCTGGCGATCGTCGACGAGCTCGCCGACCTGATGATGACGGCGCCCCGCGACGTCGAAGACGCCATCGTCCGGATCACGCAGAAGGCTCGCGCCGCCGGTATCCACCTGGTGCTGGCCACGCAGCGGCCGTCGGTGGACGTCGTCACCGGTCTGATCAAGACCAACGTGCCGTCGCGGCTGGCGTTCGCGACGTCGTCGCTGACCGACAGTCGCGTGATCCTCGACCAGCAGGGCGCGGAGAAGCTCATCGGTATGGGTGACGGGCTGTTCCTGCCGATGGGAGCCAACAAGCCGGTGCGCCTGCAGGGGGCCTTCATCACCGATGAGGAGATCCACGCCGTCGTCGAGGCATGCAAGGATCAGGCCGAACCCGAGTACACCGACGGCGTCACCACGGCGAAGCCCACCGGTGAGCGCACCGATGTCGATCCCGACATCGGCGACGACATGGACGTCTTCCTCCAGGCCGTCGAGCTGGTGGTGTCCAGTCAGTTCGGCTCGACGTCTATGCTGCAGCGCAAGCTGCGCGTTGGGTTCGCGAAAGCGGGTCGCCTGATGGACCTCATGGAGACCCGCAACATCGTCGGTCCCTCCGAGGGCTCGAAGGCCCGCGAGGTTCTGGTGAAGCCCGACGAACTCGCCGGCACGCTGGCGTTGATCAGGGGTGGCTCGGACGCAAGCGGCGGTGGCACCGACGACGACGAAACCTGAGCTTGCGAAGGTGAGGAGCGGCGGCAACAACACCGACGACGAGCCGGACTTTTAGAGACTCGCTGCGTCCGGGTCAGAGAATCCGCAGCATACGGGTGTTACCCAGGATGTTCGGTTTGACGTAGCTCAGGTCGAGGAATTCGGCGACACCGATGTCATAGGAACGGCACATCTCCTCGTAGACCTCGGCGGTCACGGGTGTGCCCTCGATCTCGGTGAACCCGTGGCGGCCGAAGAAGTCGGTCTCGAAGGTCAGCACGAACAGCCTCTGCAACTGCAGTTCCTGCGCGACTTCCAGGAGGCGTTGCACCACTGCGTGTCCGACACCCTGGCCCTTCACCTTGGGGTCCACCGCGACGGTGCGCACCTCACCGAGATCGGACCACAACACGTGCAGGGCACCACAGCCGACCACCTCGTCATCGCGTTCGGCGACCCAGAATTCCTGCACCGCCTCATACAGCGTGACCAGGTTCTTTTCCAGCAGTATCTTGCCTGCGTAGGTGTCCACGAGACGCTTGATCGCCGGTACGTCTGAGGTGCGGGCACGGCGCACGTTCGGCTCGATGACATCCGGCTCGTTCACGGGTGCACAGTATCTGTTGCGCGGCTTCCAAGGGGCACCCGATACTCTGAGCCTGTGTCGGGGCACCCTGAAACTCCACCAGCGGCCCCGCGCCCCTCGGTGGTCAACGCCGCCAACATGCTGACGGCGCTTCGACTCGTGCTCGTGCCCGTCTTCCTGCTGGTGCTCTTCACCGGCGACGGCCACGAGATCGCAAGCCGCGTCGCGGCGTTCGTCGTGTTCGCGGTGGCCGTGATCACCGACCGGTTCGACGGACAGCTGGCGCGCAACTACGGCATGGTCACGGAATTCGGTCAGCTCGCCGATCCGATCGCCGACAAGTTGCTGATCGGCTCGGCACTCGTCGGGTTGTCGATGCTCGGCGATCTGCCCTGGTGGGTCACGGTGGTGATCGTGGTCCGGGAGATCGCCGTCACGGTTCTGCGGTTCGCGGTGCTGCGTCGGGGAGTCATCCCCGCCAGCCGCGGCGGAAAGCTGAAGACGCTGGTCCAGGCCGTGGCGATCGGCCTGTTCATCCTCCCACTGCGGTCGTGGCCTGAGGTGTGGCACACGACGGCGTGGGTGGTCATGATCGCTGCCGTTGTACTGACGGTGCTGACCGGTCTGGACTACCTGGTGTCAGCGATCAGGGATTTCCGTCGGTCGACCCGGGAACCAATCTGAACGTCGCTGACGTTGTCCTAGGGAACGCGCCCACCCGGTTATGGCTGCGCGACCAAATCTGGACGAAGGAGACCACGATGACGCTCTTGCTGCGTGAGGTCGTCGGCGACGTGCTGCGTCGCGCCCGCACCACTCAGGGTCGCACCCTGCGGGAAGTGTCCGATTCCGCACGTGTGAGCCTCGGTTATCTCTCCGAAGTGGAGCGCGGCCGCAAGGAGGCGTCCAGCGAGCTGCTCAGCGCCATCTGCTCGGCCCTGCAGGTGCCGCTGTCGCGGGTGCTCACGGATGCCGGGGAACAGATGGCGCGCCGCGAGCGTGCCGAACTGGTGACGGCCGGCGCCACTAACATCGACGCGACGACCAAGGTGGTCATTCCCGCGCAGGCCGGCATCGTGATGGCGGTGGCCTGATAGGACTGTGGCCGCCTTGCCCGACCCGATAAATTGAGGACCGCAGAACCAGTCCGGCAGACACCGACAACGTAAGGCGGAATGAACCCATGGCCAATCCGTTCGTTAAGGCGTGGCGCTACCTGATGGCGCTGTTCAACTCGAAGATCGATGAGCACGCCGACCCCAAGGTGCAGATCCAGCAGGCTATCGAGGAAGCCCAGCGGCAGCACCAGGCGTTGTCGCAACAAGCCGCCCAGGTGATCGGTAACCAGCGCCAGCTGGAGATGCGCCTGAACCGCCAGCTCGCAGATCTCGAGAAACTGCAGGCCAATGTCCGCCAGGCGATCACGCTGGCCGATCAGGCCGCCGCGTCGGGCGATGCCGCCAAGGCCACCGAATACAACAACGCCGCCGAGGCGTTCGCCGCGCAACTGGTCACCGCCGAGCAGAGCGTCGAAGACCTGAAGACCTTGCACGACCAAGCGCTGCAGGCCGCCGCTCAGGCCAAGAAGGCAGTGGAGCAGAACGCCATGGTGCTCCAGCAGAAGATCGCGGAGCGCACCAAGCTGCTGAGCCAGCTCGAGCAGGCCAAGATGCAGGAGCAGGTCAGCGCGTCGCTGCGGTCCATGACCGAGATCGCGGCGCCGGGCAACACCCCCAACCTCGATGAGATCCGCGACAAGATCGAGCGCCGCTACGCGAACGCGATGGGCGAGGCCGAGCTGGCGCAGAACTCGGTGCAGGGCCGAATGATGGAGGTCCAGCAGGCCAGCGTCCAGATGGCGGGGCATTCCCGGTTGGAGCAGATCCGCGCATCCATGCGCGGCGACTCGCTGCCCGCCGGTTCCGCCGGCACGCCGACCGCAGCGCCGGCCGCCCCGGCGCAGGACGCGGCTCCCGAGAACCCGCTGAGCCAGTAGCAGCAGAAGGACGAACATCGATGGCGGTCACGCCCGCACCACGACCGTGGCGCTCGCTACTGCAACGGGGGATTGACGGTGCCAGTGAGGCAGCGGACGTCGTCGCTCACCGACTCAGCGTTGCCGCCGATCCGCGGGGGCGGCTGTTGCGCAAGCGCAAGTGGGCGCTGCGGCTGGGAGTGTTCTTCGGCGTCGCGACCGTGTTCTGGGCTGGGGTCACCGCGCTGCTGGCCGTGTGGAACACACCCGCCTGGGCGCTGCTGATTCCAGCCCCGATCGCCGCCGGTGCGGCCTTCCTGGCGACCCTGGCCTTCCTGCGCTACCGCTGGCTGCGAGCCGAGCCCCTGCCGGCGCAACGCCCGGCCAGCACTCGGCGTCTGCCTCCGCACGGGTCGGCCGCGCGTCCTTCGATGTACGCCCTGGGCGCCTCGGAGCGGGGGTTCTTCTCGCTGCTGGGTGTGATGGAGCGCGGGAATCTGTTACCAGGAGAAGAGATCCGGGAACTCACCGATGCGGCCAACCGGGCCACGATGACCATGGCGTCCACCGCGGCGGAAGTGGTGTCGATGGAGCGCGCGGTGGCTGCTACCCCGAGTTCTCGTTCTCACCTCGTGCCCACCATCAACGCCTTCACCGCGCAATTGGGAAGCGGTGTCCGCCAGTACAACGAGATGGTCACCGCAGCAGCACAATTGGTGTCAGCGGCTAACGGCGGTGGGATGACGGTGCCACCGGTGGCGCAGCAGCGCTACCGGCACGAGCTCACCAACGCCACAGATCGCCTGCTCGGCTGGGCGCAGGCATTCGACGAACTGGGCCAGCTGCGGCGCGCCTGACTCAGACGTCATGGCTCGAGGATGGGCCGCTGCGCGGTCCGTAACGCTCGGCGTAGGCGTTGTGGATGTGCGCGTTCTTCTTTCGCGACAGTTCGTCGACCAACTCGGGTCTCAGGCCGTGCAGGCGCAGCATGTGCCGACGCCACACCTTGTTGAGGGCGTGCGAGAAGAACACGAAAGGGATCAGGATCGGCACGGTCATGCTCAGGTGCACGTACAGCGTCGTCGGGATGAACCACAACGGCAGCAGGATGAGGAATGCCGGAATGAAGACCCTGATCATCATCCGCCGCGTGGCGCCTTTGCCGGCCAGGTCGTTGCGCACCCACTCGCGCATGGAGTCCGGCAGCCGGTGCCCGTAGCAGTACCGGATGTACTGCCACACAGTCGGTTTGGTGCGGCCAGCCGGCCCTGATGCCGCCATCAGAACTTCCGTTGCAGTGACGGGACGGCGACTGCGGCGAGCCCGCGGACCAATCCCTTTGTCATGTCCCAGATGTCGATGTAGTCGCGCCACACTGTGATTCGGCCATCGCGCACCTCGAAGACACCGCACACCCAGAAGTTGTTGCGCACCGGCCCGACGATCAGCGCGTCGGTGCGCTCGGTGTGTACGGTGCTGCCGTCGACGGCGATGCTGTGGAACCGGACGTCGAATCCGAAGCTGGGGCGCTGCAGACCGGCGAAGATCTTCATGGTCTTCCTGGCGCCGCGCAGTCGCGAGTAGCCGACGTTCTCGTACAGCAGAGCGTCGTCGAGCAGGTCGCCTGCGGCGTCGAGATCCTTGTCGCGCAGCGCGTGCAGGAAGTTCTGCACGACGACGGCGTTGGTATCGGTGCTGGCAGGCGCGATCTGCTCGGTCATGCGTTCCACAGTAATGTGGCAGGCTGTGGCGGTGCGTGTCGCGGTGGTCGCCGGTCCTGATCCTGGTCACGCGTTCCCGGCCATCGCGCTGTGCCAGAAGTTCGTGGCCGCAGGCGATGACCCGACGCTGTTCACCGGGGTCGAGTGGCTGGACACCGCCCGGGCTGCGGGTGTCAAAGCCGCCGAACTGCTAGGCCTCGATCCGGAGGCGCTCGACGACGACCGGGATGCGGGCGCCAAGATCCACCAGCGCGCCGCGCGGATGGCAGTCCTCAACGTGCCGCCGCTACGGGAATTGGCCCCCGATCTGGTGGTCTCCGACGTCATCACGGCCTGCGGTGGAATGGCTGCCGAACTCCTCGGGATCCCGTGGGT
>CAMFLL010000258.1 GCA_945957405.1 uncultured Mycolicibacterium sp. | reverse complement strand
GGCATCCGTCCGTTCTCGACGGCGGCCGCCGGCGCGATAGATGGAGTTCGGACCTCGAGGCTCAGCTCTGTTCTGTCCGGCTTACCATGTGTATAGTCTCGATGAACAGAACCTACTACCCGGAGGGGTCTTGCGGTGACACGTCAGACGAGGATCGCAGTCGTTGGCACAGGTGCGCAGGGAGCCGGAATCGGAGCCGATTTGGTGCGCGCAGGCCACGAAGTCGTGTTCATCGAGCAATGGCCTGCCCACGTCGCGGCGATGCGCGAACGCGGTGTCGAGGTGCGGATGCCGACGCGAACCGAAGTCACGAAGGTGCATGCCATTCACCTGTGTGAGGTGGCCGAATTGCGTGATGCGTTCGACGTGGTCTTCGTGCTGGTCAAGGCGTACGACACTCGCTGGGCGGCCGAACTCGCCAAACCGCTGCTGGCACCTGACGGGGTGATGGTCGGACTCCAGAACGGGATGACGATCGACGACATCGCGGCGGTGGTCGGCGCCCACCGAACGGTCGGTGCGGTGATCGAGATGGCGTCGAACATGTTCGAACCCGGAATCGTCAACCGGCAGAACGACCCTGAACACTCGTGGTTCGCCGTCGGCGCGGTCGACCCCGCACAGCAACACAAAGCGGCCGCCGTACAGCGACTCCTTGAAGCGGCGGGCACGGTCGAGTTGTCCGATGACATCAGGTCGTCGAAATGGATGAAGCTCGTTGCAAATGCAGGAGAACTGGTTCCGTCGGCAATTCTCGATCTGCCGTTGGCGCAGGCCGCCGCGATTCCGGAAGTCCATCGTTTCATGGTCGAATGTGGCCGTGAGGCTGTTCAGGCCACGCTCGCCGACGGCTGCCGGCTTGTGCCGATCATGAACCTGAAGGACCGCGACGTCTCGGCCCCGGACCAGTATGCAGAGGACCTGCTGGGCATCGTGTTGAAGGAGTACTCGTTCCCCGACACGCTGACCACGGTGTTGCAGGACTGGCGCAAGGGGCGCCGCGGAGAGGTTGCCGAGATCAACGGTCACGTGGTGGATGTGCTGGAAAGCCATGGGCGCCAGGCGCCGTGCAACAAGCGCACCGTCGAGTTGGCGCTGCAGATCGAGGCCGGTGCTCTGAAAGCCGACCCGTCCAATGTCGCTCTCCTGGTGAGTGGGGCGCCGGGCATTGCTGAGCGGTGACGAGCGAAATACAACTGTTCACCGCCAGTGAACTACCAGACCTTATCCGTCAATCAAAACGAAGGGCGCTCGTGATCCGGCATATCGTCGTATTCCGCTGCACCGGAATACGACCTCGCGAGCGGGATGGACAATGCGGCCGAGAACCAGCCCCTGCTGGGATGCCGTGCTGCCTACCAACGGCACCCTGAGCACCCGACCAGGTCGGGGCTGTCAGGACTCGTCGTCTTCGAGGATCGACAGAGGCGCACCCCATGCGATGGCCTGAGCGACGTTGGCTTCGATGGGCCGTCGCCGGTGGCACGATGGACCAGGATCTGGCGCGCGGTGTGGAGCACCGCAGAGGAGAACCCGCCTCACGCGCCTGGCCGCAGTCCTGAGAGTCCCCAAGGACGCGATGTATTGGCGCACGCCCACCTACTCCCCCCTCGACTGCTGCTGGTAGTTCTCAGCACCCGCCACGTCGATGATGATGCGGCCGAACACCTTTTCCCCCTTCGCTGCGTCCAGAGCCTCGTTGAGCGATTCGAGTGGGTACGTGGCGCCCACGATCGGGACGACCCGGCCGCGGCGGACAAGGTCCATCGTCTGAGATATCTCGGCCCGCGTTGCGTACCGCGTCCCTGCGACGACCAACTCTCCCAACAGGAGACGTTCGGGATCGACGGGCAGGATCGTGTCGGGAACGTGTCCGAGCACGACGAGCGATCCAGCCTTACCCAGCGCCCGGTACCCCTCGGCGAGGGTCTGTGCGTTTCCCACCGTGTCCACGACACCGGCGAGACGACCCCCCGCTGCATCCGTTGCGGACTCGGCCCATGCTCCGTCGCGGTCAGGGATCACCACCGCGTCCGCGAGGTTCTGTTCCCGTAGTGCGTTGGCCTTCTCGGCTGCGCGTTCCACGGCGATCGCCACGCCACCGAAAGCGCGGATGATCTGAAGCATGTGTACACCCAGTCCGCCACCGCCGCCGATGACGGCCACGGCATCGCCGGGATGCATCCGGAGACGCTCGGCCGCAACGTGATACGGCGTTGCAATCGCGTCGCCGACAATTCCGGCGCCCAGCAAGTCAACCCCGTCGGGAATGCGCACGAGGTTCTCGCTGGGCATCGTGGTGTAGTCGGCGAATGCCCCATCGCTGGCGATCCCGATGAAGCCACCGAAATCGTCGCACAGGGTCTCCCGTCCCGATGCACACCAACGGCATCGTCCGCACAGGTGGTAGAAGGAGGTGGTCACCACGTCCCCCACAGACCATCCCTCGTCTTCCGATCCCAGGTCGACGATCACCCCCGAGAACTCGTGGCCGTGGACACGTGGCACTGAACCACCGAGCACACCGTTACGAGCCAGTTCATTTGTCACACCCGCCCCGACTGCCAAGACCCGGATGAGTACCTCGCCCCGCCCCGGCTTGGGCACCGGGCGATACTCCAGGGTGAATGCGCCTCCGACCTCATGAAGCACCATGGCGCGCATGGTGTCCGGAATGGAGTCAGGTACCAGATGGTGAGCAGACACTTCAGAAAGTCCCTTCCGAGATGATGTTCGACGATGTGGCGGGTCCAGACGCGGCGCCCACAACCGACAACCGGCCGACGCCTGCCTTATGTTCGGCACACTGGGTCAGGACATCTCCCACCGCTTGGCCTCCCAGCCCGTGGGCGGCGTCGAGCTTCCAGGCGTTGTTGGCCAACGGATGCCCGTGATCGGACAGTTCCTCGTCGAGTTCGGCGAGAACTTCCGGCAGTGATGCCCCGTCTTCGATGAGCCGTTCGGTTCGTTTGGCACGCCACGGCTTTGGCCCGAGCGCACCGAAAACCATACGAGCAGTGGTGTCACCAGTTGCTCCTCCTATGGCCACTGCCACCGAGACCACAGCGAAGTCCCCGGTCCAGAGATTGAGCTTCCGGAAACGGGCGGATCGAGATCGCCCGAGCGCGCCGATACGCACCGCGCGGATCACTTCTCCGCTGCGGAGCACTGTTTCGCCCGGACCCTTGTACAACGAACCCATCGGCACGATGCGCTCGCCGGCGGTGGAGGTGAGCACCACTTCGGCGTCAAGCGCCGTCAGTACGGTCGCCAGGTCCGACGGTGTGACCGCCTGGCAGCGATGTGCATCTATCACCGAGTGATAGAAGCGATGGTCACCGGTGACGGCGTAGCACGGTGCGGTGACGCCCGCACGTTTGTAGCAGTCGAAACCGTTACGGAAGAACCAGCATCGTTTGGCTTGCACCAGGTTTCCGCCGACAGTTGCGACATTGCGGATCTGTTCAGAGGCGATGCTCGATGCCGCCTCTTTCAGGGCTGACGGAGTCGACGGACTGTCGATGATCTCCGACAGTGTGACAGCGCCACCGATCCACAGCGCGCCGTCACTGAGGTCATCCAGCACTCGCATCTCCGGTACGGCGCGCACCGAGGCAAACGCTTTCGGAGTCTGTATGCCCTGCCGGATCTGAAGGCGCAGATCCGTGCCGCCACCCATGACCGTGTGTCCCGACACAGCCTCAGCGGCGAGGTCGGCGGCGGTCACGGGGTGCGATACCGGCGCGGCGACGGGTGGGTGGTACCTGTGGGCGACCTTCCGACCCAGGCGATGCATGATGGCATGCACGCCGAACGGATAGGCGCGACGCATCAGATCGATCTGCCAACGTTCGGGTCGCCGCCACAGCCGGTAGCGGCGCGGAGCACGTCCTTCCTTGTCTCGCAACGCCTTCAGGACCTTGTCGGGGGTCAACGGCAGGGAATCGAAGCGGATCCCGGTGGCGTCGTAGACGGCGTTCAGGACTGCTGGGGCCGCCAGTACCAGCGGCAGTTCACCAACACTCTTGGCGCCGAAGGGGCCGTTGTCCGTCGCCCCCTCGATGAGTATCGGTCGCACTTCGGGCACGTCGGCGGCGCGGGGCAGTGCATAGTGCAGGTACGCGGGGTTGACCGGCCGTCCCTCTTTGTGGATCAGCTCCTCGCCGAGGACGGCGCCGAGTCCCATCACGACCGCACCTATGATCTGGCCGTCGCAGGCCGAAGGATTCATGGCCCGGCCGATGTCGTGGGCGGCGACGTAATCGGTGACCGAGATCTTGCCGGTGGCAGGGTCGACTTCCACCTCGGCGGCGTGCGCCGCAAACGAATACGTGCCGGACACCTCGTCGATCACCGGGTTCTCCGGGTCGAACTTCAGGATCGGCTCGACGAAACTGGAGTGCATCGACAGCACACCGTCGCTGAAGCCTGGGTCGTGCCGAATCAGGTCACCGAGCGGCATCCGTCCATGTCTGCCGATGACGCAGCCCTCGACGATCTCCACGCCTTCCCCCAGCATCGGCTCCGCCAAGTCACACAGCCGCTGCACCAGCTGCTCGGCGCACAGCTTGACGGCATGGCCACCGAAGTAGGTACCCCGCGATCCCCATTGCCCCAACTCATGCGGTGTGAGTTCGGTGTCTGCCTGGATGATCTCGACGTCGTGCAGAGGAACACCGAGCAGCTCGGCGGCAATCTGCACCAGGACGGTCCGCTGATGCGTCCCGAAGTCGATCGTCCCGTATCGAACCCGCACCTTGCCCGACTCATCGATGTCGATGGTGACGTCGGAACGGTTGGCGTCGGCGCGGCCCCCGTTGTCGCCGGCGCCGTGCATCCCCGCCGCCACGCCCACACCCCGGAACGGGCGTCGCTCGCGCTTCTTGCGGCGCCACTCGATGGCATCCCCTACCGCTTCCAGGCATGCCACCAGGCCCGACGAGCCAATCTCACCGCCGCCCAGCGTTTTCTGTCCCGCGTAATTGGCGTTACGGGTCCGGTAGTCGAGCGGATCCTCGCCGACCTTTTCGGCGAGCTGATCGATGAGGCTTTCGGACGCCAACGCCACTTGCGGATAACCGAGCCCGCGCATCTGACCGCCCGGAACGAGCGCGGTGTCGATGAGTTTCGCGTCCCAGCGCACTCCACTGGGGCGGTACATGCCACCCAACCCGTGAAGAGCGACCGCCATCACGAACGGACCGCTCAGATTGTAGGCGCCGTTGTTCATGGTGATCTGCGCATCAAACGCCGACAACAGGCCGTCGGCGCTTGCGTACCCGGTCAGTTCGGTGGTGAAGGCGTGCCGCGAGCGGGTCGCCGTGAACTCTTCCTCACGGGTCAGCGATGTCACCACTGGGCGACCCGTGCGCAGGCTGAGCATCGCAGTGAGTACTTCGTACTCACAGGTGCGCGAGCGCGCCCCGAACCCACCGCCGACCGCCGTCTCACGGAAGATGACCTGCCCGCGCTCCAACCCGAGCATGTCCGCGACGACCTCGGTGACTATGCGCGGAGACTGGGTGGTCGACCGCAGGTCCATGACCCGCCTGTCCGGGTCCCAGATCGCGACACAGGCCGATGGTTCCATCGGGGCCTGAGCGACGCGCGGATACTGGAAGACACCGTGGACCGAGTAAGCGGCGGACTGCACCGCTGCGTCGAACTCACCGTGTGTCCCACTCATGTGCGTGGATCGGTTGGTTCCGCTGACGCGGTCATGCAAGCGGACCTGGCCGGGACGCAGCGCATCGGCGACCGTGGTGGGCGCTTCCAGCCGGCGATACCGCACACGGACCAAAGCTGCAGCCTCGCGGGCGATCTCCGCCGTTTCGGCGGCCACGACGGCTACCTCGTCACCGATGAACCTCACCTTGTCCCGTGCCAGGGGGTGCCGGTCGGCGAGTTCGGTGCCCTCGTCGTAACGAGCGCCGGAGAAGTCGGCACCTGTGATGACGTCGCACACACCCGGAAGAGCGCGCGCCTTGGCGATGTCGACCGATTTGATCCGGGCATGGGGGTGCGGCGATCGGACAATTGCGGTCCAGAGCGCGCCGGCCGGGATGTCGTCCAAGACGAAGCGCGACTGACCTGAGGTCTTTTGTCGCCAGTCCACCGGACGAATCCTCTTACCGATGAACGACATCGCCGTCCCTTTCGTGCTCATGGTCGTGTCGGCGGTCCGACGCCAGGCCGCGAATTGCTGCCACCTGTTCCACCGCATCGAAAATCTGTGTGTACCCCGTGCACCGGCAGATGTTGCTGCTCATCGCCGCGACGATGTCTGCGCGGCTCAGCGCTAAGCGCTTTCTCAGCAATGCTTCGGCCCGCACCACCTGACCCGACGTGCAGTACCCACACTGAAAGCCGAAGTTGTCGGCGAAGGCCTCGCCGACATCGCTTGCGGAGTCGGCCAGGCCCTCCACCGTCGTGACATCATCGTCGACTTCCAACGCCAGCGTGATGCACGACATCACGGCGTTGTCGCCGACCAGGACGGTGCACGCGCCGCATTCACCACGCCCGCAGGCGCCCTTGGTACCGGTGAGGCCGAGTCGGTTCCGCAGGAAATGCAACAGCAACTCGCCCGCGACCGGTGCGCTCGAGACCTCAGTCCCATTGACTTCAACGGTTTTTCTCCCTACCGAAGACGTCGACAGCTCGATCCGCGACCGTGATGGTCAGGCTACGATCTGATAGAAGAGCATCTCGCGCGGCTGAGACCACATCGGCGTGACCCGTCGCATGTAGTCCTGAAGATAGGGCCGACCCGTTTCGAATTCGTCGAATTCCTCGCGACTCCGCCACACTTCGATGAGCATGAAGGATGTTGGGTCATCTGGGTTTTGATGCCCGGTGATCGAGACACACGCAGGCTCTCGACGAACCTGCTCGAGAATGTCGCGGAGCTCCTGCGCGAACTCGGATTCGCGGCCGCACTTCAACTTCAGATTCACGATGAGCACTACCGGTTCCATGATTACCACCTTCCCCTCGAAAGAGCACGCCACCTAGCCGATTGCGTGGTGCAGGATGTTGCGATACGTCGTCTCGTCCGACTCGAGAATGCCGGTGACGCGACCCGCGCACATGACGTAGGTGCGGTCGGCGAGTCCGATCAGTTCCTCGAATTCGCTTGTGAGCACCACCACGGCGCCGCCCTGACTGGCGAATTGCCGAAGCAGCGTTCGTACTTCGGCCTTGGCATTGATGTCGATACCCTGCGTCGGTTCCTCGACGACCAGAATGCGCGGCTTACCCTCCAGCGCCCGCGCGATGGCCACCTTCTGCTGGTTGCCACCACTGAGTTGGCCGACACACGCGTTGATGTTGCGCGGCCGGATGGACAATTTGTCCAGATATTCGACGGCCATGTCGCGCTCCCGGCGATGCCAGCGCAGACCCATCCGCCGTGAGCTCGCGCGGATCCGTGAACTCAACGCGATATTGTCTTTGATCGACAGCGTGCCGACGATACCGGCATTTCGCCGATCACCTGGCACCACCACGACACCGCGGCGGAACGTCGTCCCACGCCGGTCGAGTCGGTGTGGGCGGCCGTCGACTTCCAGATAGCCGTCTGCGCGGCTGAGTCCACCGAGGATTTTGGCGAGTTGTCCGTGCCCAGATCCCTGAGTACCTGCGACGCCGACGATTTGGCCGGCGCACACCTCCAGGTTCACTCCACGCACCCGATCCTTGTCGGCGATGTCGACAGCTCGCAGCACCGGCACCTCGGAGCGTCGTTCGGCCGCTGGAGTGAAGCTGCGACCGTCGATGTCGGTGCTGGTCCCGCCTTTGGTGAGTAGCCCGATGATCGTCTCTCGGTCGATCTGTTCACGCCCGAAGGCGCCCACCACGGCGCCATCCCTGAGCACGGTCACGCGGTCCGCGATGCGCATGACCTCGCTGAGCCGATGAGTGACGTAGAGGACGGCGGCCCCGGCGTCTCGGGCGGCTTCGACGCGCGCAAGAAGCACCTCGGAGTCGTGTTCATTGAGCGCGGCAGTCGGTTCGTCGAGGACCAGGACCTTGCAGTCGCCGGCCAGCGCCCTGGCGAGTTGCGCCAGCCGCAATTGCTGGACGGTACAGTCCTTCGCGAGTCGGTCGGGATCGAAGTCGGCGCTGACCCGATGGAGCGCCGCACTGGCCCGTCGCCGGTCGGAGTCCGACAGCGATACCCGGCGCGTCAACGCGGCCTCGTCACCGAGCAGGATGCTGCGCCCGATCGGCATGTCCGGGACCGCCAGGATGTCCTGCGGTACCAGCGCGATGCCCAGCGCACGTGCATGCCGCGGATCGGTCGCGGCGACCTCAGTTCCCCCAATGACGATCTGACCGCGATCGGGCCTGTAGATTCCCGTGAGAACCTTGATGAGAGTGGACTTTCCGGCGCCGTTCTCACCGAGCAGTGCGTGGACTTCGCCGGGCCGAATCGAAAGACTGACGTCGGCGAGGGCGCGGACCCCCGGAAACGTCTTGGTGATCGCATTCAACTCGACGGCGGGGTGCGCAGACGCGCCTACCGGTGTGTCCGGGACCACGACGTGCGTCGGCTCAACCACCGGTTCAACTCACTTTCCAGGGATAGAACTGCTTCTGTCCCAACGGGGTATCGAGCTCATCTGCGCTCACCACAGGACTCGGGAGGCAGGTGAGCTTGCCTGCCGGTGTGCCGTTGAGGGTGTTCACCGCCTCGGCTATCCCGATGTAGCCCACGTTGACCGGCCAATCCGGGATGACCGCCGCTTCTCCTGATGCGACGGCATCATGAGTCGATGGATCGAGCCCACCCGCCACGAGAACGGCCTTCTTGTACTGCGCCGGGATGGACGCCGGCGGCAACAGGAGGTTGGTAGCGGTGTAAATCCAGTCAACCTGCGGAGTCGACGAGGTGGCGTTGGTGAACTTCGCCAATCCCTCGCCCGGGTCCACGTTGGAATTGACAGTCGAAGAGATCGTCAGGTTCGGGTATTTCTCCTTGAGCCGGTCCTGGAATCCCGTTGCGCGTCCGACCGCCCACGTCGCATTGGCGGGCCCGGCCATCAAGATCCCCTTGCCGCCATTGGGAAGTCGCTGGGCGAGCGCATCCGCCGCTGCCTGACCCTGCTTGTAGTCGTCTTGAACGATCTGCCCGGCTGCCTTGTCAGTGTTGACCATGGTGCCGACCACGATGGTCGGCACGCCGCGCTGGCTTGCCATGTCGACGATCGGCGCGGAGGCGTTGACGTCGACGGGGTTGAGCACGATGGCGTCAGTGCCACGGGTCAGTGCGTTCTCAGCCTGCGTGATCTGCTCGGGAGCCGTCGCGAAACCTTGCGCGGCGACGACCGAGAGATCGACGCCGGCCTGCTCGGCCGCCTGCTTTGCGCCCCAGACCACACCGTTGTAGTAGTACCCGGCCAGGGAAATCATGAGCAGCGTGATCCGGTACGGCTTGTTCGCCTTGGGGACAGGATAATTCAGCACGTCGTCGGTGCTGAGATCGCGTCCGCAGTCCAGAGCCTGCGTCTTGACGGCAGGCTGACCGCCGGCGCCCTTGTCATTGGCCGGCGGCGTACACCCTGACAGGACTGCGGTCGCCGTGATGGTCGCTGCTACCAGCGAGGTGAGCGAGTGAATACGCATTCGTCTTGACCTGCTTTCAGTGGGACGGGGTTGGATGATGGGGACGACGGATACGGAGCAGGGCGCTCAGGTCGAAGTCGCGCATCTTGGCGACCAGCACCGCCACGATCAGGATCACGCCAGTGACCATCTGCTTGATGAACGGACTCAGGCCGGCGATGTCCAGTCCGGTGGTCAGGACGACCAGTGTCGCGACACCCAGTACGACTCCGGAGAGCTTTCCCGTGCCTCCACCGATCGCCACACCACCGATGACTGCCGTCGCGATCGACAGCAGGTCGTAACCGGCACCGAGGCTGTCCTGCCCCACCGTCACGCGCGATGCCAGCATCACGCCGGCCAACGCCGCGAACAGACCGCAGAGCACGTAGGCAAGCAGTTCGTACCGCGCGACGACAACACCGGCGGTGCGCGCGGTTTCGCGGCTACCGCCGATTGCGTAGATGTAGAGCCCGAGACGCGTCCGCGACAAGATGGCCCACGCAATGATCAGCACCACGACGGCGATGCACAGCGCCGAGGGCAACGGACCCCAGTTGCCGCCGCCGAAGTAACGGAACTCCGCGGGCAGGCCCGGCACCGATTGTCCGTTGCTCAGCAGATTGGTGTAGCCACCGAGGAATGTCAACGTTCCCAACGTGGCGACGAACGGCGTGATCTTGAGGATCGCGATCATGATGCCGTTGACCAGGCCCACCACGGCGCCGGCCACCAGCGCTATGGCGATGCTGATCGCAATGCTGCGACCGCCGATCAGGTTCAGAGCGACCAGGACGCTGACGAACCCCATGTTGGCCGACACCGAGAGGTCGAAGCCGCCGACGAGCAGCGCAATCGTCTGCCCGATTGCCACGACCAGCAGGATGCCCGCGACTACGGCCATGTTGGTGAAGTTCTGGGTGGTGGCGAATGTGTCGGGATACAGCACCGCGTAGATCGCGGTCAACGCCACCAACCCGATCAGGAGCTGGAACTCCGTGCTCGATGCCATCGACGCCCACCGGGATCGCCGCCGCGGACTCGGCACTGTGGACTGACTGGCGCGTAGCGCGGGAGCCGTGCCCGGGCTTATCACCGGCTCCTCGTTCACGTTGTCCGCCAAGGGCGGCTGCATCTTCGTCATGGGGATTCCTCTTCTGAGATTGCAGAGGCACTCGGGCGGAGACATTCTGCAACGATCATTTCGTTTAGTATGGATGTCGAGTGTGAGTTCCGCAACAGTCATTGCCGAATTTTGTTCAGCAGCACTGTACAACGCGAGGAGATCGGTGCACAGTGGTGAACACCAATCCACCAGCCACCGACAACCACCAGGAGTGACA
>CAMFLL010000257.1 GCA_945957405.1 uncultured Mycolicibacterium sp. | reverse complement strand
GCCCGCGTCGACGTCCACTCGGCCCTCGCCTCGACGGCCCTGCGACAGCGGGCGCCGGAATTGGCGGGCCTGGCCGGCTTCGATGCGCAGCGCCCGCTGTCGGCCGATGCCCACCACCGCGTGCGCGCCCTGGCCAGGGAGCTGCTCGGGACAAGCCAGCGCGATGCCGCGCGGCGTGCGGCGCTGGATTCCTTCGCCGCCCTTGGTGTGGTCGCCGTCCACGAATGTGCAGGCCCGGACATCGGCGGTCGCGACGACTGGCGGGAACTGCGGGCGGTGTCCCACGGCGTCGACGTCGTCGGCTACTGGGGTGAGGCCGTCGCCACCGCCGAGGACGCGCGCGCCCTGATCGATGCCACCGGGGCGCGCGGACTGGCCGGCGATCTCTTCGTCGACGGCGCGCTCGGGTCGCGAACCGCCTGGCTGAGCCGGCCGTACTCCGACGGCGCGGACACCTGCGGCAACTGCTACCTGCCCGCCGAGGCAATCGAGGCCCATGTCCAGGCCTGCACCGAAGCGGGCGTGACGGCGGGTTTCCACGTCATCGGCGATCGCGCGGTCACCGCCGTCGTGCACGCGTTCGAACGGGTTGTCGAGCGCCACGGCGCCGTCGCCGTGGCCCGGTGCGGACACCGGCTGGAACACCTGGAGATGATCAGCGCAGAGCAGGCCGCCAAGCTCGGCGCCTGGGGTGTGATCGCCAGTGTGCAGCCGAACTTCGACGCGCTGTGGGGCGGCGCCGACGGTATGTACGCGCAGCGCCTCGGGCCGCAGCGGGCCGAGAAGCTCAACCCGTTCGCGCTGTTAGCATCGCAAGGCGTGCCACTCGCTTTCGGCTCAGATGCGCCGGTGACCAGCAACAATCCCTGGCTGACGGTAGCTGCCGGGACCACACATCAGACGGCGGGCAGTGCGGTGTCCGCCCGCTCGGCATTCTCGGCGGCCACCCGGGGTGCGTGGCGGGCCGCCGGGGTGCGGGACGGTTCCACCGGCACGTTGGTTCCGGGTGCGATGGCGTCGTACGTGCTGTGGGACATCGACGATCTCGAGGTCGCCGCGCCCGATGACGCCGTCGCGCGGTGGTCCACCGATCCGAGGTCGCGGGTGCCCGCATTACCCCGCCTGGCTCCCGGCGAACCCCTCCCGCGGTGCAGACAGACGGTGCATCGCGGTGCGGTCATCCACGGCGATCACCATGGCTGAGGCGAAGGACAAGCGGTTCCGGCGGCCGCGGGTCGGCAAGGTCGGCGTCACCGAGGTCACCGACATCAGTCCGGCTGTCAACGATGATGCACACGACGAGCCCGACCATGCGCCAGAGCCTGAACCGGAGCCTGAACAGACCGAACCCGCGCCGACCTCACGGCTGATCAGGATCGGTCGCTGGCTGCTGCCGCGCTGGCCCCGGCTGCTGGCATCGGTGATCGCGGGCCTGCTGTTGTGCGCCAGCTTCCCCACGTGGGCGTGGTGGTGGGCCGCGATCCCGGCCTTCGCCCTGCTCGCGGTCGTGTTCACCAGGCCGGCGACCACCGCGATGGGCGGCTTCGGCTACGGATTCGTGTGCGGCCTGGCGTTCTATGTGCCGCTGCTGCCGTGGATCAGCGGTTTCGTCGGCGCCATGCCCTGGCTGGCGCTCGCGGCAGTGTGCGCCCTCTTCCCGGCGTTGTTCGGTCTGGGGGCGGTGCTGGTGCGCGGGCTGCCGGGCTGGCCGGTGTGGTTCGCGTTCGTGTGGGCCGCCCAGGAGTGGCTCAAGTCGACTGTGCCGTTTGGTGGATTCCCTTGGGGCGTAATCGGTTACGGGCAGACCAACGGCCCGCTGCTGCCGCTCGCCCAACTCGGTGGCGTGCCCCTGGTGTCGGTGGCGGTCGCGCTGCTGGGCTTCGGGATCGCCGCGTTGGCCATGGAGGTGACCGCCATCGCGGCGCGGTGGCGACGGGGCGATGACAGCCACACCGCGCCGCCTGCGGTCCTGATCCCCGGCTTGTCCATCGCCGCCGTACTGCTCGTGACCGCCATGGTGTCGCCGCACGTACGGCAGTCCGGCGCCGGCTCCGGTGACGATCCCACGGTGAACATCGCCGCGGTGCAGGGCAATGTGCCCCGCCTCGGCCTCGACTTCAACGCGCAGCGTCGCGCGGTGCTCGACAACCACGTCCAGGAAACCCTGCGGCTGGCCGAGGCCGTGCGGGCCGGCCGCGTACCCCAACCGCACTTCGTCGTGTGGCCCGAGAATTCGTCGGACATCGACCCGCTCGCCAACAAGGACGCCCGCGACGAGATCACGCAGGCCGCGCAGGCCATCGGGGTGCCGATCCTGGTCGGCACGGTGGTGTCGAGGCCGGAGTGGACACCGGAGAACCCGGCGTCGTCCAACACCGTCATCGTGTGGGATCCCGTCAAGGGGCCGGGGGAGCGGCACGACAAGCAGATCGTCCAGCCGTTCGGCGAGTACCTGCCCTGGCGCGGATTCTTCCGCCTGCTGTCGTCGTACGCCGACCGGGCCGGGTATTTCGTGCCAGGGTCCGGCAGTGGTGTGGTGCAGGTCAGTGGCATCCCGGTGGGGGTGGCCACGTGCTGGGAGGTCATCTTCGACCGGGCCGCCCGGGAATCTGTCCTCAACGGTGCGCAGGTGCTGACGGTGCCGACCAACAACGCGACCTTCGACGCCACCATGAGCGAGCAGCTGCTGGCCTTCGCCAGGGCCCGCGCCGTCGAACACGACCGCTACGTCGTGGTGTCCGGCACCACCGGTATCAGTGCGGTGATCGCACCTGACGGGCGCGAGCTGTCCCGCACCCAGTTCTTCCAGCCGGCTTTCCTGGACAACCAGGTCCGGCTCAAGTCAGCTCTGACGCCGGCCACCCGATGGGGCCCGATCACCCAATCCGTGCTGGTGATAGCCGGTTTTGCGGCTATCCTGGCGGGACTGGTGCGCAGCATCAGGCACAATGGTGGGTTGATGCGTCCGACTCGGGGCCGCCGGCACCAGCCGGCCACCGGCAGCGAGGCCGCGATCGCGACCGAGAACGAGTCCAAGGAGCCACATGACCAGTGAGCGCCCGAGCCAGCGCGCCCTGGTGATCATCCCCACCTACAACGAGCTGGAAAACCTGCCGTTGATCCTGGGCCGTGTGCACGCCGCGCGGCCCGATGTCCACGTCCTCGTCGTCGACGACGGCAGCCCGGACGGCACCGGCACTCTCGCCGACGAACTGTCGCTGGCCGATCCGGACCGGGTGCACGTGATGCACCGGACCGCCAAGGACGGTCTCGGCGCCGCCTACCTGGCCGGATTCGCATGGGGGCTGAGCCGCCAGTACGCCGTCCTGGTCGAGATGGACGCCGACGGCAGCCATGCCCCCGAACAACTGCACCGCCTGCTCGACGCCGTCGACGCCGGTGCTGACCTGGCCATCGGGTCCCGATACGTGCAGGGTGGCACGGTCCGCAACTGGCCGTGGCGGCGTCTGGTGTTGTCGAAGACCGCGAACACCTACTCACGTGTGCTGCTCGGCGTCGACATCCACGACATCACCGCCGGCTACCGTGCGTACCGCCGTGAGGTCCTCGAGAAGATCGACCTGTCCGCGGTCGATTCGAAGGGATACTGCTTCCAGATCGACCTGACCTGGCGTGCCATCAACAACGGCTTCAAGGTGGTCGAGGTGCCGATCACCTTCACCGAGCGCGAGCTGGGCGTGTCGAAGATGAGCGGATCGAACATCCGCGAGGCGATGGTCAAGGTCGCCCAGTGGGGTATCGGCGGCCGCCTGGACCACGCCCGCGGAGTTCAGTACAAGTAGGCGGCGCTCAGCTGCCGCGGCGGCGCGTCTTGATGATGTCGAGGCGCTCCTTGAGCAGTTCTTCGAGTTCCTCGACGGACCGGCGCTCCAGCAGCATGTCCCAGTGGGTGCGGGGCGGCTTGACCTTCTTCGGCTCGGGCAGATCACCCTCGATCAGGGTGCCCTCCATGCCGTTGCGGCACAGCCACGTGCCGGGGATCTCGGCGTCGTCGGCGAACGGGACGTCGAATTCCTCGCCGTTCTCGGTGCGGTACCGCGCGATCTGACGCGGCGCCAGGTCGTGGTTACGGTCGGTCTCGTAGCTCACGGCTCCGAGCCGGCTGCCCCTCAGAACACGATCAGCCATCGTCAACACTCCTCACAGACGCAAATGTTCCAGGTCATCAACGCAGTCGTGGCCAGTTCAGTTCCCAGCCGGTACCGACGCGAACAACCTCGAGTGTCAAGGATACCGGGAAAGCTCGGCGGGCCCCGCTAGAGTCGTCTGACGTGGCACGTCGCGTCCGATCACAGCCCTGCCGGTGGTGCGGCCGCGATATGAGTTCGGTCGACGTGGGGATGGGTCGGCGCAGGCAGTACTGCCGCCAGTCGTGCCGGCAGCGTGCCTACGAACAACGCTCACAGGTCAAAGGGACGGCGCTGCCGGTCGATGCCGTGGTCCTGACGGCCGATGAGGCCGCGCAGCTCTCTGATCGGGTGTACCAGGTCCGGTGTGCGGCCGAGGACGTCGCCATCGCGGTCGACGAAGGCGCCGCTGAGCCAGAGCTCCGCGAGCTGTGCGCCGCGTTGATCACCGCCGCCAAGGCCGCCGACGGTTGGCGCTGACCCCACGGGTGCCGGCCGGTGGCGTTCGGCACACCGCGCGCGCACCGGGGCACAGCGGGCTCACAGCTACGATGACGTTCGACACCACCACCACCGGGAGTCTCACATGACCGTGCCGCGGCAAGGCGTCCCTGCTGGCGTGGTGTGGTGCTTCGACGAATTCGAACTCGACACGGCGCGATACGAACTGCGCGGCAACGGAACTGCCATCCGGATCGAACCGCAGGTGTTCGATGTGCTGACCCAACTGGTCGGCCATCGCGACCGGTTGGTGACCAAAGAGGAACTGTTCGACACGGTCTGGGGCGGCCGGTTCGTCGGTGAGGCGGCGCTGACCAGCAGGATCAAGGCCGCGCGCCGCGCACTCGGCGACGACGGGGAGTCGCAACGCTACATCCGCACCGTCCGGGGCCGCGGCTATCAGTTCGTGGGCACCGTGGTCACCCCGGATACCGCGCCTTCGGCGCCTCTCGAACCGCCTGCCGAGGCGGCCCCCATACCGCGCCAGAGCATCGCGTTCACGCGCGCCGCGGACGGGGTCCGGTTGGCGTACGCGGTGGCCGGCCACGGCGAGCCGCTGGTACGGGCCGCCAACTGGATGACGCATCTGGGCTATGACATCGAAAGTCCGGTGTGGAAGCACTGGGTGCGCGATCTGGCGGCCCAGCACACGTTCATCCGGTATGACGAGCGCGGCTGCGGCCTTTCGGACTGGGAGGCGGGCGAGTTCACCTTCGACGACTGGGTCCGTGATCTCGAATCGGTCGTGGAAGCTGTTGGACTGCAACAGTTTCCACTCCTGGGGGTGTCGCAGGGCGGAGCCGTCGCAGTCGCCTACGCCGCACGGCACCCCGACCGTGTGACTAAGCTGGTGCTCTGCGGCGCCTATGCGCGGGGGAGAGCGGTCCGCGCGGTGGGCGACGAGGAGAAGCGGGCGGCCGCGCTGGATCTCGACCTGGCCCGGGTCGGCTGGGGTCGCGACGACCCGGTGTTCCGTCAGGTCTTCGCCGCACAATTCCTGCCCGACGGGACGCGGGCGGACTGGGCGGCCTTCGACCAGTTGCAGCGGCGGACCACCTCACCGGAGAACGCGGTGCGCTTCCTGCAGGAGTTCGCCAGGATCGACGTGCGCGACGAGGCGATGGCCGTGCGGTGCCCGGCCCTGATCATGCATTCCCGGGACGACCACCGGGTCCCGATGCAGTCCGGCCAGGAGCTGGCCGCGCTGATCCCCGACTCCCGGCTGGTCGCGCTCGACAGCAAAAACCATCTGCTGACCGCGGATGAACCGGCGTGGCCGGTGTTCTGCGATGAGGTGGCTGCCTTCCTGGCGTGAGGCCGTTTCCACGGCACCGTCGATCTCCACGGAATCTCCACAGGATCTTCATGTAATCCGGCTGGCCGGTGTCCATGCTGGTCACATGAGAAAAACACTCCGCACCCTGATAGTGGGGGCCAGCGCGGTCATCGCCCTCGGCACCCTGTCCGCCTGCTCGGGCGGATCCAACACCGAGGCCACGTCGGCGGCCCCGGCAACATCGAAGGCCGCGACATCGGAAGCCACGGCCACCCTGGAGAACTTCCCCGCGTCGGCCCGCTACATCGCCGACATGCCGATGGCCGACGGGAAGACCATGACCCTCGGGGTCGCGGTGGACGGTGAGAAGGTGGTCGCCTATGCCTGCGACGGCAGCGACGACGAGGCCCCGTTGACTGAACTAACTCGGAGGTAGCGGCAGGTCGTAGCGTTGCCGGGATGTGGCGTCGCTACCGTCCGATGTGTGATCGAATCCGAGAACTTTCGCGATGTCGCGTCGGTGGTTGTCCCGCGCACGGGCCGATTGGTGGACACAGGCGAAGCAGTCGAACCTTACCGGCTCATCGATGCCGACGGCATGGTGGTCAATGCCGTCTCCATTTTCTTTCGCGAGCTACTAGCTGCGGGCAAAGCGCCGGCGACAGTGCGCTCGTATGGCATGGATCTGTTGCGCTGGTGGCGTTTCTTAGGGGCGATCGACGTGGCGTGGGATCGGGCCACTCGTGTGGAAGCCCGAGACTTCAGCTCGTGGATTCAGGTCACCACAAAGATGCGTCGAGGTGAGGTGGTCTATCAAGCTTCCGCTTTGGCGACTGCCGCCGACAAACCGCCGAATGCGGTAACAGGAAAGCCCAGGATCGGGTCCAGCTACGCAAATAGCACTGTGGCACACAGTGAAACAGTTCTACGAACCTTCTACGAGTTTCATCGCGACGAGGGCTCGGGTCCGATCATCAATCCGTTTCCCTTGGACGTTGCGCGCAAGCGTGGACGTCGAAATGCGCACCGAAACCCGATGGATGAGTGGTCACGCGAACGGAGCGGTCGATATCGTCCTAATGTGGCGACGCGAATACCGCGGGCCATACCGGATGATTACGTCGACACGTTGTTCGCAGCGCTACCGTCGAATCGGGATCGGGCGCTGGTGGCGTTCTGGATTTCCTCGGGCGTACGTGCCTCAGAGCTACTTGGCCTTCGCAACTGCGACGTGGATCCGGGTCAACAGTCGATCACCGTTGTGCGCAAAGGCACTCGCGCTATTGAACAGGTTCCAGCCTCTGGTGACGCGTTCGTATGGCTCAGGCTGTACCAAGAGGATCTGTCGGCCGAAATAGACCGCGGTAGGCTACAGCCACTTTGGTGGACGCTACGTCGACCTTGGCAGCCTCTCAAATATCATGCAGCGCATCGGATGTTTGAGCGCGCCAACGCCACGCTCGGCGCGAACTGGACTCTCCACGACCTGCGTCACAGCGCTGCAATGAGAATGACGCGAGACCCCCAGATGAGGATCACCGACGTGAAGGAGATCCTGGGGCATGCGCACTTGTCCACCACCCAGATCTACCTCGTACCCACCCGTGAGGAGGTGATGGCTGCAGCGCTCAATCACCACGCCCGAAACGCCGAGCAGCGGGAACGCCCCCCGGTGCCCCCGGCGCCAGGGTACGACCCCGATTCTCTGTCGGTCCTTTTCCGGCGGCCGATATGAGTTCGGTCGTCAAGCACATGGTGCGCAAGCCGCCGTCAGCAGCTACAGCTGCCACTAGGACGGACAGCGCTGCAGAGCGATCACGATTACAGCAGTTGCACCGAGATTTTGCGCCGAGGGCGGTAGCGCAAAAGTGGCGAGACAGTGAGGCCACCGAGGAGCAAGTGCTGGAGAGACTCACGCT
The DNA here is from genome assembly GCA_945957405.1 of uncultured Mycolicibacterium sp. Taxonomy (GTDB): domain Bacteria; phylum Actinomycetota; class Actinomycetes; order Mycobacteriales; family Mycobacteriaceae; genus Mycobacterium. The sequence continues at coordinate 3,119 of CAMFLL010000257.1, read as the reverse complement.
GCCGCCTCTCGCCAGTGCGCCTACGGCTACCCGTTCAGGTCGCCGGATTGGGGCCAAGAAGCTGCTTCAGTGGCTGTCGTCATTCCCAGGCGATAGTTGGCAGGCGCGCTGGATTGCGAGCGGTGTCGAAGAGCACGGCGGCACCGCGTGGACAGATATGCCGTTGCAATGGTTGCGGGACAACGGACTTCACCGCACACATGACCGGAAGCACCTGGCTTCGGGATTGCTGACACTGTTGGCACTCGATGTGGTTCGGCCGGGGTTGCGATGGATGCTGACACGGGCGCACCCGAACCTCGCGCCCATGATGGCCCAGATCCGCGACCCGTCGGGGTTTGGGAAGCTCGACCAGTTGGCTGCGGCCGAACCGTTGACGTCACGTGGCGACGCCAGGATTGCGTCAACCAGAATCGCCATGCTTCTCGCCGCCAAGGGTGGACTGATCGCCGACATCACCGTCGGCGACTGCGTCCAATTAATCGACACCATGTCCCAGGTTCACACCCGTGGCGGACAAAAGAAGATTGACTTTTACCTGCGGCTACGTGCTCTTGGTGGATTCCCGGAGACCGCGCCCCACAGCATCAGGGCGTTTGGTCTTGCCGGCGGGCAGCTAACGGTTGAACAACTCGTCGACCGCTATCCGATTCATTGCCGGCCTGTCCGGGACCTCATCGTCGAGTACCTCCGGGAACGTGAACCAGCGCTCGACTTCGCCAGCGTCAATTCGCTATCTCGCACTCTGGCTGGCCTGTTCTGGACCCGCATCGAAGCTCTTGCACCAGGTATCGACACGCTGGCATTGCCAAAAGACATCGTCCGGGCGTGGAAACACGAACTGAGCACGGTGACCCGCAATGTGCTGAACGAACAGGGTGAACGGACGACCTCAGTCGCGCCTCGCCGCAATTATCGGGATGCCTTGCTCGGCGTGCGGGCGTTCTACATGGACCTTGCGCATTGGGCGGTGGAGGAACCGGACCGGTGGGCTATATGGGTCGCACCGTGCCCAGTCAACGACGCTGAGGTCAAGACCGCCAAGGATCGCAAGCATCGTAAATCGCGCATGGATCAGCGGACTCGCGAGCGGCTCGCCGCGTTGCCTCAGCTCGTCCGCAGCGTGAACGACCGCAGGCAGTCGGCTGCTGCACTGCTCTCCACCGCCGCCGCTACACAGCCGGGAGCCGTCATTGATGGGAGCGAGGGCTCTTTGATACGGATCTCGTCTCCGACAGAGAACGGCCGGATCGTGTGGGCGCTTGATGTCCGTGCCGATAAGCGGCGGAATCTTACTTACGAGGAGGAAGAGGCATTTTGGGCGTTCGCCACCGTGGAGGTGCTGCGATTGACCGGGATTCGTCACGAGGAGCTCCTCGAGTTGAGCCACCACAGCATCACTGAGTACCGATTGCCAAGCACCGGTGAACTCATTCCGCTGCTGCAGATCGCACCATCCAAGACTGACGTCGAGCGGATGCTGCTGGTGAGCCCGGAGCTGGCTGATGTGCTCAGCGCGATCATCCAACGTTCTAGGAGGCCGGACGGTTCACTTCCATTGGTCGCCTCCTACGATCGGCTCGAAAAGGTTTGGAGCCAACCGATGCCGCTTCTGTTTCAGCGAACGATCGGCAACGAACACCGGGCTATTTCATCGCCGTTCATACGCAAGCTCCTCATCAATGCTCTGACCGCTACTGGGCTCACTGACGCCGCCGGCAGTCCGCTGCACTTTCAACCACACGACTTTCGACGCATCTTCATCACCGACGCCATCATGAACGGGCTGCCGCCGCACATCGCCCAAGTGATCGCAGGACACAAGTCCATCGACACCACTATGGGATACAAGGCCGTATATCCGGCCGAGACCATCGAAGCTCATCGTGCCTTCATCTCACGACGCCGCAGCATTCGCCCCAGCGAGGAGTATCGGACACCCACCGACGATGAATGGGATGCGTTCCTAGCTCATTTCGAGAAGCGCAAAGTCTCGGTAGGCACCTGCGCCCGGGCATTTGGAACACCCTGCATCCACGAGCACGCCTGCGTGAGGTGTGCACTGCTGCGGCCAGATCCAAACCAACGCGATCGACTCGTAGAGATACGAGACAACCTCGAAGATCGCATCATCGAAGCCAAGCGAGAAGGCTGGCTCGGCGAAGTCGAAGGACTGCAGGTCAGCTATCGGGGAGTCAAGGACAAGATAGCCGAAGTCGACGCGACGCTTCAAAGACGTGGCGAGCGGACAAATCTTGGAATACCGACCGCGGAACCGAGGCGCTAGAACGCATTCTGCACTTATCCATGACGAGGCGATAGTTGCGGCCGACGCCTTGCGGATTTGAGAGTCGATTGATCGGAAAAACGGGGCGTCGCTGAGGTCCGCGGTGACCTGAATTGCGGACGATTTCCGGTGCAGTATGGGGACCGCAGGTCGGCGGGTCGTGCCGTTTGGCCCGGCCCGCCGACTCCGCCCCTATGGTTCGGTCTGGCAGAAGCGGATCGTGTTGGAGAATGGGTCGATAACTTCCATCGTTGGGCCGCCGGGCGAGTCGACCTCAATACCAGGGTTCATCCGCTCGTACCCGGTGGCGTGCAACTCTTTGTGCAGTGCGGTGATGTCACTGACGGGTACCCATAGGGTCGAACCAGGGGTTCCGTCGCCGTGGTGCTCGGACAGGTCGAGAACAAACTGATCGCGTCGTAAACGCATGTAGAGGATCGACTGGGCGTAGTCGAAGCGGTGTTCCCATTCGATGTTGAAGTGCAGATAGTCGACGTAGAACTCACGAGCACGGGCTTCGTCGAGGCTACGGAGCACCGGCACTGGGGCGCTCATGCCTCGCTTGGATGAAAGTCGCGCCGCAGCCGTGTTCCAGTCCCGGAACCCTATTTGTTGAGCGACGATTTCTAGCGCTCTGGAATGCGTGAGATCGGCGTTAGCTAACTGGTCGCGCAGTACGCGGGCGGCCCGTTTCGCGTCATCGAGAGTAAGGTCCATCACTTCACCTACGTTCCGGTGCCCTTCTGCAATTCAGTGCCCGCGTTGCTGAGCTGTCCAGGCACCGTTGCTCGTAGACGAGTGTGATGGTGACCGATCCCGATGTGTTCACCTG
>CAMFLL010000256.1 GCA_945957405.1 uncultured Mycolicibacterium sp. | reverse complement strand
CACCAGCGTGGTCAGCGTCCGTTGCCGCGAACGCGGTACACCGAGCGTTGAGGTGTCCAATGCGACAAGATCCTCAACGGACGGGAACGTGTGGGTGAGTCCGCCGGCATGATCGTCGACTGGCCTGCCGTATCGGATGATGAGCTTGGCGCCGAGTGTGCGGGCCGCCTTGGTGGACACCTGCTGCCCGAGCACCGCCCGCACGGCCAGCTCGTTCTCGTCCGCGGTTCGGGGGATCCGCTGGCCAGGAGCCTTAGCCACGAGGGGACGCAGATAATCGTCGGCGCCCAGGAGGCTGTCGATGGCCTCAGGATCCGCGTCGAGGTCGAGCATCCGGCGGGTCTTGGAGATCGCCGTGGTCAGGTCGCGGAAATCGTCGAGCGTCAGAACGCACTGCACATGGTCGGGGGTCGGGGTCAACCCGACGATGCCGGTACCCAGCGGTAGCCGGAGTGAGCGGCGGTACGCGCCGTCCCGGACTTCCTCGCAGCCGGGGATGGCGGTCGCGGCCAGATGGCCGAACGCCCCCTCGAAGCCGAAGGGTTGGCGGACTGGTAGTCGCAGGGACAGCGCGCCGGGCGCGACGGCCGCCGTCGCCGGACGGCTGGACGCCCGACGCCGCAGTTCGGTGGGCGTGGTGTCGCATACCGCCCGCACCGTGTCGTTGAACTGCCGGATGCTGGCGAAGCCTGCGGCGAACGCGACATCGCCGAACGGCAGATCCGTGGTCTCGATGAGCACCCGGGCGGTCTGTGTGCGCTGCGCGCGGGCCAGCGCCAGCGGTCCTGCCCCGACCTCGGCCTGCAGCAGGCGCTCGAGTTGCCGCGTGGTGTAGCCCAGTTGAGCAGCCAGGCCCGTGACACCGTCGCGCTCGACCGTGCCGTCGGCGATCAAGCGCATGGCCCGGGCGACCACATCATCCCGGACGTTCCACTCCGGCGAGCCCGGCGAGGCGTCAGGTCGGCACCGTTTACACGACCGGAAGCCGGCTCGCTGGGCTGCAGCCGCGGTCGGATAGAACTGCAGATTCCGGACCAGCGGTATGCGTGCCGGGCAACTGGGCCTGCAGTAGATCCCGGTGCTGCGGACCGCCGTGACGAACCAGCCGTCGAACCGCGCGTCCTTGGACTGGACGGCGCGGTAACAGCGGTCGAAGTCGTCGTGCATGACACCACGATTACACCCAGCCACCGACAAGACTGGCGGAAAACCGACATCAACGTGTACGGCCGCAGGCTCGGTTACGATCGCCGACGTGGGTGACCTGGTACAGCAGTACCTCGACCAGATCCGAGACGAGCACGCCGGCGTCGCCGATGGCGCACTGGCCGACTACATCCCGGAACTGGCGGCAGTCGATCCGTCCCGATTCGCGCTGAGCCTGTCGGCATCAGATGGCTACATCTACGAATCCGGCGACACGGCAACCGAGTTCACGATCCAGTCCATCTCCAAACCGTTCACCTACGCACTCGCGCTCGACCAGCTGGGGGAACCTGCCGTCGACGCGCACATCGGTGTGGAACCGTCGGGTGACGCCTTCAACGAGATCAGCGTCGACAGCACGACCAAGACGCCGAAGAATCCGATGATCAACGCCGGCGCCATCACCGCGGTGTCGTTGATTCCTGCCGATTCCGCCGAACACCGATTCGAGCTGATCCGGGAGTTCTACTCGGCCTGTGCAGGGCGGCAGCTCGTGATGGACGAGGACGTCTACCGCTCGGAGAAGGCAACGGGTTTCCGCAATCGCGCGATCGCCTACATGTTGGAGAGCTTCGGGGTACTCGAATGCGCCCCCGACGAGGTCCTGGACGTGTACTTCCGTCAGTGTTCGTTACTGGTCACCAGCACCGACCTGGCGCGCATGGCCGCGACACTGGCGCGCGGCGGGATGAACCCGCTGACCGGACGCAAGGTCACCGATGATCTCGTGGTCCGACGGACCCTCAGCGTCATGACGACGTGCGGAATGTACGACGCCGCCGGGGACTGGGTCAGTGCCGTCGGAATGCCCGCCAAGAGCGGTGTCGGCGGCGGGATCACGGCGGTGCTGCCCGGGCAGCTCGGTATCGGCGTCTACTCACCGCTGCTGGATGCCAAGGGCAACAGTGTGCGCGGAGTCCGCGTGTGCCGCAGCCTTTCTCAGCAACTGGGTCTGCATTTCCTCACGGTGTCGCGGGAGTCGAGGTCGACCATCCGGGCGATCTACGATGCCGACGACGGCATCCGCGTCTACGAGATCCACGGCGATCTGCTGTTCGCCGGCGCGGAGCGGGTGCTCCGGATGGTCACCCGGGACACCGACGAGTTCGCGGCGGCGATCCTCGATGCGTCCAGGCTGGACAGCATCAACGATCCGGCCCGCGCGATGCTGATCGGGATGAATGCGGCCCTGGCCGAGCTGGGGAAGAAGGGGTTCCTGGTCGATCCCGACAACGCTGTGATCCGGACGCAGCATCAGCTCGACGACGTGTCGTTCACCGATGTCGACGACGCGGTTGCCGCAGCCAGAGAATGGATGACGGCCACCTCAGCGCGGGCTGGCCAGTAGGGTCGGCGCGTCGTGGCCGCGCAGTGTCACGGTGTCGCCGAATTGCCAGTGGCCGCTCTCGTTCTCGGTGGCGCCGCGAACGGCATCAGAGGATGCGAGTAGTCGGCTGGGAACCGTCTTGGCCAGTTCGCACAGGCGGGCCGCCTCGTTCACCGGTTCGCCGATGACCGTGTATTCGAACCGTTGATGCGCACCCACGTTGCCGGCGACGACCTGACCGGCGGCCACCCCGATCCCGGCCTGGCACTCGGGTACTTCGCGGCCAAGCCGTGTCGCGATCGCCCTGGCCGCGGCGAGGGCGGCGTCCTCGGGATATGAGAGATCATTGGGGGCGCCGAAAACCGCCAGACATGCGTCGCCCTCGAACTTGTTCAGCAATCCGTTGTGGTTGTCGACCTCATCCACGACGACGGCGAAGAAGCGGTTCAGCAGCTCGACGACCTCCTTCGCGGGGCGCCCGGTGACCAGCTGAGTCGAACCGATGATGTCGACGAAGACCACCGCGGCGTGCCGGTCTTCACCGCCGAGTTCGACGCGCCGGGCCTCGGCCGCCGCGGCGACCTCACGTCCGACATGGCGGCCGAAGAGATCGCGCACCCGCTCGCGTTCACGCAGTCCCGCGACCATGGAGTTGAAACCGCGCTGCAGCTCCCCGAGTTCGGTGCCGTCGAAGACGACGAGGCTGCTGTTGAGATCGCCGTCCTCGACCCGCTTGAGCGCCGCGCGGACGACACGGACCGGCGTCGCGGTGATCCACGCCGCGACCCACATCAGGATGAAGCCGAAGATGAATGCCGACGCGCCGATGATCAGCACGGTGACGCCGAACTGCGTGATGGTCAGGTTGTGCAGGGTCAAGGCGAAGATGACCGCCAGCAGGATGCCGGCCAGGGGCACGCCGGAGCTCAGCAGCCAGGTGTTCATGATCCGGCCCATCACCCCTGGGGCCAGCCGCTTCGGTATGGGGCCGGCGGCGAGCGCTTGTGCCGCGACAGGCCGCAGTGCGAATTCGGTGAACAAGTAGCACGCGGTACCGACGACGATGCCGCAGAAGCCGACCGAGAATCCGATCTTGGGGATGTATTCGACATTCTTGAGCCCGAACAGCAGTGTGAGCAGCGCGGTGCCGATGATCCACAGGGTGAGGTCGGCCATGGCGAGCCGGAACGGCGCCGCCATGGTGTTGCGCTGATCCTGCCGGGTGGGCACCTTGTCCTCGATGGCCCAGCGCAGCGCGTTGACGGTGCGAAAGGTCACCCAGTAGGTCCCAAAGGCCAAGGCCGCGACGATATAGGCAGGCGCGACGATGAACGTGATCCACCAGACCCGGGGATCGAAGACGTCGGGCTCGGGCAGCGCGACGGTGGTCAGCAGAATTGCGACACCGATGCCGATGATGTTGGCCACCAGGATGAGCACCGTGAGCAGCAGCTGAATGCGGATACGCCGCCGGCGTTGTGTTTCGGAGACCTTGCCCAGCAGCCAGGAGCCGTACTCCGGGGTGTCGGGTAGCCGGCCGCTCTGACGGGTGACTTTCTCGAGGACCCGGCCGAGTCGCTGTGCCAGCGTCTCCTTTGCTTCCATGGTGGCGTCAGCCTAACCGCGGGCGGCGGCGCTTGAACGGCCTCAGCCGGCTGATGGGCCCTCGAGACCCTGTTGCGCACTGCCCTAAGGTTGGTCGGGTGCGTCTCGTGATCGCCCAGTGCACCGTCGACTACGTCGGCCGACTGACCGCGCACCTGCCCTCGGCGCGCAGGCTTTTGCTGATCAAGGCCGACGGTTCGGTCAGCGTGCATGCCGACGACCGGGCCTACAAACCGCTGAACTGGATGAGTCCGCCGTGCTGGATGTCGGAGGACACCGACGGCGACGCGCCGATCTGGGTGGTGGAGAACAAAGCCGGCGAACAACTGCGGATCACGATCGAGGACGTCGAGCACGACTCCAACCACGAGCTCGGCGTCGACCCGGGTTTGGTGAAAGACGGCGTCGAGGCCCACCTGCAGATACTGCTTGCCGAACACGTCGAGTTGCTGGGCGTCGGGTACACCCTGGTCCGGCGCGAGTACATGACCGCGATCGGACCGGTCGACCTGCTGTGCCGGGACGAGCAGGGTCGCTCCGTCGCGGTCGAGATCAAGCGGCGAGGCGAGATTGACGGCGTGGAACAGCTGACACGGTATCTGGACCTGCTCAACCGGGACTCGCTGCTGGCGCCGGTGAGTGGGGTCTTCGCGGCCCAGCAGATCAAACCGCAGGCCCGCACGCTCGCCACCGATCGCGGAATCCGTTGTGTGACTTTGGATTATGACGAGATGCGCGGTCTGGACAGCGACGAGTACCGGTTGTTCTGACGGGGGTCCCCAACACGATGGCCCTGGCCATGTAAGGTGCCAGAAGTCAGGTTAGCCTCAGCTATCCTAAGTTCCTGGGGAGGTCCTTCATGGTGTCCGCGATCCGTCGTGACCGGTTCCGCCTACCGGCGGTTTTTCTGTCCGTGGTGCTGCTCCTGGTGGCGCTGATCAGCGGATGCAGCTCGGCCAAGCAGGACGAGGCCGCCAAGCCGGACGCCGTCACCATCGCGCACAAGTTCGGGGAGACCACGGTGCCCGCCGACCCGCAGCGCGTGGTCACCGTCGGCTGGAATGACCAGGACTTCGTCCTGCCGCTCGGTGTCGTTCCGGTCGCCTCGCGCGAATTCTTCGAGGAGTACAACAACTACCCGTGGGTGCAGAAGGCCACCAATGGCAAGGGCATCCCGACGTGGGGTAGCGACGAGATCGACTACGAGGCCATCGCCAAGGAGAAGCCCGACCTGATCCTCGCGATCTACGAGACCATCGACAAGCCGACCTATGACCGGCTGTCGCAGATCGCGCCGACGGTGGTGCAGTCGGCCGATTACGCCGATGAAGAGACGCCGTGGGATGTCCAGTTGCTGACCACCGGAAAGGCACTCGGTAAGGAATCAGAGGCGCAGGCGCTGGTCGAAAAGGTCAAGGGCATGATCGACGACGCGAAGAAGTCCAATCCGGAATTCGAGAACAAGGTGTTGGTCGAGGACTTCGGCCCGGAGAACGGCGGCCACTATCTGCTGGGCGCCAACGATCCGCGCCGCTCGCTGTTCACCGCGCTGGGGTTCGCAACGCAGGACGTCACGGGCGACATCAGCGAGGAGAAGCTCGCCGAACTCGATCGCGACGTGTTGTTCATCAACGGGGCGACGCCCGACCAGATGCTCGCCTCCCCGGCCTTCTCGCGGCTCAACGTCGTCAAGGACGGTCGCACGCTCTACACCGGCTTCGACTCCACGCTCAGCGGCGCGCTGACCTACAGCGGGCCCGACGCGTTGATGTATGCGATGGACAAACTGGTGCCGCAGCTGGGCAACGCGCTCAACGGCCGGCCGGTGGCGGACCTGTCCAACGCATGACGTGATCTGAGCGGCACCGGCAGCCCGGCGTCGCTCAGCGGCGCGATGCGCGCGGAATCACCAACGGCGTCCCCGTCTCGGGGTCGGCGATGATCTGGCAGGGCAGGTCGTACATGTCCTCGATCAGTTCGGCGGTGACGACGTGACTCGGAATTCCTTGCGCCACAATTGCTCCCGCCTTCATGGCGATGATGTGCTGGGCGAACCTGCACGCATGGTTGAGGTCGTGCAGAACGGCGACGATGGTCCGCCCTTCGTCTCGGTTGAGTGCGGCGAAGAGGTCGAGCAGTTCGATCTGGTGCCCGATGTCGAGATAGGTCGTCGGCTCGTCGAGCAGGATGAGGGGGGTGTCCTGGGCCAGGACCATCGCCACCCAGACGCGCTGTCGTTGCCCGCCGGACAGTTCGTCGACCCGTCGACCGGCCAGGTCGCTGATACCGGTGGACGACAGGGCGGCGAGCACGGCGCGCTCGTCGTCGACCGACCACTGCTGGAAGATCCGCTGATGCGGAAACCGCCCGCGTGACACCAGATCCGCCACGGTGATGCCGTCCGGCGCGATCGACGTCTGCGCCATCAGCCCCAGGCGCCGCGCCACCTCCTTGGTGTGCAAGTCATTGATGTTCTTGCCGTCCAAGATGACCTGCCCGCCAACGGGTTTGAGCAGTCGCGCCAGTCCGCGCAGCAACGTCGACTTGCCACAGGCGTTGGGTCCGACGATGGCGGTGAAGGCGCCGGCGGGAATCTCGAGATCGAGGTCGGTGATGACGGCGCGACCGTCGTACGCGATCGAGAGATGCTCGGCCCGCAGGGGCGTTGGGAGTGATGTCGTCATATCCGCCTCGCATTCTTGATGAGCAGGTAGACCAGGTACGCGCCGCCCAGGCAGATCGTCACCGCGCCGACCGGCAGTTCGGTTGGCTGGAAGGCCCGCTGGGCGATGACGTCACTGCCCAACAGCAGGACGGCGCCCAGGGCGGCCGAAGGGAACAGCGCGATTCCCGCACTGTGGGTGAGCTGACGGGCGATCTGCGGCGCGGCGAGAGCGACGAACGAGATCGGTCCGGTGGCCGCGGCGGCCACCGCCACCAGGGTGACCCCGACGACAAGGTATGCCACCCGGGTGCGGTCCGGGTCGACGCCAAGGCCGCCCGCGCCGTCGTCACCGATCTGGAGAACAGGTAACCGCAGTCCGAGCACAGCCAGCGCCGCCAGCGACGCGACGAGGCATGCCGCCATCGGAATCGACTGGGCCCAGGTGATTCCGTTGAGCGTGCCCTGGGACCAGACGGCCGCGGCGACGGCGGCGTGCAGATTGATCTTGATGATGATCCATTGGTTGACCGAACTGAGCACGGCGCTGACCGCGATGCCCACCACGATGAGCTTGAAACCGGACAACCCCTGTTGGTAGGCGAGTAGGTACGCCACCACCGCGACGCCGATGCCGCCGATCAGGGCTCCCACTGCGGTGGCGTAGTAGCCGCCGCCGAAGGTTACCATCGCAATCAGCGCCCCCGTGTAGGCGCCGGTGTTGACGCCGATGATGTCGGGGCTGCCTAGCGGATTGCGGGTGAGGATCTGAAAGATGGCCCCCGACAAGCCCAATGCGACGCCCACCAGGATGGCGGTCAGGATGCGCGGCATCCGCCACTCGAGCACCACCACCCGGTCGAACGAGGTGTTGGACCCGGTGAACACAGAGATGACATCAGGGGGCGCGACCGGGTAGGTGCCCGAACCTGCGGCGATCACGGTCAGCACGGTCAGGATGGCCACCATGGCGGCGATCACCACGAGTGTGCGGACGGGCAAACGGAATGACCACGGGCCGGGCCGGATCACGATGTGGCGGTGACCCGAGAGTGTGGACACCGCGTCGTGGGCGGTCATCGGTTTCACCGCTGCCACCCGCCGGATCGTCGCACGACGTAGATGAGGACCGGGGCGCCGATGAATGCGGTCACGATTCCGGCCGGCAACTCGGCGGGCGGCACCACGACCCGGCCCACCACGTCTGCCGCGAGCAACAGCGTGGGCGCCACGAAGGTGGCGTAGGCCAGGATCCAGCGCCAGTCAGGACCGGTGTAGCGCCGCACGATATGCGGCACCATCAGACCGACGAACCCGATCGGTCCGGCACCGGCGGTGGCCGCACCAGCCAAGAGTGTCACGGCGACGAGGCTCAGGGTCTGTGTGCGGGCGACGTTGGTGCCCATGGCCTTTGCCACGTCGTCGCCCAGTGCGTTGGTGTTCAGTGAACGGCTGATGGCGATGCAGAGCACACCGCCGATAACGATGAACGGGGTGATCACCGAGACCACTTCCAGCGACCGACCGTCCAGCGCGCCGGCATCCCAGAAGCGCATGTTGTCGAACGCGCGGGGCTTGAGCAGTCGGACGGTGAACGAAATCCCGTCGAGCACCGCACCCACCGCGACACCGGCCAGCAGCACCCGCACCGGAGTCGTCGTATCACGCACGGCCCAGCCCACCAGGTACACCGCGAGCATCGCCACGAGTGCGCCGATGAAGGCGAACCAGATATAGGTCCACGGACTCTGCAGGCCGAGGAATGCGATGGCCATCACGACGAAAAGCGCTGCCCCCGAGTTGATTCCGAGCACCTCGGTGTCGGCGAGTGGGTTGCGGGCCACCGCCTGGATCAACGTCCCGGACAACCCGAGCGCGAGACCGACCGCCAGTGCCAGTGCTGTACGTGGAATGCGCAGGTCATGGACGATCCACTGGTCACCGATGTCGCGGTAGTCGGTGACGGCGTGCCAGACGACCGGCAGCGAAACATACTGCGTTCCCACCGCGAGGCTCACCACGCACATGGCGCCGAGCACCCCCGCGGATACCAGCAGGCCGATGACTTTGCGGCGGCGCGAAACCGCAAGGAACGAGGGGGTTTGCGCGACTGTGGGACGGTGCTCGGCAGGCACCGGCGCGGGCCTAGTGGACACGAATCCCTACAGGCCGGCCTGCTCGAGCGCGTCGTCGAACTCCTCGAAGGCCGCCTTGTCGCCCTTGCCTTCGGCCAGCGCGCGTTCGTAGATCGGCAACAGCTCGTCTTGGACGAGTGCGAACTCGCGGTCCCAGCGTTCGGAGTCGAATCGCCAGTAGCCGATGACGTCGAGTTGTCGGGCACTCCAGCCGAGCTCCCGGAAGTATTTGCGCACCGTGCGTGATTCCGCGGCCTCGCCGGCGAACCAGCAGTAGCCGCGGCCGGTGGGCAGCGAGCGGGTCTTCACGCGTTCGGCCAGCACCGACGGGGACGCGCCGTTGCCGGTGCCGACAGATGCCTCGACCGTCACATTCGACTTACTCGGCAGGAATGTCAGATCACTCTCGTCGAGTACCTCGGCGATCACCAAAGTTTCTGTCTGGGAATCCAACTCGGAGATGATGCGCGCCGCGGCAGGAAGGCCGGAGAGGTCGGTGACCAGCAGCTGCCAGTCGGTCGTCGTCTCGGGGTCGTACCACGACCGGGCGTGTGCCAGTTCGACCTGATGTCCCGGCTTGGCATTGGCCGCCCAGGTGGTGCCCACACCGTGCTGGTGCAGCACGACGTCGACCGTGATGCGGTTGGTGGCCGTGTCATGGTGCCGAATCGAATAGTTGCGCCCCTCCGGCGTGTTGTCCGGGTCGTGGAAGCCCAAGACGCCGTCGCGGTATTCGGGCGCAGGCGGACCGTCGAGGCCCGGATCGGGAAAGTACACACCGACGGCGGCATCGGCGGCCGACGGCACGTCGAGTCTGTCCAGATCCGGGCAGTGCAGCACGATTCGGTGGAGTCGCGCGCTCAGTCTGGAAGTTTTCGTCACTGTTGCGCGAGCAAAACTCATCGAAGTAAGGCTACCCCAACCTTGCTCGCCCGCGGCGCGCCCGTCACCCGCTAGACTCGCCGCTATCGCCCCTCGCCGCCGACCCAGCCGTGATTCCGCGCGGCCCACGCCGCCGCGGCTACCGGGCGACCGGCGAGTCGAAACCGGACCCGACGGCTATGAATACGCAGTGCGACCGGTCGCCGGTGCGCGCGCCACCAAGACCTACCGATGCCCCGGCTGCGATCACGAAATCCGTCCCGGAACGGCGCATGTTTTGGTCTGGCCGGCGGAGTCGGGGGACGCGGCGATCGACGACCGCCGGCATTGGCACACTCCCTGCTGGGCGAACCGAGGCAACAGGTCGCCGACGAGGAGATGGTCCTAGCGCCGCGACGAAGCCGCGACGAAGCCCCCGAGGGACGAGGGGGTGAGGAGTGGTGCGGTGTGTCGGGCGCCGCGACGAAGCCCCCGAGGGACGAGGGGGTGAGGAGTGGTGCAAACAGATGGAGCGCTTGTTTGCGGAGCTGCCCACGAGGGTGGGCTTTCGCTGCGTCAGTGCGTGGTGTGGTCCGACGCCGGCTCGACGAGTTCGATCAGCACACCACCGGCGTCCTTGGGATGGATGAAGTTGATCCGCGAGTTCGAGGTGCCCCGGCGGGGCGCGTCGTAGATCAGCCGGGTGCCCTGCTCGCGCAGCCGCGCTGACAGCGCATCGAGGTTGCTGGTGCGGTAGGCCAATTGCTGCAAGCCTGGGCCGCGCTTGTCGAGAAACTTCGCAATGGTCGAGGTCTCGTCGATCGGGGCCATCAACTGCAGCTGAGCGCTGCCGACGGGTGCGCCGCGGACCGTGAGCATGGCCTCGATGATGCCCTGATCGTCGTTAACTTCCTCGTGCAGCACGATCATGCCGAGGTGGTCGTGATACCACTTCTTGGCCGCCTCGAGATCCGGCACCGCGATACCGACGTGATCGACCGCCGTCACCAGTGCAGTGGCCAGAACTGGACGGGCGTCAACTTGGTCGGTGGTCATAACGTAAAGGTAACCTAGCGGCGAGAAATGCGCTCCTGCGCTCGGCCAAAAGGGCCGCCTGTACCCATTCGGAGGTTGGTATGACGACATCGGTGATTGTTGCTGGGGCGCGGACTCCGATTGGGAAGTT
>CAMFLL010000255.1 GCA_945957405.1 uncultured Mycolicibacterium sp. | reverse complement strand
TCGAGTCGTAGCCACGTTCATCAAGCCACTGTTTCGCCTCCGGCCAACGCTCCTCGGGGCGGTCACCGAGAGTGAACAGCGCCTCTTTACAGCCCATCTCGGCACCGCGGCGCGCAACGTCGAGGATCTCGTCGGGCTCCATGTACATACCCATGCCCTGGGCGCGCAGCCGGCCCGGGACGGTGACGAACGTGCAGTAGTGGCAGGTGTCGCGGCACAAATGCGTGACCGGGATGAACACCTTGCGCGAATAACTCACCGGCAAGCGACCCGACGCCCCAAGCCGACCCGCCGACTCCAAGCCGGCGTCGCGCACCCGGGCCGCACTGGCCATCAAATCCGCCAGATCAGCACCCCGCGCCGACAACGCCACCGCAGCCTCATCCACATTGAGCGCCACGCCATCACGAGCACGACGCAACACCCGACGCATGGCTGCGGGAGTGGGCGAGACGAACTCGACCGGCATGGCCGGACGGGGCAGGTCAACGTGCTGCGGGTTCAGAGCCACTCCCCTGTAACCCGCTGGTGGTTGAGATTCATCCGCGCGTCTCACTATCTGAAACCTCGGCGCCTGCACTGACGGCAACCACACTAGCCGGGTCCGGGGATGCGGTGAACACGCCCGTCCAGATGCCCGAAATCCGGCAACCTGGCTTACCCCCGCGTAAGTTCTTTGCCGGGCGGGCCGTCATCAAGGGGAGCTGACATGGACATTTCGCTTCGATCTGCACTCACAGCCGGTGTGACCGCGGTTGCGGCCAGTGCTGTGGTCTTCGCGCCGTCGGTCACACCGCCACCGCAGGAGGAGACCACGAAGTGGCTCCCGGTGCGGTTGTCCGCTGCCGTCACGGCGCCGGTCGAACCCACGCTCAACGCGATCGAAAACATCGCACCGAGTCTGTTCACGCCGGTGCCCACGCCGGGTGCCGTGGTGCAACCGCAGAATGCGGCGTCGAACATCATCGACTCGGTCTATTCGGTGTCGCGATACTGGGCGAACTACGTTGCCCTGGACCTGGGTCCGTGGCTGATCGGCTGGATCCCGTTCGGTTACCTCATCAACGATCAGATCTTCATCTGGTACCCGACCTTCGTCCTGCCGGTCGTCGACAGCTTCGTGTACCAGTTCCTCGATCCGGTGGTCAACGATCCGCTCAATGTCAATGCCTGGGTCGGCGGCCTGAACGCCATCGCCAACACCGCCATCAACGGTGCGATCAGCGGCGTGCAGCAGGAGATCAACTATCTGTTGTCGCTGCAGTGGCTGCCGTTCCCGATCCCGCCGCTGCCGCCATGGCCGTTCGCGGCCACGGCGTCGACATTCGCCCAGGACGATGCCGCGGTGACGCTGGCGGGCGCGCTTCGCGGAGCGCTTACCGCTGTATCCGACCGGCTGTCGGAAGCCTCCGCGGATCTGGTCGACGCCAAGACTGCAGTTGCCGACAGGATCGACGGCGCCGTCGACCGATTCCAGAACGTGGCGGGCGGCCTGCTGCCGCAGGCTGGTGACGCCACATTCAGCGGATTGACGGATCCGGGTGCATTCAGCCTCAAGGCGCCGCGACTGCAGCTGCTGCGCACCGAGTCCGAGGCGACCGAATCGACATCGTCGGCCGACGAGGACTCGACGCCCGTGCTCACTGCCGTCAAAGAACGAGTGGCCAAGCCGCGGACCGTCCTGCGGGAGGCGTTCAAAGCCGAGCCCGGCGGAGCGTCGAAGGCCACCGCGGCCAAGGACCTGTCCGACGGCGTGAAGAAAGCGACCAAGAGCGTTCAGAATGCCGGTAAGTCGATCAGAGCGGCGGTCCAGGACAAGCTGAAAAAGGCGACGAAGTCGGACGCCGCTGACAAGGCCAGACAGAAGGACACCGACAAGAGCGAGTAGCTCACACGACGGGCTGGCTCCGCCGCCACACCATCCAGGCGGCGGGGCCGGCGCCGACGGCGATCAGCAGTACGGGTGCGAACGCGCGCACACCGGCGCCGCCGAACACCACGTCGCCCCCGGGGCCGCCCAAGGTAAGGACAGCGACCGTGGCGAGCCAGGTCCACAGGGGTAGCGCGGCCAACCGCATCGATGTGGTCCACTGCATCGCCGCCCACACCAGCGCCGCATTGACGGCACCCGCGACGACCGCGCTGATGGGGAACGGCACCGGCCCGATGTAGGACGGCAGCATCAACGCCGCCACGACAGCGTTGATCACACCGTCGACGGCGAGCAGGCCGAGAATGACATTACGAATCGCGGAATCAGTTCCGCGTTGGTCGGTCAGGTCGGGATGCTGTCGAGCAGGCCGGACAACGAACCCACCACCCACTGGAAGTTGTCCAAGCGGTCCTGCCAGTGCTGCAGGTTGGGGTCCAGATCCGGATCCATGGTTGTCCCTTCCGATGCGCCTTGCCGGGAGCCTACCCGACTCGGGTAGTCACTACTCGAATGTCCAGCGATCGCTACGCGAGTACTACGCAGCCTGTTCCGGTCGGTGCCGCAGCTCCGTAATTTCAGCTCTGAAAGAAACACCGCACACCATCAGGGGGACCGACATGAGCAGCAAAGCCTGTGCCGCAATCATCGCGGACATGGCCGCAGGGGCGGCCCGTGGATCCCAGCATCACAAGCCGGTGCGCCGGGCCGACAAGCCGAAGCGTCGTGTACCCCGGTTCAAGCGATCGCAGATCGACTGACCGGCCACGAACTCGCCGGCGGGGCTGCAGAGGGGGCAGCCTCGCCGGCGTTCTTGTGTGCTTATCCGAATCCCAGTCCCGCCAAAAGGTCTGTCTCCCAACCGCGTTCGTCAGGTTCACCGCGCACGCCGTCGATCAGGATGTAGTGCTCATGGCACAGGATCGGCAATGCGAGATTGTTGGACAGCGCGCACGCGCGACCGGTGGGGCCCACCACCACCTGGGTGGCATGCGCGGCGAGCGCGGCGATCTTGGGTGCTGACTCGTCGGGAGCCTCGACGACCGTGGTGACCTGGTCGTCGCCGTAGAGCAGTTGGGCCATGTCGCTCGACGGCGTGGTCCAGTTCGGCAGCAGATCCTCCGGCGCCAGTGCGGCAGTCGCCGTCTCGAAGGCGCTGCGCGCCATCACTGTCCAGTAGAACTTGGGCACCTGCCACGGTTCGCCCGGATAGTCGTCGGTGCCGGCCGCCGCCACCGCGGCGGTGGTGATCTCGTGGGTGCGGATGTGGTCAGGATGGCCGTACCCGCCGTTGGGGTCATAGGTGACCACAACGTGCGGCCGCAGCTTACGGATGATCTCGACCAGCGCGCCTACCGCTTCGCGCTCCTGCGCATCGACGAACCGTTGCTGCGTTCGCGCCTGCGCCTGGACGCCCGCCATACCAGAATCGCGCCACCGGCCCGCGCCACCGAGGAAAATCGGATCACCGATCCCGAGCAGATGCAGCGCAGCGGTCAGTTCCCCGATCCGGTATCCGCCGAGTTGATCGGCGCGGTCAGCGGCCAGTCGGGCCCATGCATCGCCGATGACTTCGCCTTCTTCGCCGAGCGTGCAGGTGACCACATCGACGTCGGCGCCCTGCGCGGCGTAATGGGCAATGGTCGCGCCATTGTTGATGGTCTCATCGTCGGGGTGCGCGTGAACGAACAGCAACCGCGGCGTCTCGGACAACATGGAGCCAGCGTAACCGTGCAATTCCAGCGAATGCCCCGGCACCGCGACCGACCCGGCGAAGGTCGAGGTTCTTGGTGCGCCTGCGACACCCTCACCCACTGTCGAGCGACCTGTTGGCCGTCTCGGATGGCAAAGATCCCTGATGGTCGATCGGAGTTAGTGACCTGGCCAACTGGGCTCTTGATGCGATTTCAGCGAAACACCTGCCCGGCGGCGGATTGGGGCCGTAACCGTGACCGCCGGCTCGACGCTCGAGTTCCGGAGAATGTAGCTGCCCACCGACATCATGACCGGACCTGCCAATACTGTCGTTTGTCAAGCAAACGTCGAAAAGAATCGACGCGCGCCTCACCACGAACTTACTGACGAGTATCTTTTTGCTTGCTGGAAAGCAAGAACACCACGTGGAATCGATTTTCGACGTTTGCGACACGCTGACACGAATTGCCGGTGTCACGGCTCGCCTCGCTGGTACTGGTAGCGAACACCATCCGTCATCTACCAGCGCCGTCGTAATCTTTGCCATGATCGGACATACCCCGTGCCGGGCGCGTGTAGAGCCGCAGACCTGACAACCATCCTGCGCCCCTGCGCTGTCTCCGTACACCGACATTGTCCAGGCATTTACCCCGTTGGCTGACTATTGGCTAGCGGTCAGCGTCAGCAAAGTCAACCGGGCCAGCGGCCTCGAGCCACACTCACATGTACATTTGCGATATCAGCACGACTCGTCGCAAACCGGGCGGGGAGCTACCCACTGTCTCCGTGGCAAATTACTTGCGATCACAACCACTTTGCTGACGGAGCAGCAAATTTTCCAGATTTCGCCAATCTCGCTAATCGACGCCGGCGTAATTTTCGCGGTGTTCATCGTTGTCGCGACTAGAGGGGTCGTCGCCATGTATGCAGCACTTCGTCCGTATTTCACGTCCGGTGTCGTACTCGTCGGAGCGAGCGTGCTCGTCGTCGCTCCGATCCATGTGCCGCCGCCGGACGTTCTCCAGCGAACACCGGTAGCCGCCGACGTCCTACCCACCGCGGCAGCAATCGACATCGCGGCACCGGACCGCGAGGACGTCCGCGCATTCGAGATCTATGCGCAGGCATTGGGTACGAGTGCGCTGCGGCTGGCAGATCTGGTGGGCACCACCCCTGCCTTCCTGGTTGACCTGGCCCGCCAGGTCGCCGAGGATCCGTCCAAGCTGCCTGCCGCAATCAGCGCGGTGGTTTACCGCCTCGTGTATCTGGGTTCGCCGAAGGCCGCCGATCCCGCCGCGAGAATCGACGTGCGGGTCCGGGATTCCATCCTCGCTGCGGCCATCGGGCCGTTCCTGGCGGCGCTGAGCCAAACGTTGCCAGAACCGCTCGGCGGCCCCGACGGCCTGATTCGCAAGGCGTCGATGCAGCTGGCCGCCGCGATCGCGACCACACTGGAGGTGCTACTACCCGAACCGCTGTCGACCAGCGTCGACGGAGGCGGCCCGGCCACACTGCAGGCGATGAGCCTCGATGACGAGCAGCCGAACCGGATCGACGACTTCACCGAGAATTTCGCGATCCTGGCGCACGCTGCGGGCCTGTCGGCGCGCAACACCATGTACTGGATCGGCGCGTTCCCCTACGACGTCAACGCGCTGGCGCGCATGGTGGTCCACGATCCTGAACTGCTGCCGCGAGCGTTGAGCAGCGTGCTGCACAGCCTGTTCGAAATGCCCGACTATGCCCCCGATACTGCGATGCAGGCGCGGGCCATCAAGCTGGCCAAGTATTCGTTGCTCAGCGGCATGGTCGACCCGTGGGTGCGCGCGCTCGACCAGGTGCTGGCTCCGCCACTGGGCTCGACCAAGGGTGAGACGGGCTGGATCGCCGAAGCGGCAATCGTCCTGTCCCACAGGATCAATGGTCTGTTGGATCATCTTCCGCCGCCGTTGGAGATCGTCGACGACGGCGGGATGGACACCTACCTCGCGAGTGTCGCCGCAGCCGATCCCGACCGCCTGCTGGAATTGACCGAAGCCATTCACCTGGTCATGACGGGCCTGGGCAACAGCGCGGGATCCGTGCTGACGTTCATCGGCTCCGTCCCGACTCGACAGACCGACCTCGTGCGGTTCCTGCTGGAAAATCCCACCAAGCTGCCGATTGCGATCAGCACCGTGATCCACGGTCTGGTGGAGTTGCCCGACAACCGCAAGGCCGAGAAAGTCATGCGGCGTGTGCCGCTGTCACTTCTCGACGCGGCCCTGACGCCGTTGGCGCGCAGTCTCGAGCAGTTGCCGCCCCCGATCGGCACCAGTCGCGAAGGTGACCCCGGCGTCGTCGAGCGTGGCATGGAAACCCTGACAGACGTGGTCAACGGCGCCCTTCGACGGCTGCCCCCGACCATTTACGAATTGGAGGCCCGGCAGCGGGCAATACCCAGCGAGCAGCAGACCCGCATCGACCGGTTCGACGCCGATTTCCAAGACGCCTTCGCAGCCCTCGGTCAGTCGGTGGCCAGCCTCTTCGACGATCTCGGTGCGGCGCCGACCAGCGCCCTCGTGCTCGCCCGCCAAGTCGCCGAGGATCCACGCCTGCTGCCCAATGCGATGAGTTCTGTTGCATGGGAGATCAATTCGGCCCGGGTCGACGCGGCGCGGCCGCTGGTTGAAGCCGCATCGCGGATCGCGCCGGAACCGTTCGGCGATGACGAGGAGACGGGTGACGCGGGCTTGATCCGCGCCGGGTTCGACAAGCGGAACGAAGCGGCCACACGGGCTCTGGAGAAGTTGCCGCCACCACTGCGCACCGGTCAGCCCACCTATTACATGAAGACCGTGGGTACCGATGATCCGGCAGATCCCGGCGCATCGGTCAAGACCAGGCGGACGGTGGTGAACCTGAACGTCAAGCGCGACGCCCAGAACACTGTCAGGAATTCCCTTGGCGCGGTCAAGGATGCGGTCGGTAAGGCCGGCGCCAAGGCTACCGACAGCGTCGGCAAACACCGCCAGGGACTCGGCAAGCGCAGCGTTGCCGATCATGTCGCCAAGCGCGACGCCGACAAGGGCGCCCAAGCAGCGGCCGAGTGATCAGGAGACCGTCGTGAACGTTGCACTGCTGCCCCAGGTGATCGCGCTGCTCGCGGCACTCACCGTGGGGGCGCCTCCCGACGAACTAGCCGCGCTACCAGACAGATTCGCCGCTGCCGCCGTCAGTGCCGCGGCCCGGCCGGTGCAGCATGCGATCACCCGTCTCGAGGAGTCCGAGCTCGTCGCCCCGGAGGTGACCGACAACATGCGCGAGCACGTGTTCGACGCGTCGGTCGTCGGGCGCGCGGTGATCGCTGCCGGCGTGCGCACGCCCATCACGGTCCGCGCTGTACCGCGGCTGATCCACGACGATCTCGACGAGGGCAAGACCCTGCCCGAGGCTGCCGGCGAAGCGGCCGACGACGTCGCCGCCGCGGTGCACCAGAATCGGCAGGAGATCCGTGCCGCACTGCAACGGGTGCGGCAGGACGGCACTGCGGGCAAGAAGCGGTCGACGGTCTCAGCGCAGGGCGAAGTGCGCAGCTCGCCGGTCCGCGGGCAGCTGCCCAAGGTGACGGTACGCAGCTGGGACGTCAAGGACGTCCGCGCCGCGACCACGGAGCAGCGTGCGCATCTGCAGTCCGCCGTCGCGCAGACGAGAGCCAAGGCCACCGATGCTGTGAAGAAGGTTCGCGCAGCCGTCCGCGCCGCGGCGAAACCGGATCAGGACACCGAGTAGTAGGCAGGCGCATCCGCGGTCGCATAGATTCTCTCGGGTGACCCGCCGGCACGTCGAATACGGCTGCGCAGTAATAGTGATCGGTCTGCTCGCCGGCGTCGCCGGCGCTGCGACCACCCTGCTGCTGCACTGGATCGAACACCTCACGTATCACTACTCGATCGGCAGCCTCCTGGAAGGCGTCTCCGACGCGCCGACCATCCGGCGCGTCGGCGGCCCGATGGTGGGTGGCGCGCTGGCCGGCCTCGGCTGGTGGCTGCTCAGGCGTCGGGTCGAGGTGCCCAAACTGGAGCCGACGATCAAGGCACACAAGCCCATTCCGCGACTGACCATGATGATCGATGCCGGACTCCAGGTCCTGTTGGTCGGCACCGGCGCCTCGCTGGGCCGCGAGGGCGCACCGCGACAGGCGGCAGCGGCGTTCGGTGATATCGGCATCTCCCGCTGGACACTCACGCCGCGCGACCGGGAGATCCTGTTGGCGTGCGCCGCCGGCGCCGGGCTCGGTGCGGTATACAGCGTCCCGGTGGGTGGCGCTTTGTTCGCTGCGCGAATCCTGCTGAACTCCTGGCACCCGCGTGTCCTCGGCACGGCGCTGGTCACGTCGTCACTCGGGGTGGCGGTTGCCGCGCCGGTGACGCATCTGGAGACGCCGTTGCACTGGCCGGACTCCGACCGATCATTGATCCTGGTGGCGATCGCCGTGTTGATGGCGCCGCTGGCGGTCGGCGTCGGTCTGGCCTTCGACACATTGATGGCAACGGCGCGGCCCGCCCATCAGAACAAGTCCTGGGTTCTGATCCCTTCCATCGCCGCGGCCGGACTACTGGTCGGCGTGTGCTCGTACTGGTTTCCCGAACTGCCCGGCAACGGTAAGAGCATCCTGACCGTCGGCATCGATCACGGGATGACACTCGGCGCCGCCGCGGCCATCCTGTTACTCAAACCGTTGGTCACCGCGGTGTTCCTGCGGGCGGGCGCCGTCGGCGGCATGCTCACCCCGTCGCTGGCCACCGGCGCAGCCCTGGGCTCGGTGCTGGCGCTGGGGCTGAATTCATGGACTGGGCTCGGCGTGCATGTTCCGGTGGTGTCGCTGGCGTGTGCCGCCGGTGTGCTGGCCGTCACGCAGCGTGCGCCGATCTGGGCGGCGATCTTCGTCTGGGAGTTGGCCCGCCCGCCGTGGTGGGTGCTGGCGGTGTTCCTGGCCGCGGCCGGGGCCGCACACGGATTCCGGTTGCTGGCCGCCCGACAGCACGTCCACCACGAGCACCAACCAGCAAGCGGGGCTTGAGGTTTCACATGCACGGCAGTTGGCAGTCTGTGCTCACACGCGACGGTTGACGTCTGTACCGAGTTGCACGCCACGGTCGCTACCGCCTCCCCGCAGCAGCCCTACCGTCAAACTCGACACCCGGCCCACACACCATCGCCCACCCCTACACCGAGTTGCACGCCACGGTCGCTACCGCCTCCCCGCAGCAGCCCTCCCGTCAAACTCGACACCCGGCCCCGCACACCATGGCCCACGTCTACACCGAGTTGCACGCCACGGTCGCTACCGCCTGCCCGCAGCAGCCCTACCGTCAAACTCGACACCCGGCCCACACACCATCGCCCACGTTTTGGTGTTACTGAGCCTTGGCCCACTTGCCGGCATCGCCGACAATGCCGACCGGAACCGCACCGCTCAGGCTGACATTCTGCACCGACGGGCCCGCCGCCACGATCGTCGTGTCCTGCAGGATCGGCAGCACCGACCACATGTTCCACAGCCGTGGTTCGACCGCATCGATCACGGCATCGATGTCCTTCGAACCATCAAGGGCCGCATCGATATTGGTCTGGATACCGCGATCGCAGATGCCGGTGAGGTTCGACGGCGCCTGGACCAGCGCCCCCTCCTCCGGGACGGGTGCCGGCGCGGTCGTCGCGGTGGTGGTGGCGGCCGGCGTCGCGGCGGTTCTGGTCGGTGACGGTGTGGTGGTCGTGGTGGTCGTGGTCGTCGGCGCCGAACCCGAGGTCGACACCGGTGTCGCCTGCAGCGCGGGGCAGCCGTAACGCGAAGCCAACGATGTCGCCAGGTCTCCCCCGGCTGCGTGCCACCCCACGATCGCGTCCACCCGGTTGTTGGTCAGCGCATCGCCGTATAGCGCAACGGGATCCAGCGCCGACACCGATGCCGCGATACCGACGTTGCGCAGCTGATCGGCGGCCGTGTTCGCCACCGCCACCGAGGTTGGATCGTTGGCGGCCACGCCGATCACCAACGACAGTTGCTGGCCGTCCTTGCTGACGCGGCCGCGGGTGGCGCCCTGCGGCGCCGATGTCGGAGCACTGGACCCAGTGGTGGTTTCCTGCTCCACCAGATAACCCGCACCCTCCAACAGGGCCAAGGCGGCATCGCGGCCGATCGCGGGCGGCGCCGTCGGCTCATATCCGGGATCCGACGGTGAGCGCACCTGCGCCTGCGCCAAGGTGACGGTGTTGTCGCTCCCGGCACCGACGGCAGCGAGCAGGTCGACGTCGAGCAGTCCCATCAGGGCCTTGCGCACCTGGGGATCGATGAGCTGCGGCTGCAGCCCACGCAGCGTCATCTGCATGACGCGAGGTGTGACGATCCGCGACGTCCGCACGTCGGGGATGGCCGACAACTGCGCGAACGCCGCCGCGCCACCATGCACCTGCGCGACCTGCGTATCACCATTGCGGATCGAATCTGCAAGCGCGGCAGGCGATCCCGCGCGACGGAACAGAATCTGGTCGGGCGCCGCCGGCGAACCCCAGAACCGGTCGTTGCGGGCCAGCAGGATCTCGTCGCGCTGCGGGTCGATGGAGTCGACGCGAAACCGCCCACCGGTGACCGGCATGGCACGCGCCAGCCCCGCCCCGAAACCGCCGGGCATGTCCTTGACGATGTGCGCAGGCACGATGTCGCTGAACAACTCCCGCCACGCCGGATACGGCTGGGCGAATGTCACCACCGCGGTTTTGCCGCCGTCGACCGACTGCACCCCGGTGATCAGGTCATAACCAGCCGGATCGACGACACCGGGCTGGCTGACCATCTGCCGCCACAGGTACCAGAAGTCGTCGGCCGCGATCGGGGCGTTGTCGGTCCACGAGGCCTCAGGCTTGATCTTGTAGGTGACCGTGAACGGGTTGTCGCTCGTCACCTCCGCCGACACCAGCAGCGTGGTGTCGATCTGCCAGCTCGAACCCGTCGGGCTCTTGGTGTCGGGTACCGGCCGGAACGCGCTCGGCAGCACCAACGAGCTGATCGCCGCATTCACCGGAGACTGGTCTGACAGCAGGTGCGGGTTGAACCCCGCGCCGATGTTGTCGATACCCATGATGATCTGCATCGCCTTCGGCGGCGGTGCGGGTGACGAGTCGGTGGTCTCGGTGCTCTGCGGTGCGGGCGGTGGACTCACCGTGCAGGCCGCCGCGAACAGAACGGAAACCACCGCCGCAGTCCTCTTCAAGCGACGGCGGGCGGTGGGCACGCCCTTCAGAGTATCGACAGCGGTACCAAAGACTCCGTCATGTCCGGTCGGCAACGCTGCCGCATCACCCGATTGCGCACTCCTCC
>CAMFLL010000254.1 GCA_945957405.1 uncultured Mycolicibacterium sp. | reverse complement strand
AGCCCGCACGGAACGCGTCGCCGATGCCGGTGGGGTCGTCCTTGTGGGTCTCGGGAAGCAAGTCGACGTGCACGATGGTGCCGTCACGCCCGACCAGGTCGACGCCCTTCTCCCCCAGCGTCGTCACGCGCAGTTCGATCTGCTGCATGACCTCGGCCTCCGACCAACCGGACTTCTGCAGCAGCAGGTCCCATTCGTAGTCGTTGGTGAACAGGTAGGTCGCACCGTCGATCAGCCTGCGGATCTCGTCTTTGGACAACCGGGCCAGCTGCTGGCTGGGGTCGGCGGCGAACGCCAGGCCGAGTTTGCGGCATTCCTCGGTGTGCAGGAACATCGCCTCGGGGTCGTTGGCTCCAACGATCACGAGATCGGGTGTGCCGCTTCGCGATACGAAGTCAGCGAGCGAAATGCCGCGGGCCTCTGACATGGCCCCGGGATAGAAGGACGCGATCTGCGCCATGTCCTCGTCGGTGGTGCAGACGAACCGGGCGGTGTACGCGCTGTCGGACACCAGGACCGCCGAACAGTCGACACCACTGCCCTCCAGCCAGGTGCGGTAGTCGTCGAAGTCGGATCCCACGGCGCCGATCAGTGCGGCGTCGCCGCCGAGCACGCCGATCGCGTACGCCATGTTGCCTGCGACGCCGCCGCGGTGCACCACCAGATCGTCGACCAGGAAGCTCAGCGAGACCTTCTGAAGGTGTTCCGCGAGCAATTGCTCGGAGAATTTGCCCGGAAATCGCATCAGGTGATCGGTGGCGATGGATCCGGTCACGGCAATGGTCACGAAAAGCTCCACATCTTCGTTCGGTGGTTCATTTGTAAGGCAAGCTATCTAAGCTTACGCAGGCTGACGGTCACCCGGATCATGGTGCCGGGTGCGCTAACCTGCGTACGGAGCCAGTCGACCACGCCGCGCCCGCCCCCAACGGCGCTACGGCTCCAGTCGCTGTCCACGAGTAGCAATCACCCGGGAGAAGAACCATGGCCGGCCCGTATCCGCCGCACCAGGGTACCGGCGACAGCGGACCGTTCGTTTCCCCGCCCGCCTATTCGCCGGCGATGGGCGAGCCGTACCCGTTCGAGCCCAGCGCGCCCTACCCCGGCCCACTGCCGCCTCCGGTTCCTTATCCGGGCCGCAGGCGCGGCCGGGTGCTCGCACTCGTGGTGGTCGCGCTCGCGGTGGTTGCCGCCATTGTCGCGGCCGTCGTCTTCGCTGTCCGTGACGATTCCGGCGCCACCGGTGGCACACTCACCAACGCCAGCGTGCAACGGGCCATCCAGAACTATCTCGACGCGCTCGCCGACAGTGATCTGCAGGCGGTATCGCGTAATGCGCTGTGCGGCCTCTACGACGGGGTCAAGGACCGCCGTGCGGATGACGCGCTGGCGAAGCTGGCCAGCGAGGCGTTCCAGAAGCAATTCGAATCGGCCGAGGTGAAATCCGTGGACACCATGGTCTTCGCGTCGCCCAACAGCGCGCAGGTGTTGTTCACCATGGAGGTGTCATCTGCCACCGGATCGCGCAGCAGCGGGCCTGTCGAACGGCAGGCGGTGGCCCAGGTGTTGTCCTATGACAACCAGATCTTGGTGTGCTCCTACGTGATGCGAACGGCGGGCGCGTTCTAGAACGCTCCCGCCGTCCGTGATCGCTGGATCAGTTGAACGAGTCGCCGCAGGCGCAGGACCCGGTCGCGTTCGGGTTGTCGATGGTGAAACCCTGCTTCTCGATGGTGTCGACGAAGTCGATCGTGGCGCCCTGCACGTACGGGGCACTCATCCGATCGACGGTCAGCGTCACGCCGCCGAAGTCGCCGGTCAGGTCACCGTCGAGGCTCCGGTCGTCGAAGTACAGGTTGTAGCGCAGTCCCGCACAACCGCCGGGCTGCACGGCGATGCGCAGCGCCAGGTCATCGCGGCCCTCTTGATCCAGCAGCGACTTGGCCTTGGTGGCCGCAGCGTCGGTCAGGATCACGCCATGAGTGGTGGTGGCCGACTCGTCCTGAACAGTCATTGCCTTCTCCCTATAGGGTGCTTGGTGCTTGCTTCGAGCTTTTGAGGGGCATGCCGACAGGCACAACCCACCCCTTCAACGGTACCTTGCCCGGCCGCTATTCCTGAAGTTCTGAACCCAGCTGCCCCGCGGTGCGCCGGGCCAGTCCTTCGAGCTGATTGGCGGCATCGTCGATGGCCAGCTGGATCGAACCCGCGTAGTCGGCGATGGAATAGGCCGCCCGGACGCCGGCTGCGTTCAACGTGGCATCGTCGAGGGTGACCTGACCCGCGAGAACCAGCACCGGGATGCCGTGGCCGCGCGCCCCACCGGCCAGCGCGCTGACCACCTTGCCGTGCAGGGACTGGTCATCGAACCGGCCTTCACCGGTGACCACCAGGCCCGCCGCGGCGATATCGTCGGCGAGCCGGGTGTGCTCGGCGATGATCGACGCGCCCGACTCGCGGGTGCCGCCGAGCGCCAGCAGCGCCGCCCCCAGACCGCCGGCGGCACCGGCACCCGCCTCGCCGCTGACCGCGCGACCGCTGGCGGCGTCGAGTTGTGCACCCCATTCGGTCAGGCGTTCTTCGAGGACTTCGACGGTGGCCGGGTCGGCACCCTTCTGCGGCCCGAAAACATGGGCGGCGCCCATGGGCCCGAGCAGGGGATGTTCGACGTCGGACGCCGCGATCAACTCGATGCCGGACAACCGGTCGCGAGCGGCCTCGAGCCCACCGAGGGCGTCGATCATGCCGCGGCCGCCGTCGGTAGTGGCACTGCCGCCGAGCCCGACGATGACGCGGCGGGCACCGGCCGCCAACGCCGCCTCGACCAGCTGGCCGACCCCGCGGGTGTGTGCCGCGACGGCGGTGTCCGCGGTCGGCGGACCACCGAGAACAGACAGACCACACGCCTGGGCGCACTCGATGTAGGCCGTCGCGGTCTCGGCGTCGAAGACCCAGGCGGCATCGACGTCGCCGGACAACGGGCCGGACACCCGGGCGTGCCGTAGTCCGCCGAAGCGGTTGGCCAGCACGTCGACGAAACCGGGCCCGCCGTCGGACTGCGGTGCCAGCCTGACCTCGTCGGACGGGCGCGAACTCAGCCATCCGGCCGAGATCGCCTTGGCTGCCTCCACCGCGGTGAGGCTGTCGCCGAAGCAGTCGGGCGCAACGAGCACATGCATTTGAGCAGACTAAAGGGGCCGAGTCTCGGGTGCATTTCCGGGCGAACGCCGCTGCGAAGTAACCTGGCAGCGTGAAACTGCTGGGCCGAAAGAATGGTGACGGCGACAAGGACCCGACCGGTCAGTCCGAGTCGGCGGCCACCGACGCCACCGCCGAGGACGCGAAGGCGCCCGGCACCGCGCCCAAGGGCCGGCCGACGCCGAAGCGCGACGACGGTCGTCGCCGCGGTCCCGTCGCCCCCGCACCGATGAACACCTCCGAGGCCAGGGCCCGCCGCAAGGCGATGGCCGGCCCGAAGCTCAGCCGCGAGGAACGCAAGGCCGACCGCCTCGAGCGCAAGGGCCGGATGAACGAACGGCGCGAGCGCATGATGGCCGGCGAGGAGGCCTACCTGCTGCCCCGTGACAAGGGGCCCGTCCGCAGGTATGTGCGCGACATCGTCGATGCGCGCCGCAACGTACTCGGTCTGTTCATGCCGGTTGCCCTGGCGCTGATCTTCGTCATGCTGGCGGTGCCCCAGGTGCAGTTCTACATCTCCCCCGCGATGCTCATCCTCATGGCGATCATGGCGATCGACGCCATCTGGCTGTCGCGCAAGGTCGGCAACATGGTCGACGAGAAGTTCCCCGGTAACACCGAGAGCCGGTGGAAGCTCGGCCTGTACGCCGCCGGTCGCGCCTCCCAGTTGCGCCGGATGCGCGCGCCGCGGCCGACGGTCAACCGCGGCGCCAAGATCGACTGACCCGCCGGCAGCACACATGGAATCCGTCGACTTCGGCATGGTCGCCGGTCCCGACGAATCGGCCGCCTCAGCGGCCCGCGCCCGTCAGGACACGCTGACAAAACCGCGCGGTGCTCTCGGCCGGCTCGAGGAGTTGTCGGTGTGGGTGGCGGCCTGCCAGGGGGTCTGCCCCCCGAAACAGTTCGAGCGAGCACGCATCGTGGTGTTCGCCGGTGACCACGGTGTGGCCCGCTCCGGGGTGTCGGCCTATCCCCCGGAAGTCACCGCGCAGATGGTCGCCAACATCGACCAGGGCGGTGCGGCCGTCAACGTGTTGGCCGAGGTCGCCGGCGCCGGGGTGCGTGTGGTCGACATCGCCGTCGACGCCGATCCCGCGTCGGAGGCGATCGGCGCACACAAGGTGCGGCGCTCCAGCGGCGACATCTCGGTCGAGGACGCGCTGTCCGAGCAGGAGGTGCTCGCCGCGGTGACCGCCGGCCGGACCATCGCCGACGAGGAGGTCGACGCCGGTGCCGACCTGCTGATCGCCGGCGATATGGGCATCGGGAACACCACCGCGGCAACGGTTCTGATCGCAGCATTGACCAACACCGAACCGGTCGCACTGATGGGCCGCGGCACCGGCGTCGACGACGCGGGCTGGTCACGCAAGACCGCCGCCGTCCGCGACGCGCTGTACCGCGCGCACACCTCACGCTTCGACCCGCTGGCCCTGCTGCGCATCGGCGCGGGTGCCGACCTGGCCGCGATGACGGGATTCCTGGCCCAGTCAGCGCTGCGCCGCACCCCGGTGCTGCTCGACGGCGTGGTGGTCACGGCCGCCGCACTGGTCGCCGAGCGGATGGCGCCGGGCGCGCGGGCGTGGTGGCAGGCAGGGCACCGGTCCACCGAACCGGCCCACACGCTGGCGCTGGCCCAGCTCGAGCTGGAGCCGATCGTGGACCTGCGGATGCGGTTGGGTGAAGGCACCGGCGCTGCGATCGCACTGCCGGTGGTACGCGCCGCTGTTGCGACGCTGGCGTCGATGGCGACCTTCGACTCGGCCAGCGTCTCCGGTCGATCCGAGCCGTGATCCGTTCGCTCGCAGGCGCTTTCGCGTTCGCGACCGTACTTCCCGTCCATACCGGCCAGCCGCTGGGCCGGGGCGCGCTCACCGCCCTGCCGATCGTCGGTGCGACGCTGGGGGCGCTGGCCGCGGCGGTGGTATGGGGCGGCGGGGTGTTGTTCGGCCACGGCGCGGCACTGAGCGGCCTGCTGGCCGTGGCGGTCCTGCTGCTGGCCACCAGGGGGCTGCACATCGACGGGCTGTCCGACACCGTCGACGGCCTGGGCTGCTACGGGCCGCCCGAACGCGCGCTGGCAGTCATGCGCGGCGGCACCGCCGGACCGTTCGGCGTGGCCGCGGTGGTGCTGGCGATCGCCGGGCAGGGTCTGGCGTTCGCCGGGTTGGGCGCCGACGACCGGTGGGGGGCTGTCGTCGTCGCGGTGACGGCGGGTCGGGTCGGCGTGGTGGTGTGCTGCCGGCGCGGAATTCCGGCGGCACCGGGAAGTGCGCTCGGCGGCCTGGTGGCCGGCAGTCAACCATGCTGGATCGCCGCGTCGTGGGCGGTGGTGATCGCGGCCGCGGCGGTCTTCGTAACGCCGCGCCCATGGCAGGGTCCGCTGGTCGTGCTGGCGGCGCTGGCCATGGCCGCCGCCTTGGCAGCCCACTGTGTGCGCCGGTTCGGCGGGATCACGGGCGACGTGTTGGGCGCCGCCGTCGAGGTGACGACCACGGTGGTGGCGCTGGGTCTGCTGGCCGGTTAGCTAGCGGTCCTAGCCGAGGCGGGCCATCCAGCCATGCGTATCGGCGAAGGTGCCGCGCTGGATACCGGTCAGGGTGTCGCGCAGGGCCATAGTGACCTCGCCGGGTTCGCCGTCGGCCACGGTGAACTCGCCGTCGCCGTACTTGACCACCGAGACCGGCGTGATGACGGCGGCGGTGCCGCACGCGAACACCTCGGTGATCTCACCGGCGGCCACACCCTTGCGCAGCTCCTCGACGTCGATCTTGCGTTCCTCGACGGCAAAGCCGGCGTCTGTGGCCAACTGCAGCAAGGAATCCCGCGTGATACCCGGCAGCAGGGAACCGCTGAGCTCCGGTGTGACCAAGCGCGCCGACCCGCCGCTGCCGAACACGAAGAACAGGTTCATCCCGCCCATCTCTTCGATGTAGCGGCGTTCGATCGCGTCGAGCCAGACCACCTGATCGCAACCGTGGGCCGAGGCTTCGGCCTGCGCCAGCAGGGACGCCGCATAGTTGCCGCCGAACTTGGCCGCACCGGTGCCACCCGGGCTGGCGCGGACGTATTCGGTGGACAGCCACACACTGACCGGCCGGATTCCGCCCTTGAAGTAGGCGCCGGCAGGTGAGGCGATCACCATGTAGCGGTACTCATTGGCGGGCCGCACACCAAGGCCCGCCTCGGTAGCGAAGATGAAGGGCCGCAGGTACAGCGATTCCTCACCGCCGGCGGGCGGCACCCAGTCCGAATCCACCGCGATGAGTTGGCGCAGCGATTCGATGAAGACGTCCTCCGGGAGCTCCGGGATGGCGATCCGGCGGGCCGAGGTACGCAGCCGGGCCGCGTTGGCCTCAGGCCGGAACGACACGATGGAACCGTCGGCCCAGCGGTAGGCCTTCAGGCCTTCGAAAACTTCCTGCGCGTAGTGCAGCACGACCGCCGACGGGTCCAGTTCGATCGGCCCGTACGGCACGACGGTGGCGTCGTGCCAGCCCAGGTCCTCCGAGTAGGTGATGCTGACCATGTGGTCGGTGTGGAAACGCCCGAATCCCGGATCACGCAGGATCTGACCCCGTACCTCGTCGCTTGCCGGGTTGGTGTTTCGGGCAAGCGTGTATTCGAGGGGGCCACTGGTCATGAAAGAGATTGTATAACCGCCCGCTAGCGAGTTTTCACCTCGACGAAGGGCGGCTTCACCACGTCGCATTCGACGGGACGGCCCCGCACGTCGACCGTGACGCGGGCGCCGTCCTCGATCGCGGCATCGGTGTCGATGAGCGCAAGCGCGATACCGACTTTCAGCGACGGCGAGAACGTCCCCGACGTGGTGGTCCCGACGGGGGTGTCCCCCGACAGCACGGTCAGGTCCGGGCGCAGCACGCCGCGGCCCACTGCCCGCAGGCCCCGCAGCATCCGGCGGGGACCGTCCTGCTTCTCCGCCACGAGCGCGTCGCGGCCCCAGAAAGCGTCCTTGCGCCAGCCGACCGCCCACCCGCAGCGGGCCTGCAGCGGTGATATCTCCAACGACAGCTCATGCCCGTGCAGCGGGTAGCCCATCTCGGTGCGCAGCGTGTCCCGCGCGCCGAGACCGGCGAGCTCACCGCCGGCGTCGGCCACCGCGCCCGCCAGCGCGTCGAACACCACCGTGGCCGAGTCCCACGGCGGCAGCAGCTCATAACCGTGTTCGCCGGTGTAGCCGGTGCGGCACACCCGCACGGGAACGATCTCCCCGTCCGCGGCCGAGTACTCGGCGTCGGCATAGCCCATGTACTCCATGTCGGTGGGCAAGCCGAGCGCGGCAAGCACATCGGCGGACCGGGGTCCCTGCACCGCGAGCACGGCGTAGGAGCGGTGCTCGTCGGTGATGCTCAATCCTTGCGGGGCAACGGCTTTCATCGCGGCAACCACACCAGCCGTGTTGGCGGCATTGGGCACCAGGAAGATCTCGTCATCGGAGACGTAGTAGGCGATGATGTCGTCGATCACGCCGCCCGTCTCGGTGCAGCACAGCGTGTACTGCGCCTTACCCGGCCCGATCCGGCCGAGGTCGTTGGTCAGGGCGGCGTTGACGAACTCCGCTGCCCCCGGTCCGCGCACCAGCGCCTTACCGAGATGGCTGACGTCGAACAGACCGACGGCATTGCGGGTGGCGTTGTGCTCGGCGACCGTCCCGGCGTAGGACACCGGCATCAGCCAGCCGCCGAACTCGGCGAAGCTGGCGCCCAGCTCACGGTGGCGGTCATCAAGCGGGCCGCGCAGCAGGTTCTCACTCACGGCCATCCACCCTAGTGACTGCGGCGGTCGTTAGGGTGAACCGCGTGAGCACCGAATCCGGTTACCAGTCCCCCACCGTCACCGTCGCCACCGGCCTGCCCAAGCGCGGAGCCGGTTCGGCTGTGCTGATCATCGGTGTCGTCAGCGGCGATTCCGACAGCGCCGACGCCACGGCCACCGTCGTCGCGAACCCGTTCCTCGACGCCGAGGCCATCGGGGAGATCGAGGTGTCGTGCAAGGCCCTGAACGCCAAGGGCGGCGCCGAGGCACTGACGCAGCTCGTGGTGCCGTCACTGCCGTTCGCCAGTGTGCTCGCGGTCGGGTTGGGCAAGGCACGCGACGAATGGCCCGCCGATGTGATCCGGCGTGCGGCCGGCGTGGCCGCCCGCTCGCTGTCTGGCACCGAAGCGGTGGTCACGACGCTGTCCGAACTCGACCTGGCAGCGACCGTCGAGGGCCTGGTGCTCGGCGCTTACCGGTTCAGCGCATTCCGCAGCGCCAAGACGGCGCCGAAGGACAAGGGGTTGCGCAAGATCACCGTGCTGTCGACGGCTTCGGACGCCAAGAAGCAGGCGGTGCGGGCCACCGCCGTCGCCACCGCCGTCGCCACCGCACGTGACTTCGTGAACACTCCGCCCAGCCACCTCTACCCGGCCGAATTCGCCAAGCGCGCCAAGGCTTTCGGTGAGGCCGCCGGCCTGGAGGTCGAGATCGTCGACGACAAGGCGCTGGAGAAGGGCGGGTACGGCGGCATCATCGGCGTCGGCCAGGGGTCGTCGCGCCCGCCACGCCTGGTGCGTCTGGTCCACCGCGGCGGCGGACGCAAGTCGCCCACGGTCGCGCTGGTGGGCAAGGGCATCACGTTCGACACGGGCGGCATCTCGATCAAGCCCGCGGCGTCGATGCACCACATGACCTCCGACATGGGTGGGGCAGCCGCCGTCATCGCCACGGTGGCACTGGCGAGCCTGCTCAAGCTGCCGATCGATGTCATCGCCACGGTACCGATGGCCGAGAACATGCCGTCGGCCACCGCGCAGCGCCCCGGGGACGTGCTCACGCAGTACGGCGGCACCACGGTCGAGGTGCTCAATACCGACGCCGAAGGCCGGCTCATCCTGGCCGACGCCATCGTGCGGGCCTGCGAGGACAAGCCGGACTACCTGATCGAGACCTCCACGCTGACCGGCGCCCAGACCGTCGCCCTGGGTGCACGGATCCCCGGCGTGATGGGCAGCGACGAATTCCGCGACCGCGTCGCCGCCATCTCGCAGTCGGTGGGCGAGAACGGCTGGGCCATGCCGCTGCCCGACGAACTCAAGGACGACCTCAAGTCGACGGTGGCCGACCTGGCCAATGTCAGCGGCCAGCGGTTCGCGGGCATGCTCGTCGCCGGGGTGTACCTGCGTGAGTTCGTCGCCGACGGCGTCGACTGGGTGCACATCGACGTCGCCGGCCCGGCCTACAACACCGGCGGCCCTTGGGGTTACACCGGTAAGGGTGGCACCGGGGTGCCGACGCGGACGATGTTCGCGGTACTGGAGGACATCGCAGCAAAGGGCTAGCAGAAAAGGGCTAGCGGCCGACGGCCAGGCCGTTGGCGCGCGCGGTGCTGCGCAGCGCCTGCGGCAGCAGTCGCGACACCCCGTAGAGGACATGCGCCTCAGGCGCGACGGGCCGAATCGCCTTGTCCGCCTTGATCGCTGACACAATGGCCTCGGCCACTTTGTCGGGGCCGTAGCGCCGCCGGGCGAACAGCTTCTGCGCTTGATCGCGGGCGTTGGTCGCGTCATCGGCGGGTAGGTCGAACCGCGTGGCGGCAACGATGTTGGTGTCGATCACGCCGGGGCAGATGGTCGTCAGTCCGATCCCGGCGGCCGACAGCTCGGCGCGCAGGCAGTCGGAGAACATGTACACCGCCGCCTTGGACGTGCAGTAGGCGTTCATGGCACCCAGCGGCGCGTAGGCCGCCATCGACGCGACGTTGACGATGTGGCCACCGGTACCGCGTTCGACGAGCCGCCTGGCGAATGCGCGGCACCCGTTGACCACACCGCCGAGGTTGATGTCCAGTACGCGGTCCCACTGCTCGGCCGGGGTGTCCAGGAAGGCGCCGGCCTGGCCGACACCCGCGTTGTTGACGACGATGTCGGGCACGCCGTGCGCGGCGCAGATCTCGTCGGCGAAGCGCTCGACGGCATCGGCATCGGCGACGTCGAGCCGGTACGCGTGGGCGGCGCCACCCCGGGCAGCGATCGCCGCGGCGGTCTCTTTCGCGGAGGCCTCGTCGACGTCGCTGACGATCACCTCGGCGCCCAGGCCGGCGAACTCCAGGGCGGTTGCGCGGCCAATGCCGCTGCCGGCACCCGTCACCGTCACCAGGGTGTCCCCGAAAGCCGGACGGCTCCTGCTTACCTCGGCGCGGCGCAGCGCCCGCGCGGCCGGTTCACCACCGACGTGGTCGACGAGCTCGCGGGTGGCCTGCGCCAGTGCCTGCGGATGCGAGAACGGCGCCCAGTGCCCGGCCTTGAGGTCGCGCCGCCACAGCCGGGGCGACCACCGCGCCTGGTCCCGCAGGCCGTAGGGCCGCACCACCGGGTCGTTGTCGTTGCAGATGACCTGCACCGGCACCGACACGTAGTGGTTTTTCCTGCCGTGGCTGGCCGACCGGAAAGCGTTGGCACGGTAGATCTTCAGCGAGCTGGCGGCATCCTGGTCGAACGTCTCGCCGCGGTACTTGGGCGCTCCGGGTGAGTCGGCGGCCTGCAGTCGGCGGGCCAGGCCACGCCGCATGACGGCAGGCGCCAGGCCCGGGACGGAGAACGGGATCCAGTACGTCAGGCGCGCCGCCAGGCCGATCGAGCGGATGAACCGGACGGGCCGGTACGGCTTGGCCAGGCCGGCGCGGATGAACGCGCCGTAGTGGTCGACGCTCGGCCCCGACACCGACGTGAACGAGGCGACGTGCTCGGATGCCTCGGGCCCTGTCTCTTATACACATCTGACGCTGCCGACGAAG
>CAMFLL010000253.1 GCA_945957405.1 uncultured Mycolicibacterium sp. | reverse complement strand
CCCGGGACCAACGCCCGACGGATGACGCGGGTCGGGGCGTGACTGGACGCCACGCATCGACGGCACGATACCGGTTCCGGGCACAACGGGCGCCTCGTAGGAGCCGTCCGAGGGCGTCGCCGACATCGCGTTGCCCCACCGGTCGATGACGCACAGGTACGACGTGTCCGGTGCGCGGCCGGCCGAGCCGGACAGCGCCGGCTCGGGAATCCAGTCCATGGCATCAGGTTCGGCGTTGATGGGCCGAGGGATCGACGGGTGCGCCTGGGTGGCGTCGATATCGGCGAGCCGTTCGTCGAGATGCGCGTCGGACAGCAGCTCGTCCATTCGAACGTCGACGAATTCCGGGTCACCATACCGAAATTCGCGATCGGCGAAGGCAGCCTTGAGCACCTCGGTGACCAGGTGCACGTAATCCGTTCCCATCCGATCGAGGTCGGCGATGCCATGCCGTTCCAGCATGCGCAGTGCCTGCGCGAGCACCGGACCCTGGCACCACGGCCCGCACGTCAGCACGTCGAAGTCGCGCCAGCGCGTGCTGACCACCGGTTCATATCGGGAGTGGAAGTTCGCCAAATCGGAGTGGCTCAGATAACCGCCGTGTTCCTTCTGGTAGGCGACGATCTTGTCCGCGATGTCGCCGACGTAAAACGCGTCGTGCGCGGCCTGCAGACCGGCCAGTCGACCTTTGCGCAGACCGATCCGCTCCTGATCGACCATGTACTGAATGGTGTCGGCCAGGTCGGTCTGTACGAACCGCTCGCCGACCTTGGGTGGCCGACCGTTGGGTAGGTAGATCGCCCGATTGGATGGCCAGATGTTGTACGAGTCGCGGTACTCGGTGACCTCGGACTCGAAATACTCGTACACCGAAAACCCTTCGCGGGCAAAGCGAATCGACTCTCCGGCCACGTCACCGAAACTCATTGTGCCGTAGTCGCGCAGCGCCGTGATCCACGCGTCGGGCGCCGCAGGGACCACTGTGCAGAGCACCCCGTGCGGCATGGTCCCGCCGTGCTCGCGCATGAAAATGTCCGGCGGGATCGACATCGGCCAGTGCCCGAGGCCCGCGATCGAGACCGTGCGACCGTTGGCCGGTCGGATGATGATCGGAGCGACGCCTGCGAAGTTGACCTCGTTGGACATCAGAATGCCCAGCGCAATACCTGCGGCAACACCCGCGTCCACGGCGTTGCCGCCGTTCTCGAGGATGGTCTGCCCTGCTGCCGTGGCCAGGTAGTGACCCGCCGATATCGCGTGCCTGCTGCCGTACAGCGTGGGCCGCCGTGATTCCGTGACGGGGTGCCGTCGATTGCTCATTCGCCCTCGGGGATGGGTGGGGTGAGCGCCAGGTCGACGCACTGATGCCCGGCCCAGACTGTGGGCGGTATCGCGTCTGACACAAAGCGCTCGTCGGTGTGACTGTGACCACTCACATCAAACCCCGGCCAGAGTACTTCGTCAAGTATGAAGATCTATCGCACTCAGACTTCGAAACGACATGCCCGGGCGACGGTGGCGTTCCACCATTGCGGAACAATGCCTTTGGCAGATCGCCCAGGAAGACAGAGGACGGCAGACGCTCGACGGCTCCGGCGGAGATGTACGCGAAGGAGTGGATCAGACCTTGGCGGCGTCGCCGAATGTGCTCTCGACCAACGACTCGGCAGCGGTACGTACGTCACCGAGTCGCTGGTATGAGATGCCGAGATCCTGCATCGACGCGCTGCCATACGCGAGGCAGACGAGCGCGTACGCGACACCGCCGACACGTTTGAAGTCGGCCTCGGGGAATGCCGAGCGAAGTTCGCGGGCTATTGCGTGCTGGAACGCGACGTAGCGACTGCGCAATTGCGCCCGCACGCCTGCGTCGATGTGACTGGCCGCGAACAACGCGTCCATGAGCGCGTCGTCACGGTCGTCGGGAAAGTCCGGACCTGCGATGTAGTCGATGACACCGTTGATACCGCCGTCCCGACCCTGGTCTGCTATACCGATCTCGAACGCCGCCGTCGTCCGTTCGATGATGCGGTCGACAAGAGCACGGCGTAATTCGTCGCGGTTACCCATGTAGTGCCTGACGACGCTGCGCTTGATGCCGGCTTGATCTGCGATCGCCTCGAGGGAAGTTGCCTCCAGGCCGAACTGCAGTACGCATTCTTCGTATGCATCGAGGATCTGGGTACGTCGAACGTCGGCCAAACTAGGTCTGCCCATCGTCCTCCAGTCCAGTTTTGCCCGGCAGAGACACCAAGACCATACGTCGTACCGGCCGGTCAATGGCCGCGACGCGACCTCCGCGCTGCGTCTGGACGGCGGGACAGCATCTTCCGATGCACGCCAACGCTGTTGGCTCGCATCCACCGTCATCGGGACGAATGCCGTCTGCGACCAAGCGGTCACATGGATCGATGCCAGTCTTTGGAAAGCACGGCTGACCTGCTGAAACTCTGTGGAGCTAAGGGGAATCGAACCCCTGACCTACTCGATGCGAACGAGTCGCGCTACCAACTGCGCCATAGCCCCTTGGACGAAAGCAGGCTACCAGTCGGTGGCCTCCAACAGAAACTGGCTCCCCATCATGCCGACGCTCGCGGCTGATCGAACTCGCGCGCGAACGGCACGTAGTCCAGATGCTCGAACTCAGGGTCCTCGTCGTCTATCTCCAGCACCGCGGCGCCGGGCTGGCGCAGGCGGGCCGGTGTGACGTCGAGATCGCGGTCCTGGGTGTTCTCCACGCCGAGCCGCGAGCGAGCCACCCGCTGCATCCGGCGCCGCCGCAACCGTTCCTCGATCCGCGTCTGCCGGCGGAGATATGCCAGGTAGAGCAGCGTGATCGCACCGATACCGCCGCACGCGTACCACGCGACAGGGGCCACCAGGAACGCCGCAGCGGCCGAGGCCACCAGCAGCACGGCCATCGTGAGCAGCATCCGCTTCCGGAACCTGAACTTGCGCGCACTGACCGCAGCGGCCGTCTTCGACTCGTAGCGACGCTCGCGGGTTATGGGCGTCGCAGTGGTCGGCGGATCGGCTTCGGCTTCGAGGCCCGAAGTGTCCTCGATGTACTCGTACTCGTCCTGCGTGCCGTCGAACGGTTCCTCGGCCTCTGGTTCGTCCTGAGCCACCTCTTCGGTGGGCTCTTCGGGCTCTTCTTGCGGAAGTTCTTCGTGGACTTCGGCTTTCGTGTCCTCCTGCGCGAACTCCAGCGGCAGTTCCTCGTCCTGCAAGCCCTCGGCCTTGATCACACCGACGGGCAGTGCCCCCGAGTCTTCGTCGACGACGTCCACATCGAGGTAATCGGGTTCGTCTTCTTCGGCGATTGCCGTCACGACGGCGACCGAACGCACCCGCGACGGCTTGCCGGTCACCACCACAGGACCGGTACGGTCCTCGTCGTCGTCTTCCTCGTCGTCGTCCAGATTGTCTTCGCGTTGCCACGTGGGATCGCTGGCATGGCCCGACGCGGGCCCTCCCCGCTTGATCAGTCGCGACCGTCCGCCGTTGAGCACCCGGGTGGCCAGCGCGACGTCACTGGTCCGCTTCACAGCGTCGCGCTTGTTGATGAGCATGGGCACCAGCACGAAGAGCCAGAGCACCACGAGTGAAATCCACAGGAGAGATTGGGGGATGCTTGGCATGGAGGCCTGCTCCTTTCCCCTAAAGGCTAGGTCTTGCGACCAGCACAACCGGGTGCGGCGCGCCGACACAATTACACACCTGTAATTCGCATTTGCCAAGCACCATCAGCAACATATGTCACATTGGTAACAGGCCTCTTACCTCCAGTTCGACGCCGTGGCTGCGGGCGTTGCGAAGCGGCGACCGCTACGTCGAACTCGATGCCGCAGTCCACAGTCAACCCGTCGTCCACAGCAGCAGACCCGTGGGGCTCTTGTGGCGCGGATTCCGTCACAGCGCCCGGACAACCTGCAGGTATGTGGCACTCCGAACCGTTCATCGGCTCCGAAGCGTTGGCATCCGGCGAGTTGACCCGCGGTCGACTGCGCTGGAATTACGAGGCCGTACTACCTGGCGTGTATCTCACGAAGGGCAGTCATCGCACGCTGACCAACAGGACCGCCGCCGCGTGGCTGAGGACGGGTCGATCGGCTGTGATCGCCGGGCGCGCCGCGGCTGCACTGCTGGGCGCCAAGTGGACTCGGCCCGACGATCCGGTGGAGCTCATCACCAAGCATGTCCGCAAGCAGCCCGGCGTCATCATCCGGCAGGAGCGCATCGAACCCGATGAAGTCGTCGAAGTCGACGCGGTACTGGTGACCTCCCCGATCACAACGGCATTCGATCTCGCCCGCCATCTGCCTAGCGGCCTTGCGGTGGAGCGCCTCGACGCCCTGGCAGCGGCTACCGGTGTGGCATGTGCGGACGTGATGCCTTTGTTCGAGCGGTATCAAGGCGCCCGTGGCGTCCGTCGGGCGCGGGTCGCGCTGGCTCTGATGGACGCCGGCGCCCAATCGCCCAAGGAGACCTGGTTACGGATGGTGCTACTCGACGCCGGACTGCCGCGACCCCGGACTCAGGTCGAAGTCAGCGACGGTTTCTCGAGGGCCTTCCTGGACCTGGGCTTCGACGAGCCAAAGGTCGGCCTCGACTTCGAGGGCGATCAACACCGCACTGACCGCCCACAGTTCGTCCATGACATCGGTCGCTACGAGATGATCGATCGCCAAGGTTGGATGGACCTCAGAGTTGTCTCGGAACACAGCCCGCGCTTCATTGCATACCGGGTACGGGAGGCGTTCGCCCAGCGCGGGTACACACCGAGTTCGACGGAATGGTTGTAGCGGGCGCCTTGCTCTACACACCCCGCTCACCGAGATCGACAGCACGGCTGCCACCACCCCACCGTCACAGCCCTACCGTCCAACTCGACGCAACTAGCCGTCGCCGAGCCACCACCCGCTCACCGAGATCGACGGCACGGCTGCCACCACCGCACCGTCGCAGCCGAAGCGTCCAACTCGACGCACCAACGAGGCAAGCCCCCAAGCTCACGCCCAGTGCGCACGCCCCGAACGCACCAGCGTCGCCGCGATGGACCCCGAGACCTCTTCGATGGTGATGCCCACCAACAGGTGATCCCGCCAGCCGCCGTCGACGTCGAGATACCGCTTCAGCAGCCCTTCCTCGCGAAAACCGGCCTTGGCCAATACGGCTCGGCTGGCCACATTCTCGGGCCGCACCGTGGCCTCGACTCGATGCAGCATCACATGCGCGAAGCAGTGGTCCAGCCCCAGTGCCAGCGCGCCGGTCGCCACTCCCCCGCCGGTGAATTCGCTGTACACCCAGTAGCCGATCCACGCGGACCGCAGCGCACCGTGCGTGACGTTGCCGATGGTCAACTGGCCGGCGAACTGCCCGTCCAACTCGATGACGTACGGCAGCAACCGGCCGTGCCTGGCCTCGGCCCGCAACGCCGAACACACCGTCGGCCATGCCGAAACCGAGTGTCGCGCAGGCCAATCCACCTCAGCGCTGGGCTCCCATGGCTCGAGCAGGCGACGGTCGGTGATCCGCGTACGGCTCCACGCCGAGGCATCACGCATGCGGATGGGCCGCAACCGCACCACACCGGCCTTCACCCGCAGCGGCCCGACCACCATCGGCCAACCCGGATGGTTGGCATTGGACCGGAACCAAGAACCGGGCAACTCAACCGCGCTGAGCGAGGAAGGCGACGTCGACGACCTCGCCGGTACGAATCTGCTCCGCATCACTGGGCACGATCACCAGGCAGTTGGCCTCGGCAAGCGTGGCCAGCAGGTGCGACGACGACCCGGGCGCGCCGCCCAACGCCTGCACCAGGTATTCCCCGGTGTCCTGATCTCGCATCAACTGTCCACGCAGATAACCCTTGCGCCCCACCACCGAGGAGATCGGCGCCAGCGTGCGGGCCTGCACGACACGCCTCGTCGGCTGCCGCTTCCCCAGCGACAGCCGGAGCAGCGGACGCACCATCACCTCGAAGACCACCAGCGCCGACACCGGGTTCGCCGGTAGCAGGAACACCGGCACGCCCTCGCGGCCCAACTGTCCGAAGCCCTGCACCGATCCGGGATGCATGGCAATGCGGGTCACTTCCATCTCGCCGAGTTCGCTCAGCACGGTGCGCACCGTCTCGGCGGCCGCACCGCCGACGGCACCGGCGATCACCACGACCTCGGCGCGGCTGAGCTGACCCTCGACCACC
This sequence comes from uncultured Mycolicibacterium sp., assembly GCA_945957405.1. Taxonomy (GTDB): domain Bacteria; phylum Actinomycetota; class Actinomycetes; order Mycobacteriales; family Mycobacteriaceae; genus Mycobacterium. The sequence continues at coordinate 4,798 of CAMFLL010000253.1, read as the reverse complement.
TCACGCAGCTTGGCGGGATCTCTGTCGACGATGCCCACCCGATTGACCTCGGCGCCGGCATCGCGTCCGGCAGCCGCCAGGGCATACGAGTTGACGTCGTAGACCTGGCCGTTTCCGGGGGTGCGGGAGATGTCGACCAACTCACCGCCGACGGAGAGCACCGACAGGCGCGGCCGAGGGTGCACCAGCACCCGTTCGCGTCCGACGGCCGCCAGCAGCCCCACCTGGGCAGCCCCGATGATGGTGCCGGCCCGCACCGCCACGTCGCCGGGTTGCACGTCATCCCCGGTGCGGCGGACGTAGGCGCCCGAACGAACACCGCGCAACACCCGCACCCGCGACTGACCGCCGTCGGTCCACCGCAACGGCAGCACCGCGTCGGCCAGCGTCGGCATCGGCGCGCCGGTCTGTACACGCGCGGCCTGCCGCGGCTGTAACCGGCTCGGCGTGCGAGCGCCCGCCTGGATCGAACCCATCACGGGCAGACTCACGTCACCGCTGTCCGAGCCGTCCTCGTCGTCACCACCGACGCCGACCACGTCGACGCTGCGCACGGCGTAACCGTCGATCGCGGCCTGATCGAATCCCGGCAGGGGACGCTCGGTCACCACTTCCTCGGCACACATCAAGCCCTGCGCCTCTGCGATCGCAACGCGCACCGGTCGCGGCGCCACCGCAGCGGCCTGCACGCGGGCCTGCTGTTCTTCCACCGAACGCACAGTGCGCCCTTTCCGCCCAGAAACCCGCCGCCACCCGGGCGTGCGCACCCAGTGTGGACGACGAACTACTACTGCTCAGTCAGGCCCAGTCGTGCGACGAGCCAGCGGCGCAGATCTGGGCCGTAATCGTCACGGTCCAGTGCGAAGTCAACCGCAGCCTTGAGGTAGCCGCCGGGATTTCCCAGGTCGTGTCGGGACCCTCGGTGGACCACGACGTGCACCGGATGTCCTTCAGCAATCAACAAAGCGATGGCGTCCGTGAGCTGAATCTCCCCGCCCACACCACGCTGCACGCGCTTGAGTGCATCGAAGATGGCACGGTCCAGCACATAGCGGCCGGCCGCGGCGTACGGCGACGGGGCGTCTTCGGCTTTCGGCTTTTCCACCATGCCGTTGACCTTCAGAACGTTCGGGTTGTCCGCGTCGGGGACCACCTCGACGTCGAACACACCGTAGGCACTGATCTCGTCGGGCGGCACCTCGATGGCGCACAACACCGACCCGCCGCGCTTGGCCCGCACCTTCGACATGGTCTCGAGAACGCCGGTGGGCAGCACCAGGTCGTCGGGCAGCAGCACGGCCACGGCGTCCTCGCTGTCGGAGAGCACCGCCTCGACGCACATCACCGCGTGACCCAGGCCGAGCGGTTCGGCCTGCACCACCGACTCGACCTTGATGAGGGCTGGCGCGCGACGCACCTTCTCGAGCATCAGCTGCTTGCCGCGGGCCTCCAGGGTGCCCTCGAGCACCAGGTCCTCGACGAAGTGGGCGACGACGCTGTCCTTACCTTCGGAAGTGACGATGACCAGGCGTTCTGCACCGGCGGCTGCAGCTTCGGCGGCCACCAACTCGATACCAGGGGTGTCGACCACCGGCAGCAATTCCTTGGGCACCGTCTTGGTCGCCGGTAGAAACCGAGTGCCCAACCCGGCAGCCGGCACGATCGCCGTATGCGGAATCGGTACCTCAGGCGCCTGCGACATGCTGACACCCTAACCGCAACGCGTTCTCACGGTCAGTGGGACGTGATCTGCCATTGTTGAGTTGTGCCGACGGCAACGAAATCTGAGCTGCGGGCCCGGTTGCTCGCCGCGCGCAAGACGGCTTCCAGCACCATCCGCGACGCGGAGGCTGAGGCGTTGACCAGTCATTTGTGCGCGGTCACCGATGCCGGAGCGACGGTCTGCGCCTACGTGCCGGTGGGCACCGAGCCCGGTTCGCTTGCATTGCTGGACACACTGTCGCGGGCCGGCACACGGGTGCTTCTGCCCGTCGCAGTGACCGAGGACGGGATACCGCAACCGCTGCACTGGGGTGAATACCGTCCAGGTGGGCTGGTCCGGGCTGACTTCGGGCTCAAAGAACCAGCCGGGCCGCATCTGCCACCCGCGACGCTGGCCGAGGCGGCGATCGTGATCGTGCCGGCGTTGGCGGTCGACCGGCGCGGTGTGCGGCTGGGCCGGGGCGCCGGGTTCTACGACCGCTCGTTACCGCTTCGGCAACCAGGAGCCCGGCTGATCGCGGTGGTGCGCGACGACGAGGTGCTCGACGCGCTGCCCGCCGATGAGCACGACGTCCTGATGACGCACGCCGTCACGCCCGGGCGCGGCGTGATCGCACTCGGTTAGCACGCGCGCAGTACGTCGGCCATGGCCCGCTTCTCGTTGGCCGACACCCACAGCCCGTAGGCCGTTTTCACGTCGATCTGCCGGGCGACGAAGTCGCAACGGAACGCGGCGTTGCCCGGCAGCCATCCGGCGGCATCACGAAAAGCCTTGTCGAAGTTGGCTTTCGGGCTGACCGCAAGCAGGTTGCGCGGATCGTTGGCGAAGTCGAGCCTGCGTTGGTCATCCCACTCGCGGGCACCTTTGTACCAAGCGTCGGCCAGGGACACCACGTGGTCTATCTCGACCGCGTTCGAGGTGGACGGACCGCGGATGAAGTCGATCGTCTCGGCGCTGTAGGGGTCGTGCAGGACGCCGCTCTGGGCGTAGCAGGTTCCTGGTCGCACCACCAGGTCCGCCAGATCGCGGCGCAGGATGTCGTCCCGGGTGTTGCAGCCGTTGTGCCCGAATTCGACGTCGACGTCGTCACTCCAGGCCTCGCCGAACCGGTAGCGCTTGAAATCCTGCATCCGGTCCCAGCCTTTGACGGGCAGTGCGGCCAATTGCCGTCGGGCCTGCTCGAAGGGGACGTTGGCCTGCGGTTCGGCTGTCCAGGTGGGCGACGGTCCGGTGATGTCACCGCCGTCGCGGTGGCTCGCCCAGAACAGCAGCCCTGCCACGGCCACCACCACGAGCACGGCGGGAATGACGCGGGCCACATAGCGGTTCTAGCACTTGACACGGTAGAGTGCTAACAGTTCTGAATTCCCCGGAGGTTTAAGTGCCGACTTACAGCTACGCGTGTACCGACTGTGGTGATCGCTTTGACGCGGTGCAGGCCTTCACTGACGACACCCTGACCGAGTGCAGCAAGTGCACCGGCCGGCTGCGCAAGTTGTTCAACTCGGTCGGCGTGGTGTTCAAGGGCAGCGGCTTCTACCGCAACGACAGCCGCGACTCGGCGAAGAGCGGCTCGAGCAAGTCGGAGAGTTCGGCCAGCAAGTCGGACAGCTCGTCGACCAAGTCCGAGTCCTCGAGTTCGTCCACCTCGTCGGAGAAGTCCAGCAGCAGTTCGAGCAGCACCAGCCCTGCGCCGGCCGCTGCGGCGTCCAGCTGACCCACAGTTATCCACAGCCGGGTGCGCATGATGCGCGCCCGGCTTTTTCGTCTGTGTCTACGGTGCCCGCATGGCGCCGCCCTCCACGAACCTCGACCCGACGCTTCTGACGCGGGTGCGTCAAGCTCTGCAACCGGACTGGGTGCACACCATCCGGGCGCGTCGGCTCGCCGCGGCCGCCCTGGTGATGCTGGCCGCCATCCTCGCGCTACGCGCCGATCCCGACGGTGAACGCACCGATGTCTATGTCGCGGCACACGATCTGCCGCCCGGCACGGCACTGATCGCCGACGACGTCCGCCTGGAGAAACGCTTGATCGCAACACTTCCCGACGGGGTCCAGCAGACGGGCGCGTCGGTCGTCGGCGCCATACCGGCGGGGCCGGTTCGACGCGGCGAGGTGCTGACCGACGTCCGGCTGCTCGGCTCACGGCTGGCCGAGCTGGCGGTGGGCCCCGATGCCCGCATCGTGCCGCTGCAGTTGACCGACTCGGCAGTGCTGGACCTTGTCCGGACCGGCGACATCGTCGACATCCTGGCCGCACCGGTATCCGATCCCGAAGCCACTCCTCGAGTGATCGCCACCGATGCCGTCGTGGTGCTGGTGTCGGGGAAGGCCAAGGGCGTCGCATCGGCCAACGACCGGGTGGTGCTGGTCGCCTTACCACTGGTGGCCGCCAATGCGGTGGCGGGAGCGGCGCTGGTCCAAACCGTGACCCTAACGCTGCACTGACGTACTGCGCGAAACCGCCACAGGACACATAACCGGACTAACGTTCGATTCCTATCGGATTCAAGTACGAATGTCAGAAAGGTTCATCCCCATGCTGAAGGGGTTCAAGGAGTTCCTCTCACGAGGCAACGTGATCGACCTGGCCACCGCGGTGGTCATCGGCGCGGCATTCACCGGTCTGGTCACCGCGTTCACCGAGAACGTCGTACAACCGCTGGTCGACCGGGTTGGCGCCGGCGGTGAGCAAGAGTACGGGATCCTCAAGATCCCGCTTGGTGGAGACCAGTTCGTCGACCTCAACGCCGTACTGTCCGCGTTCATCAACTTCATCATCGTGGCGGCGGTCGTGTACTTCGTGATCGTCCTGCCCTACAAGAAGCTTCGCGAGCGCGGCGAGGTCGAGCAGACCGCAGACACCGAACTGAGCCTGCTCACCGAGATCCGTGACCTGCTGATCGAGGCCAATGGCGGCGGCGAGCCGAAGGTCACCGGCCCCGGTACCGGCCCCAGCCCCGACACCGCGAAGATCACGAGTGCCGACCGCGATTGATACTCCCTGGCGAACAGAAGAAATCGCCCCCGGCCTGTGGCCGGGGGCGATTTCGATTGACTAGCAGTGGAACTG
>CAMFLL010000252.1 GCA_945957405.1 uncultured Mycolicibacterium sp. | reverse complement strand
GCCGTCACCGTTGCCGGTGCCCGCTTGGCGGACTCGGATGCTGCCGCCGTCTCGCGGGCGTCCACCACTGCCTGCCGGGTCACGGTCTCGCTGTGGCAACTGTCGGACATCACGAATATCTTCACCCCCGATGCAAACCGGCACAGCGCCCCGTAGAGCGAGTCGTCGACGAGTTCCGTGTCGAAGAGACACCAGGTCTCGTCGAGCGCGTCGGACTCGTCACGATCCTGATCCGGGATCTGTCCGCCGTGCCCGGAGTAGGTCAGGAAGAAGTAGTCGCCGTCGGCCAGAATGTCTGCGGCGCTGTCGAGTTGCGTACGGACATTCCCGACAGTGGCCTGTTGGTCGAGCAGCAGGGTGGGTTCGAAGCCGCGGTCTACCGCGATATCGCGCATGGCGAGCGCGTCGTTGACGCAGCCACGCAACGCTCCGTTCCAACCGCCGTACTTGTCTGGATCGACGGTGTTCAGTCCGATGTGCAGCGACCGACGTTTCATCAATCCCCCTGTGCGCACTCATCGCATCGTGCTCGGACCAGGCTAACGATGCTAACGATTCACCTGGCCCGACAGGTGGCGTATCGATACAGTGATGTCAGACCGTAGGGGGCCCCATGCCGTGCGAGATCGAACTCGAAGTCGGCCCAGGCGCCAAGGCCGGCGAAGTCACCACCCGCGTACTCGAAGCCCCATCGGGTGGTGGCGCCACCGAGACCGCCAAGATCAATGTGACCCGCCTGCTCGGTGACCGCGACGACCTCGAGACCCTGGTGGTCGGTTCGGGTCTCTCCGGCGGCGGCAGCGGCGGTGAAGATCGCCTGCGCAGGATGGGTCAGCAGTTGTTCGAGGCACTGTTCACGGGACGTGTGCTGGGCACCTACCGCGCCAGCCTGGGGATCGCCCTCGAACGCCATGAGCCATTGCGCATCGTGTTGCAGGTGACGTCGCCGCGGTTGGCCGCGTTGCCCTGGGAGGCGCTGTTCGACCCGGACACCGCCACCTATGTCTGCCGCAAAGAACAACTGGTGCGGCACGCGCCTGCGCCGTACACGCCCGAACCCGTCACGGTGTCACCGCCGTTGCGGGTTCTCGGGGTCGTCGCAGCACCGGCGGGCCAGGCCGGTCTGGACAGTACCGGCGAACAGCAGCGGCTCTCCGATGCGCTGAAGGCGCCGATCGCCCAGGGCCGCATCGAAGTGGACTGGGTGGTGGCGGCGAGCTGGGATGCCGTGCAGGACAAACTGATCACCGGCCACTGGCATGTACTGCACTTCGTCGGTCATGGCGATTACGATGCCGAAGCCGAGCGTGCCACCGTCACCCTGGTCGGCGCCGACGGTTCGGCGAATTCGATTGAAGCGCAACATCTTGCCGACCTGCTGACCCAACCGGACAGCGTCACCCGGCTGGTGGTTCTCAATTCCTGTTCCTCGGGCGAGTCGGGTACCAAGGACCTGCTGTCCAGCGCAGCGGCCACCCTGGTCCACTCGGGGATCGGCGCAGTGGCCGCGATGCAGTTCGCCATCAGCGATCCTGCCGCGGTGGCCTTCGGCCGCGGGTTCTACACAGCGCTGGCGGGCGGCCAGAGCGTCGAGGACGCCACCCGGGCCGGCCGCCTGGCGATCCTCGGTCTTCAGTCGCTGGAATGGGTCACGCCGGTGCTCTACGTGCGGGGTGACACCACACAGCTGTTCGCGGTCGGCGCACGACGCGGGCACTCGGCGCCTCGGCCGGTGCTGATCGGCGCTGTCGTGGCCCTCGTGTTGGTGTTGGTCGGGGCCGCTTTCCTGCTGTGGCCGCGCGGCGGACCGCCGCCACCGCAGCCGGCTGTACTGAGCGTCGGACGCACCGACGTCAACCTCGGCAGTCCGTGCGAAGGGCAGCAGGGTTGGGTGTTCCCACAGACGATCGACACCCTGCCGGTGGTCACACATGTCAGCGACGTGGACTGGGTCGCACGGTACGGCGGAGTGCCGGCCAGTGGCGACTACTACGCCTTCAGCCTGTCGGCGCTGACCCAGGACAGCGTGCTCATCGAGAAGGTGGAGGCCGACGTCGTCGACCGGCAGGATCCCATTCGTGGTGTGTACCCCGCGCCCTGGTCCGGCGGGTGCGGTGGACTCATCCCGTCACTGTTCCGCGCCAACCTCGACAACGTGCCGGTCAGCGTCATCGCGGTCGCCGGCGAGGGTACCGGCGAACCGCAGGCCGCGATCCCTTTGCCGCACATCATCGACAAGAACCGGCCGGAGGTGTGGCATCTGTCCGCGGTGACGGACACGTGCCATTGCCAGTGGGTGGCCCGAATCCACTGGCGGGTCGGCGACCGGACGGGCGTAGAAACCCTCGATGACCACGGCAAACCGTTCAGTGTCACGGCCATCACGGCGGCCACCCGGATCGACAATCGCGACGGCACATCCGACACCTGGCGGGTCAGCCCATCCGGCTGAGAAGACAACCCGCAGCGTTCGCACTGAAGGACTATGCTGGCGCATTCTCACGGCCCACCAGCAACCGTGACCAAGGAGCCAGCATGTCCGCTGATGCGACCGCACCGCCGCCGGATGCCCCGAAGGGCCCCGGTCATATCCGGTTGACCTCGCACCGTGGCCATACCGGTGCGCTCGAGGTGCACTGGGGTGCGGCCACGCCGGCCGCGCGGGGTCCCGTCATCGGCACCACCACCAACCGCGCCCACCGCAATGTGATCGGGACGCACAGTGGCTCCTACAGCGTCTACCGTGCCTTGGCCGTCGCGGCGGGAGCGCTGTCCAAGGCACACAAGGCCGACCTCACCAACACCGCCCCCACCGACGTCATCGGCCCCTACCCGCAGTGGAGCGAACCGGGCCGGATCGTCAGCCTCGATCCGTGGGGTGCGATGGTCACCGATGCCTTCGCTGCCGAGCTGGCCGTCGGTTACGACATCAGACCGACGATCGCCGTCACCAAGGCGCACGTCATCCTGCCTGAGGTCGCCGACGCGATCGTCAAAGGCCGTCTGCATCCCGATGGCCGGGTCCTGATGCCCAACGGCGCGGCCCTGGTCACCAAGGCCGCCGTCGAGCCGGTGTGGCACCTACCGGGCGTTGCGCACCGGTTCGGGTGCAGCGAAACCGATCTGCGCCGCATCCTCTTCGAGGAGACCGGGGGCATGTACCCCGAACTGGTGACCCGGTCGGACCTCGAGGTCTTCCTGCCGCCGATCGGTGGCCAGACCGTCTACATCTTCGGTGCGCCCACCGACCTCGCCAATCCCTCGGTGGAGTTGACGGCGCGCGTGCACGACGAGTGCAACGGTTCCGATGTCTTCGGCTCCGACATCTGCACCTGTCGGCCCTACCTCACCCATGCCATCGAAGAATGCATCCAGGGCGCGCAGCGCGGCGGGGTCGGGCTGGTGGCCTACTCCCGCAAAGAGGGCCGCGCGCTGGGTGAGGTGACCAAATTCCTCGTCTACAACGCACGCAAGCGTCAGCAGGGCGGCGACACGGCCGATCAGTACTTCGCGCGCACCGAATGCGTGGCCGGCGTGCAGGACATGCGGTTTCAGGAACTGATGCCCGACGTGCTGCACTGGCTGGGCATCCAGCGGATTCACCGCCTGGTGTCGATGAGCAACATGAAGTACGACGCGATCACCGGATCGGGTATCGCGGTCGACACGCGGGTGAACATCCCCGAGGAACTCATACCCGAGGATGCCCGGGTCGAGATCGACGCCAAGGTGGCCGCCGGTTATTTCACTCCCGGCGAGGTGCCCGGCGTGGAGGCCTTGAAGAACGTCAAGGGCCGGAGCCTCAACGGGTGAGCGTGACCACCGGATCCGAGCTCGCCGCCGCACGTGCCGCCGCCGAATTGCGTACGACGCAGGCTGTCCGGTCGCGTGCCAACGCGCTGCTGGACCGCGCGCGTAGCGATGAATCGCCATGGTTCCATGTCAATGACGACGCGTTACCGGCTGCGGCACAGCATGTTTCGAACCTGACCCGCGACCGCTACCCCGATCTGGCCATCCCCTATCACAGCCGGTGGCGGCATTTCGAGGCCGGCGGCGTGGACCGCAAGGCTGACCTGGACGCCCGGTTGGCCGGCGCGGACGCGGCCGCACGCGCCCGGGCGATGATCGACTTGACCGTCGTGAGCGTGCTCCTCGACGCCGGCGCCGGTGCCGGGTGGTCCTACCACGAAAACGGCAGCGGCCAGCACTTCGCGCGGTCGGAGGGGTTGGCAGTGGCCAGCTTTCACGCGTTCTGCACAGGGCTCTTCTCCGGTGATCGGTCCGATCCGTTGCGCGTCGACGCCGAGGGCCTGCGTGCCGTGACGGTAGACGGTCTGGCCGCGGCGTTCCAGGTGAGCTCCGACAATCCCATGGTCGGTCTGGACGGCCGGGCAGCCTTACTGCACCGCCTCGGCGATGCCCTGGCGGCCGATCCCGCCGTGTTCGGCGGCGATCGCCGGGCCGGCAGGTTGTACGACGCGCTGGCACACCACGGCGACATCACCGCGCATGCCGTCCTGACCATGTTGTTGACAACACTGTCGGGTATCTGGTTGGCCCCGAACATGATCGGCTCCGAGCCACTGGGTGACTGCTGGCAGCACAGTGCGGTGGCCGGGCACGGCCTGACGCGTGGCTGGATGCCGTTTCACAAACTGTCGCAGTGGTTGACCTACTCGCTCCTGGAACCCTTCGAATGGTCCGGCACGCGGGTCGACGGTCTGGACGCCCTGACGGGGCTGCCGGAATACCGCAACGGTGGACTGCTGCTCGACACCGGTGTCCTGCGCCTGCGAGAAGCGCAGTGGGCCGGCCAGAACTGGTCGGTGGGAGACGAATTGGTGATCGAATGGCGTGCACTGACCGTCGCCCTGCTCGACGAGTTGGTGCCTCTGGTGCGTGAACAGCTGGGGGTGTCCAGTGATCGGCTGCCCTTGGCCTGCGTCCTGGAGGGCGGCACCTGGGCAGCAGGTCGAATGCTGGCACAGCGCCTGCGCGGCGGATTGCCACCCCTGGCCATCATCAGCGACGGTACGGTCTTCTGATCATGGGAACCGTTCATCTGATCGATCATCCCCTGGTGCAGCACAAGCTCACCCTGATGCGCCGAAAAGACACGTCGACCAAGGGATTCCGGCAGCTGCTCAACGAGGTGTCGACCCTGATGGCCTACGAGGTGTTGCGCGACATCCCCATGCAGGACATCGAGATCGACACGCCGCTGGAAGCCATGACCGCCCGCGTCATCGACGGTAAGAAACTGGTTTTCGTGTCAATCCTGCGGGCGGGTACCGGCATTCTCGACGGCATGCTCGCGGTGGTCCCCAGTGCCCGCGTGGGCCACATCGGCCTCTACCGCGACCCGAAGACACTGGTTGCCATCGAGTACTACTTCAAGATGCCGGATCAGCTGCACGAGCGCGACATCGTCGTGGTCGATCCCATGCTGGCCACCGGGAACTCCGCGGTGGCCGCGGTGGACCGGCTCAAGGAGTTCGAACCGAGGTCCATCAAATTCGCGTGCCTGCTCACGTGCCCCGAGGGCATCGCCGCGATGGACCGCGCCCATCCCGATGTCCCCATCTACACCGCGGCGATCGACCGGTGCCTCGACGAGCACGGTTACATCGTGCCCGGACTCGGTGATGCCGGTGATCGTATCTTCGGCACCAAATAGCCATCAGGCGCAAAACGCCCAGGGAGAACCCAGACACCCCAGCGAGGTCGTGCTACCACCCGGTAATGTCGCAACATTGCCAATTCAGCAGGGTGGGCCTGTGCGCCGACCGCATGACACCGGCCTGGCGGCCGCTGACTTCAGCAGTGCCGCCATGCCGCGGCCGCCATTGTCGGTGCTCCTGATCGAGGATGACCGCGGTGACGCGATCATCGTCGAAGAACTGCTGGCCGACGCCGCTTTCGACGCCCGGATGGTGTGGGCGCCCTCCATCGGCGACGGAGAGGAAGTCCTGCGGCGATCGCGCCCGGACTGCGTGCTGCTGGACATGAACCTGCCCGATGCCAACGGCCTGGCTGCGCTCAAGCGGGTCGCCGAACTCGACGCCACCGTCCCGGTGGTGGTGCTGACCGGCCTGTCCGACGAGCACTTCGGCGTAAGCGCCGTTGCGCACGGCGCACAGGACTACCTGGTCAAGGGCCGCGTCGAGCCCGATTTGCTACGCCGGGCGGTGCTCTATTCGATCGAACGTAAGCGCGCCGAGCTGACCGCCGTCGAACTGCACGCCAGCCAACTGCGCGACCGTGAGAACGCGCGCCTGGAACGCGGACTGCTGCCTTCTCCCCTGCTGTTGGAGAACCCCGGTGTCGACATCGTCGCCCGGTACCGGCCGAGTCGCGAGAACGCGCTGCTTGGCGGTGACTTCTTCGATTTCGTGCAGACACCGGACCGAACGGTCCACGTCATGATCGGCGACGTGGCCGGGCACGGGCCCGACGAGGCGGCCCTGGGCGTCGCCCTGCGCATCGCGTGGCGTGCGCTCACCTTCGCCGGCCTGCGTGGCAGCGACCGGATGCGCGAGATGAACCGGATCCTGACGTCCGAACGGTCCGGCACCGGCATCTTCGCCACCGTCCTCAGCCTCGCGATACCGCCCGATGGGCCGCAGATCAATGCGGTGCGCGCCGGCCATCCCGGCATGCTGGTACACCACGATGGAACGGTCGACTGGGTGGTGCCGCCGGGCGCGCCGGCTCTCGGCGTGTTCAACGGCGAGTGGCCCACCGACCGGGTCGACTTTCCCGTCGGCGCGGGTCTGGTTCTTCTCACGGACGGTCTGTTCGAAGGGCACTCCGGGCAAGGTAATGAACGCCTCGGCGAGGAGGGGCTGCTGCAGCTCGCCCGCTCGATCGCGCATCTTCCCGGCGCGCAGTTCGTGGACACGCTGATCGACAGTGTGTCGAACCTGGCCCACAGTCAGGGCGGTATTGCCGATGACATTGCCGTTGTCCGGGTCGAGCGGACTGCCTGGTGACCGATCCGCAGCAGCCCGGCCGGCGCACCAGTCGGTTCACTGTGCAGGGCTGGCTCATCGTGGTGCTCACCACGATGGGCGCCGTGGTGGTCGCCGGTGCCATCGTCGGCGGCCTGTTGCTCAAACGCGCCGACGACGTGTCGCGGGAGTTGAGCGAGAATCTCCAGCCCGCCCGTGTTGCCGCCTACCAACTGCAGGCGGCACTCCGCGACCAGGAGACCGCGTTGCGCGGTTACGTGATCGCCGCGGACCGCCAGTTTCTCGAGCCGTACTACCAGGGCCAGCGTGATGAGGCGGTGGCGGCTGAGGTCATCCGGACGCGCGCCGGCGGCCACGACAAGTTGATGAGCGACCTCGACGGTATCGAGAAGGCCGCCGAACAGTGGCGGCGCAATTACGCCGATCCGCTGATCGCCAACGTGCGGCCGGGCACCCCGAGCGTGCTCAGCAACGAGCTGGCCGAACGGGGGAAAACCGAATTCGATGTGATCCGTTCGCTGTTCGAGACCCAGAACGCCGATATGTCGCGCGTCCGTGACGAAGGACTCGCCGAACAGGACAGCATCAGCCGCTGGCGGGACGGGATCCTGGCGGCGATGATTGCCGCGTTCTTCCTGACCGCCCTGCTGCTGGCGGTGCTGGTGCGCAACGCGGTGACGATTCCGCTCGAGGCGCTCGCCTCGTCATGCCGCCGGATCACCGAAGGCGACTTCGACGAAAAGATCATTCCGCAGGGCCCCAAGGACATCCGCGGTATTGCGGCCGACGTCGAAGACATGCGCCAACGCATCGTGGAAGAACTCGAGGCCACCCGGTCCGCCCGGCAGATGCTCGACGACCAAGCCGTCGAACTGCTGCGCTCGAACGCCGAACTGGAGCAATTCGCCTACGTGGCGTCCCACGACCTGCAGGAGCCGCTGCGCAAGGTGGCATCGTTCTGCCAGCTGCTCGAGAAGCGCTACGGCGATCAACTCGACGAGCGGGGTCATGAGTACATCGGGTTCGCCGTAGACGGTGCCAAGCGGATGCAGGTCCTGATCAATGATCTGTTGACCTTTTCGCGGGTCGGACGCATCAACACCACGCTCGTCGAAGTCGACCTCGACGAGATCATGGACTCCGCGGAGGCCAACCTTGACACCGCACTGGAGGAATCCCACGCCGAGATCGTGCGCCCGACGGACCTGCCGGCCATCCTGGGTGATCCGACGCTGCTGACCATGCTCTGGCAGAACCTGATCGGTAACGCCGTGAAATTCCGCAATCCCGATCGGGCGCCGCGGGTGGTGGTCGAGTTTGCCGCTGATGATGCCGGGATGTGGTCATTCACAGTGTCCGACAACGGGATCGGCATCGCCCCCGAGTTCAGCGAGAAGGTCTTCGTGATCTTTCAACGCCTGCACGGCCGGGACAGCTACGGCGGCACCGGCATCGGTCTGGCACTCTGTAAGAAGATCGTGGAGTTCCACGGGGGGACCATCTGGATCGACACGGCGTACACCGGCGGGACCCGGTTCCGTTTCACCCTGCCAGCCACCGTGGACGAGAGTGCTGCGGTCACCGAGGAAGGATCGCACGCATGATGTCCAGCGCACGACCGATCGATGTCCTGCTTGTCGAAGACGATGCGGGCGACGAGCTCATCACCCGGGAAGCCTTCGAGCACAACAAGATCAACAACACGCTGCACGTCGCGCACGACGGGGAGGAAGGCCTGGACTTCCTGTACCGGCGTGGCGGTTACTCCGACGCCCCCCGGCCGGACCTCATCCTGTTGGATTTGAACCTGCCGAAATACGATGGCAGGCAGCTGCTGGAAACCATCAAGTCCGATGCCGACCTCTGCCACATCCCGGTGGTGGTACTCACCACATCGTCGGCCGAGGAGGACATCCTCAAGAGCTACAAATTGCACGCCAACGCCTACGTGACCAAGCCTGTCGACCTCGATCAGTTCATGAGTGCGGTGCGGCAGATCGACGAGTTCTTCGTTCAGGTCGTGCGACTCCCGCAGTCCTGAGCTGATCAGGTGCAGATGCCTGCGGTGAGGATCGCGGCCAGCTCCCGGTAGGCATGCGCATCGTCGAGGCCGGTGGCCGTCCGCACCCGGCCCTGCTGGATCCGGACCATCATCGCCGCGGCGAGGTCGGCGGCGAAGGCCGCGTGCACGTCACGGACCACGCCGTCGGCCACACCCTCGGCGATCAATTCCTGAACGCGGCGGGCCGCGATACGGGTGTTGGTTTCGTAGACCTCACGAGCCGGCGCGAAATCGTCGAGATCGGTCATGAATCTCTCTGATGCCGCATCGAGCGCGGTGCCCACCGCCTCGAGGTAGGCCGAGATTCGCGCCTTGGCGCCACTGGCGTCCGACACCCGATGTTCGACTGCCTCGGCCGCACTCCGGAAGAAGTAGACGGTGACGGCACGGACCAGGTCCTCTTTACTGCGCGCCAACGTGTACAGCGTCGATTTCGAGCAGTGCAGTCGTGCGGCGATGTCGTCGAGGGTCAGGTGCGCGAAGCCCTCGGCCAGGAACAGTTCCCGCAGCTCGTTGAACAGTAGGGTGCGCCGCGATGTGCCGAAAGCGGGGGCCGTCGCGGTTGTGACAGCGAGATCTTCCACGCCCCGATAGTACTGCGGGGCGATCTGTAGTACTGTCCGAATAGTACTGAGAGCATAGATTCAGTACTGTCCGGTCCGCTGCGGAAGGTGTGCGAGTGCCCGTCGAACGTCTGCTTCCCACCTCCGAGGCGCGTGATCTCATCCAGTTGGTCAGGGACATCTCGGACAAAACCCTGACGCCGATCGTCGATGCTCACGAACGGTCCGAGACGTATCCAGAAGGTGTGTTCGCAACCCTCGGAGAAGCCGGCCTGCTGAGCCTGCCGTACCCGCAGGAATGGGGCGGCGGCGATCAGCCCTACGAGGTGTATCTGCAGGCGCTCGAGGAGATCGCGGCGCGGTGGGCGGCGGTGGCGGTCGCAGTCAGCGTGCACAGCCTGTCGTGCCATCCCCTGCTGGCCTTCGGCACCGCTGATCAGAAGTCGCGGTGGCTGCCAGATATGTTGGGCGGACACATGATCGGCGCGTACAGCCTGTCGGAACCGCAGGCGGGATCGGACGCGGCGGCGCTGGTGTGCAAGGCCAACCCGACCGACGAGGGGTATCGGGTCACTGGCGAAAAGGCCTGGATCACGCACGGCGGTATCGCCGATTTCTACAGCCTGTTCGCGCGAACCGGCGCGGGTTCGCAAGGGATCTCCTGTTTCCTGGTCCCCGCCGACGTACCGGGCCTGACCTTTGGCAGACCCGAGGAAAAAATGGGCCTGCACGCAGTGCCGACCACGGCCGCGCACTATGACGACGTGTTGATCGAGGCCGACCGCCGCATCGGCGCTGAGGGGCAGGGGCTGCAGATCGCCTTCAGCGCACTGGATTCCGGGCGCCTGGGTATCGCGGCAGTGGCCGTCGGCCTGGCGCAGGCCGCGCTCGACGAAGCGATTTCCTACAGTCGGCAACGGACCACGTTCGGCCGCAAGATCATCGATCATCAGGGTCTCGGTTTCCTGCTGGCCGACATGGCGGCCGCCGTCGATTCCGCCCGCGCGACCTATCTGGACGCCGCACGCCGCCGCGACGCCGGCCTCGAATACTCGCGGCACGCGTCGGTGGCCAAACTGGTGTGCACCGATGCCGCGATGAAGGTCACCACCGACGCCGTTCAGGTGCTCGGCGGTGTCGGCTACACCCGCGACTTCCGCGTCGAGCGGTACATGCGTGAAGCCAAGATCATGCAGATCTTCGAGGGCACCAACCAGATTCAGCGCCTGGTGATCAGTCGCGATCTGGCGAAGTAGGGCACCGCGGTCTGAGGGTCATGGGTTCACACGCGCACTGTTCGTGAGGCTACGACCGGGAATTAGGCGTGCTCGTCGACGGGCCAGGAGTCCCCGTGCGCTTTGAAATCCCTTTAGCCACTTCGGTTTCTACTGTCACATCACCGCGGATTTTTGTC
>CAMFLL010000251.1 GCA_945957405.1 uncultured Mycolicibacterium sp. | reverse complement strand
GTCGTCGGCCGTGCGATCCTCAGCGGCGGTGGCGGCATCGGCCGCGGCGACGGCGGCCTGTTCGGAGCGCAGCAGCATCTCCGCGCACATGTGCTTGATGGCCTGGAAGCTGCCGATCGGCTTCCCGAACTGCTCGCGCACCTTGGCGTACTCCGACGCGGTCTGCAGTGCCCACCGGGCCACCCCGGCCGCCTCGGCGGCGAACACCGTCGCCGCGAGATCCACGATCCGGGTGGCGGGGGCGGCGAGCACCGCCGCCGGCGCAGCCGTGCACTCGACACGGGCAAGTGGGCGAGAGAAGTCGGTGGCCTCGAGCGGTTCGACGCTGACACCGTCGGCCCCGCCGTCGATCACGACCCACTGCTCGCCGGCCGGTAGCACCAGCAGCCCGTCACCGACCGCACCCAGCACACCGCCCGCCGTACCCGAGACGCGGTCGCCGTCCAGCCGCAGATCGGAGGTCAGCGCGACACCCGCGGTGCGCTTACCGCTCATCAGGGCGTCCAGCAGGCCGGGGTCGTCGACCACCAAGGTGGCCAGTGCCGTCGTCGCGACCGGGCCCGGCACCAGCGCCGCCGCGGCCTCCTCGAGCATGGCGCACAGATCCGTCACCGATCCCCCGGCACCGCCGGCGTCCTCGGACACAGCAACACCGAAGAGCCCTAGTTCGGCCAGTGCGCCGTAAACCGGTCGCCACGCGTCGGGCTCGCCCTGCTCCACATCACGGGTGGCCGCGCTGGAACCGGAACCGGAAGCCCAGGTACGCACCAGTTCGCGCGCGGCAAACTGATCGGAAGCACTGGTTCGCGAATCGACAGACAACCCCAGACTCCTCGGTTTCGCAGCGGAAGGCCCGTACGGCCCACTAGAACGTGTTCTAATAGTGCCAGTGTTCGACAGTCAAGTCGAATACCGTCAACGGGCTCCCACCAGCTATCGGGGATCGCGGAGGTGAGAGATTAGCGCCGGCCATGCGTATCGTTCTGCATGGATACGCTCGAAGAAGGGGGTTGCTGCCACATGTCGAGGCCAGCTCAACCAACTCAGTCTGGTTCACAGCCGCGTGAGGTCATGACCGTGGCGGTTCTTGCCGAATCCGAACTCGGCTCAGAAGCACAACGTGAGCGGCGCAAGCGCATCCTGGACGCCACCATGGCCATCGCCTCCAAGGGCGGGTATGAAGCCGTGCAGATGCGCGCCGTCGCCGACCGCGCCGACGTGGCCGTCGGGACTCTCTACCGGTACTTTCCGTCGAAAGTGCATCTGCTGGTCTCGGCACTCGGTCGCGAGTTCGAGCGCATCGATGCCAAAACCGACCGCAGTTCCGTGGCGGGCGGCACGTCCTACCAACGCCTCAACTTCATGGTCAGCAAGCTGAACCGGGCAATGCAGCGCAATCCCCTGCTCACCGAAGCCATGACCAGGGCGTATGTCTTCGCCGACGCGTCGGCGGCCGGCGAGGTCGATCACGTCGAGAAGATCATCGACTCGATGTTCGCGCGTGCGATGGCCGACGGCGAACCCTCCGAGGATCAGTATCACATCGCCCGTGTCATCTCCGATGTCTGGCTGTCGAACCTGTTGGCCTGGCTCACCCGACGCGCCTCGGCCACCGATGTCAGCAAGCGGCTGGACCTTGCGGTGCGCCTGCTCATCGGCGACGGTGCCGCCTTCGGCGAGCAAGCCACCAACTGACGGCGTGGCACCACTGCCCGATGACCTGACGGCCGCACTGCTCGTCGCGGCGCGGGCACCGCACCTACTGGTGACATCCGATTTCGACGGCACGCTGGCGCCGATCGTCAACCACCCCGCCGACGCCAGACCACTACCCGCCGCGTCGGCCGCCCTGCAGACCCTGGCCACCCTGCCCGACACCACCGCGGCGCTGATATCGGGACGCGCACTGCGGGATCTGGCTGCGCTGTCCGGGATGCCGGCGACCGTGCATCTGGTAGGCAGCCACGGCGCGGAGTTCGCAACCGGTTTCGCCTACGATATCGATCACGCTCTGCTGCAATCGATCGTCCACGAGTTGTCGGAGATCGCCGGCAGGTACGCCGGGGTGACTGTCGAACCCAAACTCGCCAGCGTCGCCCTGCATGTGCGCAACGCCGCACCCGCCGACGGAGAGGCGGCGCTGGCCGCTGCGAAGACCGCCGCGCAAGCATGGGACGCCGAGGCGACCGCCGGTAAGGCAGTGCTGGAGTTCGCGGTCATCACCACCGACAAGGGCGAGGCCGTCGACATCCTGCGCGAGCAGGCGGGGGCCTCGGCCGTGGTGTTCTTCGGGGATGACGTCACCGACGAGAAGGCCTTCCGTCGGCTGCGCGACGGCGATGTCGGGGTGAAGGTCGGCGACGGTGACAGTGCGGCGCGCTATCGCGTGGACACACCCGAAAGTGTCGCGGCCGCTCTGCAATTCATCGTCGAGCATCGGCGCAGTTAGCCAATTCAGCCCGGCGCGCCCGCCGTCCGACCACGCAACAGCTCCGTGGGGAGGATGTCGACCACGGGCAGCCCGGACCGGGGCGGGTTGTGCAAGAGGTCACCGGCCCGCCGACCCTTGCGCAGGCTCGGCTGCGACACGGTGGTCAGGCCGCGCTTGAGCGCCTCCGGCACACCGTCGAATCCGGTCACCGTCATCTGCCCGGGTACGTAAATCCCCTTGGCCCGAAGGTAATCCGTCGCGGACAGAGCCAGTACGTCCGCGGTGCACATCAGCGCGGTGATGCGGGGGTTCAGCGTCAGCGCCAGATCTGCTGCCTTACCGCCTGCACTCTCGTCGTGTTCGGCACTCTCGACGATGGTCAGAGTGCCCGGGTCGAGGCCGACCGCCGACATGGCGTCGCGGACGCCTTCGATTCGTTCACTCTGGGCCCGAAAATGAGTGGCGCGCAGGCGTTCCGCTGTGACCAGGGAGGCCGTGGCCTCTTCCTCGCGGCTGCCGAGCCGCATGGTGAGCAGCCCGATCTCACGGTGTCCCAGACCCACCACATAGTCGGCGAGCTCGCGCATGGCGGCGCGGTCGTCGATTCCGACGAACGACGCGCCGGACACCCCGGTCGGCTGGTCCACGACCACGATGGGCAGACCACGTTCGCGCACGAGTTGCAGGTACGGGTCATCGTCGGCGGCGGCGTAGACCACGAAACCGTCCACCCCGGCCGACAGCACCGCGCTGGAACCTTCGGCGACCGTACGGCTGGGACCGACGGCCACCAGCAGCAGCCCCTGTCCCGCTTCTTCACAGGTCTCGGCGAGCCCGGCCACAAAATTGAGTGCCGCCGGATCGCTGAACGAATATGTCAGCGGTTCGGTGATCACCAGGCCCACCGCGCCGGCCTTGCGGGTGCGCAGCGACCTCGCCACCGGGTCGGGACCGGCGTATCCCATCCGTTTTGCGGTCGCGAAGATGCGCTCGCGGAGGTCGGCCGACAGCTGGTCGGGGCGGTTGTAGGCGTTGGAGATCGTGGTTCGCGAAACCTTGAGCTCGGCAGCCAGCGAAGCCAGGGTTGCCCGTCGCCGTGGCGTCGGACTCCTTGACATGCTCTGTGACGTTAGCCGATGTGCCCCGAAGCCACGGGTTTCGCCACAGCTCCGGTGCGCTGCACGCCGGCCCAGACCACCAGCCACACCATGCAGACGATGGTCACGATCACGAAACTCGGGGGCAGGTTGAAGATCGATGAGAGCACCAGGCCACCCCACACGGAGAACAGCGACAGGGCCGTGGAGACCGCCATGGCCGCGACCGGGCGCGCGGTCAGCATGATCGCCGTCGCGGCCGGCGTCACCACCAGCGCGAACAACAGCAGGGTGCCAACGGCCTGCACCGCCATGGTCACCGCCAGACCGAGCAGGGCCATGAAGACCACCGACAGGGCGCGCACCGGCACACCTTTGGCTTCGGCGACCTCGGCGTTGACCGACGCGAACAGCAGCGGCCGGAAGATCGCGGTGATGGTCACCGCCAGCACCAGCACCAGCACCGCGAAGGTGATCAGCTGATCGTGGGTGACCGCGAGCAGGTTGCCGAACAGCACATTGGTCACGGTGCTGCTGCTCTTGGTGGCCAGCGAGCTGAAGAACAACCCGAGGCCGGTGGCTCCTGCCAGCACTGTGCCGGTGGCGATTTCGCGGTCGTCGGCCTTCTTGCCGAGCGCACCGATCACCAGCGCGCCGCCGATGCAGAACACCCCGAGTCCCAGCGTGACCGGCACGCCGAGCAACACGGCGCCGGTGGCGCCAGGAAAGCCGATGTGTGCCAGTGCATGCGCGGCGAACGCCGTGTTCCGCACGACGATGAAATATCCGATCAGGCCGGCGGCGAGGGCCACCAGGGTGCCGCCGATCAACGCGTTGCGCATGAACGCCGACGTCAGGATGCCCCACCAGTTCTCCTGGTAGCCAAGCGCAATGAGGTGTGTCGACATCACACGCTCCGCATGTACAGATCACCCTGCGGGGTGTGCACCACCTGGATTGACGTGCCGTACAGGTGGCTCAACAGGTCACCGTCGACGACCTCGTTCATCAGGTCGAAGTGCGCATGCCCGTCCAGCAGGTAGATCGCGCTGTCGAGGACACCCAGCAGAGGATTGAGGTCATGGGCGACCACCAGGATTGTCACGCCGAAGTCGTCGCGGATGCGGCCCAGCAGTGTGACGATCTCGCGCTGGTTGCGCAGATCGAGCGCGGTCAGCGGTTCGTCGAGGATCAGCAGCCGCGGGCGGCTGACCAACGCCTCGGCAATGGCCACGCGTTGACGCTGCCCGCCCGACAGTTCGGCCAGACGCCGCCGGGAGAATTCGGTCGCCCCCACGGCGGCCAGGGTTTCCATCACGCGGTGCCGCTCGTCGGCGCGCGGACGTGCCAGCCCCCACCGGTTACCGATCAGGCCCAACATCACCGCGTCCGATGCGCGGATGGCGTTACCCGCCGCCGCGGCATAGTTCTGCGGTACGTAGCCGATCAGATGAGTGGCCTCACCCGGCGACTCACCGAGCACGCGGACGTGCCCCGAGGCTGGCCTGATCAAGCCGAGGACCACCTTGAGCAGCGTCGTCTTCCCCGAACCGTTGGAGCCGATGACTGCGGTGATACCGCCCGTAGGCACCGTGAAGGTGCCCTCCGACCAGATCAGCCGGCCGCCGCGGACGACGCTGACGTCATCGAACGAGAGGGCGGGAACGTGTGCTTCAGGCAGAGACACCGAGGGCCTTGGCGAGCGAGGTGAGTTGGTCCACCTGCCAAGCCTCGAATGTTTCGGCGCCCGGCGCCACCGTTTCGGTGACGTTGACCACCGGAACGCCGGCGGCTTCGGCGGCGGAGCGCAACTGATCGGGCACCGACCCCTCGGTCTGCGTGTTGAAAATCAGCACGTCGACACCCTTGGCGCCGAGCAACTTCAGGAAGGCGTCGAGGTCGGCGGGCGACGGATCGGTTTCATTGCTTGACGCCGCCTGATACCCCGGCGGAGTACGGTTCTGCAGGCCGAGCGCCGCCGCCATATCGTCGAAGACACTCTCGGTCGCCGCGTAGCCCTTGCCCGTCGAGGCGGCCTTGATCTCGGCGATCAGACTGTCGTAGGGCGCAAGTTGCGTCGTGAGGTCTGACCGGCGCGTGGTGAAGTACTCCTTGGCGTCCGGGGACAGCTCGCTGAGCTTGGCGGTGACGGCGTCGGCGACATCGGTGACCGCTGTGGGGTTGTACCAGACGTGGGGATTGACGTCGCCGCCGTGACCGGGCGCCTCGTCACCGTGGTCGTGGCTTTCGGCGTCACCGGCCACGGTGTCGATCGCGCTGATGACCGGCGCGTCGGGCGCTGACGTCGACGCCAGCTTGGCCGCCCACTCGTCGTAGTGGCCTCCGTTGATCACCACCAACTGCGCACCTTCGAAGGTCGCCGCGTCCGCCGGTGACGGCTCGTAGTCGTGCGGATCCACCGACGAACTGGCCAGCACCGTATGCACCTGCGCGCACGCGCCACCGAGCTGCGAGACGATTCCGCCCCACTGGTCGACACTCACCACGACATTCACCGGGGTTCCCGGGCAGTTGCCGCCCGCGCTCGTCGACGGCGCGCTCACCTGGTCACCGCCGCCACCGCAGGCCGCCAGGGCCAGGGGCGAGACGGCCACAACCGCCAACAACGCGAACTTCGACGACCACTGAGGAGGCATGGCGATAACGATAACCGTTTGCAATAAGCCTTCCAACCCCGGGGTGCCGTTTTACTGAAAACCGTTCCCGGTAAGCCTGGTGGCCGGAACTGTCGACCACCTACCCTGGTCACGTGCCGACCATCGACCTCAACGCCGATCTCGGTGAGGGTTTCGGAATCTGGCGCCTCGGCGACGACGACGCCATGCTCGGACTGGTCACCAGCGCGAATGTGGCGTGCGGATTCCATGCCGGCGATCCCGCCAACCTCGCCAAGACCTGCTCGGCCGCCGCGACCAACGGGGTGCGGATCGGCGCCCAGGTGAGCTACCGCGACCTGGCCGGTTTCGGCCGCCGGTTCATCGATGTCGACCCCAGCGAATTGACGGCCGAGATCATCTACCAGATCGGCGCCCTGCAGGCCCTCGCGCGCGTCGCGGGCTCCAGCGTCAGCTACGTCAAACCCCATGGTGCGCTGTATAACTCGATCGTCGAACACGAGATGCAGGCCGCCGCGGTGGCAACGGCGGTGCATGCCGTCGACCCCGGCCTGCCCGTGCTCGGACTGCCCGGGTCGGCCTTCTTCGCTGCGGCGCAGGGATGCGGTCTGCGCACCGTCGCCGAGGCCTTCGCCGACCGGGCCTACCGGCCCGACGGTCGACTGGTGTCGAGGCGGGAACCGGGCGCAGTCCTGCACGACCCTGCCGAGATCGCCCGACGCGTCGCCGTCATGGTCGCCGACGGACGGGTGACGGCCATCGACGGCTCTGACATTCCGGTGACGGTGGAATCGGTATGTGTCCACGGAGATTCACCCGGTGCGGTGCAGATCGCCAGGGCCGTGCGCGACCGACTGACCGCCGACGGTATCGAGTTGAGTGCCTTCGTCTAGCGGCGAGCGGTCGGACACCGCTGCACTCGCCGAAGAATCCGCGTCGCACGGCGGCACGCGGTCGATGTACGGACTGGTCGGCGGCCTGGTTCTGGTGGCGCTGTGCTCCGGTGCGCTGCGCGATCTAGTGCTCGACCACACCCGCCTGACCACCGCGGCCACGGTGTTCAGCGGCGTATTCGTCCAGGCGCTGCCCTTCCTGGCTCTCGGGGTGTTGGTCAGCGGCCTGGTCGCCAGTTTCGTCACCCCACAGGTGCTTTCGCGGCTGCTACCGCGCCGCACCGGGATGGCTGTCCTGGTGGCAGGGGTCAGTGGCGCCGCCCTGCCTGGCTGTGAATGCGGTTCGGTCCCCATCGCGCGTCGCCTGTTCGGCGACGGCGCCAACGGTGCGGCCGCGCTGACGTTCATGCTTGCCGCGCCGGCCGTCAACCCGGTGGTGCTGGTGGCCACCGCCGTCGCATTCCCCGGCAACCCGGCATTCGTGGCCGCCCGGTGTGCCGCGTCGCTGGTGACGGCTGTGGCGATGGGCGCGGCGTGGGCCCGCTGGGGGCGCGGGCGGTGGGTGACGCGACGACTCCCGAAGACGCACCCCGACAACGCATCCCGCTGGACGGTGTTCTGCGAGGCGGCCCGCCACGACTTCCTGCAGGCGGCCGCATACCTGGTGGTGGGTGCCGCCGCGGCCGCCGCGCTGCACGTCCTGGTGCCCGCCTGGGTGTATGAGCACCTGGCCGGTCAGCTAGCACTGGGCATCGCGACGATGGCGGTACTGGCAGTGGTGCTGTCGCTCTGCTCGGAGGCGGATGCGTTCGTCGCGGCGAGCCTGACCATGCTGCCCCTGGTCCCCCGGCTGGTGTTCCTGGTGGTGGGGCCGGCCGTCGACCTCAAACTGTTCGCGATGCAGGCCGGGATGTTCGGCCGGGGATTCGCATTACGTTTCGCCCCGGCTACGTTCGTGGTGGCGACGCTGTCGGCCACCGTGATCGGGTTGCTGATGCTGGGCACCGGCCCATGAGCCGCGAGACCGAGAATGTGCTGCTGCTCCTGGTGGGCCTGTCGGGTGTGATGATCGTGCTCACCGGTACCTACACGCGGTACGTCAAGGCATCGCTGATGCCGTGGCTCCTGGCCGGCGCCGTGGTCATCGCGCTTCTGGCGGCGGCCGCCATCATTCGCGACATCCGCCGGGGCGGACCGACCGATCGGCACGGCGAGCACCACCACCGGTCCCGGATGGTGTGGCTCCTGGTGGTGCCGGTGATCGTGCTGACGTTCATCAAGCCGCCGCCCATCGGCGCCAAGGCGGCCGAAACCACGGTGACTCCGGTGTCCGCCGGCGCGTCACACCGGCCGTTCCCACCGTTGCCCGCCGGACGGGCCCCCGAAGTAGCCCTGCCCGACGTCCTGATGAGGGTGGCCCAGGATTCGGCGGGCACGCTGGACGGCCGGCTGATCACCGTGCGCGGATTCACCATGCGGGACGGCGACCGGGTGGATCTGGCCAGGGTGGTGATCATCTGCTGCGCTGCCGACGCCCAGTTGGCGCGTATCCGCCTGGGCGGACCCGCCGCTGCACAGGCCGCCGCTTATCCGGAGGACAGCTGGCTGCGCATCGAGGGCGAGGTGGGCGACGGCCAGAACGATCCGGCCTCGCGCACTCTCCCGGAGCTCACGGTCCAGGTGCTGACACCCATCGCAGCGCCGCCCAATACCTACGCGTACTGACACTCTAGGGTCGGCTCATGCGTCTGAAACCAGGGCGGCCGGACATCGCGCGTTACGCCGACCTGTTCACCGTGCCGGCCGCGACCGACGACGCGCCGCTGACCGCGACCTGGCTCGGTGTCGCGACCGTTCTGCTAGATGACGGCGAGTCGGCGGTGATGACCGACGGCTTCTTCTCCCGGCCGCCACTGGCCCGCGTTGCGCTGGGCAGCATCGCCCCGTCGACACCCCGCGTCGACGGCTGCCTGGCCCGCCTCGGGGTGCGTCGACTCGACGCCGTGCTGCCCGTGCACAGCCATTTCGATCACGTTATGGACTCCGCGCTGGTGGCTGACCGGACCGGCGCCACCCTGGTCGGCGGTGAATCGACGGCCAACGTCGGCCGCGGCCACGGGCTGCGACAGGACCGGATCGTCGTGGCCACATCCGGAGACCCGATGACGTTCGGGGCGTTCGAGATCACCCTCATCGAGTCGCACCACTGCCCACCGGACCGCTTCCCGGGCCAAATCAGTACCCCGGTGCGACCGCCGGCGCGCACGAGCGCCTACCGCTGCGGCGAGGCGTGGTCGACGCTGATCTGGCACCGTCCCTCTGGCCACCGGTGTTTGATCCAGGGCAGTGCCGGTTATCTTCCGGGCGTGCTGGACGGCCAACGGGCAGAGGTGGCGTACCTGGGTGTGGGCCAGTTGGGTTTGCAATCCCGGGAGTACATCACCGAGTACTGGGCGCAAACCGTCCGCGCCGTCGGTGCACGCACCGTCGTCGGCATCCACTGGGACGACTTCTTCCGGCCGTTGACCGAACCCATGCGCGCGCTGCCGTACGCGGGGGACGACCTGGACGTCACGATCGGAGTTCTACGCGGCCTGGCGGCCCACGACGGTGTGGCGCTGCACCTTCCGACGGTGTGGCGACGCGAGGATCCCTGGGCTTGAACTTCGCACTGATCCTGTCGCTGATCCTGCTGGCCGTTGTGCTGATCTTCGCGATCGCCCGGCCGGAAGGCTGGCCCGAGGCCGTCGCCGCGGTGCCGGCCGCCGCCATTCTGGTTGCGGTGGGCGCTATTTCGATCCACGACGCGGTCGACGAGGCCAACCGTCTACTACCCGTGGTCGCGTTTCTTGCCGCGGTGCTGCTGCTGGCCAAGCTGTGCGACGACGAAGGCCTGTTCGATGCTTTCGGCGCGCTGATGGCCCGGGCCAGTGCAGGCCGACCGACGGCGCTGCTGGGTCAGGTCTTCCTGCTCGCCGCGGCCACCACCGCGGTGCTGTCGCTGGATGCGACGATCGTGCTGCTGACTCCGGTGGTTCTGGTCACCGCGCGGACGCTCGACGTTCCGGTGCGCCCACACGCCTACGCGACCGCACACATGTCGAACACCGCGTCGCTGCTGCTGCCGGTGTCGAATCTGACCAACCTGCTGGCCTTTTCCGCCGCGGCCGCCGCGGGCCTGACGTTCACCCGATTCACGTTGCTGATGGCCGTGCCGTGGCTCGTCACGATCGCCGCGGAATACCTGATCTTCCGGAAGTTCTTCGCGCGCGATCTGGCTCCCGTCACGGCGTCGACACCTACCGAAACCCCGCACCTGCCGAAGTTCGTTCTCGCGGTGCTCGGGCTGACGCTGGCCGGCTTCGCCGTGACCTCACTGCTCGGTGTCGAACCGGTGTGGGCCGCACTGGCCGGCGCCGTCGTGCTCGGCGCGCACAGCCTGGGCCGCCGGCGCAGCACGGTGCGCGGCCTCGCCCATTCCGTCCACCTGCCCTTCCTGCTGTTCGTGCTGGCGTTGGGAGTAGTCGTACAGGCCGTCATGGTCAACGGTCTGGAGTCGTGGATGGGACGGGTTGTTCCCGACGGGTCCGGTCTGGTGGCGCTGCTGGGGATCGCCGCCGTCGCCGCGGTGGTGGCGAACCTGGTCAACAACCTGCCTGCCGTGCTCGTACTGCTGCCGCTGGTGGCCGCCAGCGGGCCGGCGGCCATCCTGGCGGTGTTGATCGGTGTCAACATCGGGCCCAATCTGACCTATGTCGGCTCGCTGGCCAATCTGCTGTGGCGGCGCGTGCTGAACAGTGACGGAGTTCCGACCGACGCCAGGCAGTTCACACTGCTCGGGCTGGTGACCGTCCCCGTCACACTGGTACTCGCGGTCATCGCCATGTGGGCCGGGGTGAAAGTGTTCGGCGTCTGAATTTTCTGGCGCACCGCACCCGCCTAAACGACGCTGACCTGGCGACATTGATCCA
>CAMFLL010000250.1 GCA_945957405.1 uncultured Mycolicibacterium sp. | reverse complement strand
AGCGTCAGATGTGTATAAGAGACAGGGTGATGCTCTGCACCATCGCGACGCCGGGAAGTCGGATGAGCGCCTTGGCCACCCGGTCCAGCGAGATGAAGTCCGCCGAATTCCGCATGTCGTGATCCGACTCGACCATCAGCATCTCACTGAACAACTTGCTCGGCGGGAAGTGTCGGTCCGAGGCGGCGAAACCCTGGTTGGCGGACGCATCGACGGGCTGGTAGGCGCGGTCGTCGTAGCTGACCCGGTAGGTCGGCACGAAGATGGCCCCCAGCATGACGACCGCGCAACTCGCCGCGAGGATTGGCACCGGCCACCGCACGACGCTCGCCGCGATGCGCCGGTACAGATGTCCCCTGACCATCCGTTTCGGGTCGAACAGCCCGAAGATGCTGCCCACGGTCAGGATGGCAGGGCCCAGTGTCAGTGCCGCCGAGATGGTCAACAGCATTGCGATGGCGACCGCGGGACCCATGGTGTGGAAGTAGTCGAGCCGCGCGAAACTGAGGCAGAAGCCGGCACCCGCGATGGTCAGCCCCGAGCCGATGATGATGGGCGAAACACTCTTGTACGCGGTGTAATACGCCTCTTCTCGGGTCTCACCGGCCTGACGGGCTTCCTGGTAGCGACCCATCAGGAAGATGCCGTAGTCGGTCCCGGCACCCAGCGACAGGGAGACCACCATGTTCACGGCGAACGATGAAAGCGGGATGACGCCGAAGTGGCCCAGGGTGGAGACCACCCCCTTCGCAATCAACATCTCGAACAGCACGCTGCCCAGTGGCATCAGCACCGTGCTGGGGGAGCGGTACACCAGAAGCAGCATGGCGATGATCAAGAAGATCGTCACGATGGTGATGTTGTTGAGGCTCGAGTTCGCGATCGACAGCGTGTCGGAGGCCAATGGCGCGGCACCGCTGACGTAGACCTTGAGGCCCGGCGGCGGTGTGTCTTTCGCGATGATGTCCCGCACGGCGTTGACGGATTGATTGGCCTGGATCTGTCCGATGTCGCCGGCCAGGCGCAGCAGGACATAGGTGGACTTGCCGTCGACGCTTTGCGCCCCCGCCGCCGTGATGGGCTTACCCCACAGGTCCATCACGTACTGCACGTGCCCGGTGTCCTGCTTCAGCCGCCGCATGAGGTCGTCGTAGTACTGATGGTCTTTGTCATCCAGCGGCCGGTCTGCTTCCAGCACAACCATGGTGAGACTGGTGGACGTGGATTCCTGGAACTTCTCGCCGATGCGCAGCATCGCCACCTGCGACGGTGCGTATGTCGGAATCATCGGGCCGGCGAGCTCGGCTGCGACGTCCTCCACCTTCGGGATGAAGGTGTTGGTGGTCACGGCGACCAGACCCCAGAAGACGATGATCGGGATGGCGATGACCCGCACCGTTCGTGCGAAGAACGGTCGTTTCGCTTGGTGGGCGCTCACGCGGACTTCACCCTGCAGGTGACGTCCGCATCCTGGCGGGTGGCCGACTGTTCGTCGCGGACAACGCCGTTGACCAACATCCGGCAGTGGACGTCACCGCCGTGGACCTGCGCCGAGATGCTGCCAGAGACCACGGTGAGCGTGATGGTCTCGGTGTGCGACCACGGCAGTTCGGTGAGGTCAACGGTGTGCGGATGGCCGTCGATGTCGATGTAGGAGAGCATTCCGCCACTTCCCAACGAACCGTCCAGCTCGTAGGTGAGCTGTTTGGGAACGAATTCCTCGGGTGCTTGCGGTCCGTTGACCGCGAGGACGGGCCCGGGTGCCGAGGCTTGGTGCACCTTCCACATGCACAGCGCGCCCAGCGTGACCGCGATGACGGCGACCAGCGGTAGCCACGTTCTCTGCAGGACCGTCCTGCCGACCGAAGGCCGGCTCGCCCTTGGTCGCGGGCTGCTCGAGGTCATTCGGAGATTTATATCCTATGTAGGATCAATCACTCAAACCATGGGTATATCGGCAGATGACTTTCACAGCGAGTTGGCAGATTCAAAAAGCCTTTTCGACAATGCTACTGAGTTTTTTGTCGATGGTGGAATAAAAGCGGCGTGCCAGTGTGTTGAGCAAAACCACTTTGTGTCAGTGATATAAATCGTTGATGGTCGAGATCAGCTCCGAGGACGCCGCGCCCGCCGTTGGCGCGTTGATCGAAGTCGGGACGGACTTGTTGTGGCGTTTCCTGATCGACCGGGAGGGGCTCAGTGCCAGCGCCTCACTGGTGTTGAACCGACTCAACAGGGAAGGTCCGATGCGGTTGACCGCGCTCGCCGCTGCGGAAGGGGCCAGTCAATCGGGAATGACGCAACTGGTACAACGCATGGAACGTCAGGGGCTGCTGGAACGGTGGAGCGACCCCGACGACGGCAGGGCGTCGCTCGTCATGGTCGGACCGCAGGGTAGAGAATTCTGGAGTGCGCGCCTGGAGTTGCGCCAGCAACGCATCGCCGGCCTGCTGGCCGGGTTGTCGAAGGATGACCGGACGGCCTTGTGGCTTGCTGCCGAGGTTGCGTCCCGACTGCTCAGTGAGATGCGGGATGCGGCGGATACCCGGACGTAACGGCGGGTCACTTGCCGATGCGTCGGGGCGGCGGGCAGGAGTCATGGTCCTGTAGTTCCTCGCCGGCGGCCGAGTTGTTGGTCGCGGGATCGGCCCGATCTGCGAGCAACACGAAGCCGGGACGTCCGTCGGGAAGATAGGCCCCGATGGCAACCAGGGTCTGCAGGCCCATGTCGGCGCGCGCACCGGGCACCCCGTCGGCGAGGACCTGGAACGGGTTGACACCGTCGAGGTCGTCGCTGGCCACCGTGGTGGCGAGGTAGGGATGGCCGGCCAGCGGCTCCGGAAACGGCGCCCAGGTTGGGCCGAGCGCCGCGGCATTGCGGATCAGCGCATCGTGGACATCGGCGCGGACGCAGTCGACGTGGATGTGCAACTGGTTCTGCGAGCGGGAGACCGCGGAGTTGATCGCGAGGCTGAGCCAGTCACGGGGCAACGCCTGCCCGGCCCGCTGTTCGACAAACGTGCGGGCCCGCCACGCCGCCGCGAAATAGTTGGTGGATGACGGATCGAGGATGGCCGGACTCTCGATACCGTCGATGGATTCGGTTGGTATCAAGAGGAATTGCGTGGCGCCCACGAGATCTTTGAGGACGGCGTAACCGCCGTGACCGTCGGCGTCCAGCGAGACGAGCGCGCACGGTGCGGGATCATCGTGTGCCTGCTGGTCGGGCACACACTGGGTGTCGACGATGGTCCGAAGCGCGTTGGGATCGGCGGTTGCCGGTGGACTCTGCCCGAGTGCGACGACGAGGAGCATCACCGCAGCGCTGACTGTTCGTCTCACGGTGTCGGTCCTCCTGTGGGCGAGGGTCGGCGCTACACCGTGACTGTAGTGCCTTCGGACGCGCTGGTCCGGGCGGCGTCGAGGACCGCGAGGGTGCCGATCGCGTCTGCTGCCGGCACCGGCTGCGGGCCTCTTCCGTCGACTGCCGCGGCGAAGCGCGTGTAGTAGTCCGCGTAGGAGCCCTGGGCCGACGGAACCTTGCGGGTGCCCTCGGCGGTCGACAAGGTGCCCCAGCGTTCCGGTGCCTCGTAACCCCAACCGGCGGGATCGTCGGCCGGACGCGATCCCGCGAAGATCGCCTGCGTCTGGACGTCGGTCTGGTCGGAGATGTAGCTGCCCTTCGAACCGAAGACGCGCAGTTCTTTGGAGACGGTCCGATTCAGCTTGCTCGCCGAGATGTGCGAGTGTGCTCCGCCGCGGTGCGCGAGCGTGATGACGAAGCCGGCGTCGGTGCGTCCTTCGGGCAACTCGACCCAGTCCAGATTGGCTGTGACGCGCTGAGCGGGACCCAGCAGGAACAATGCCTGGTCGACCAGATGGCTGCCCAGATCGCGGAGCAGCCCACCCTCCGGTCCCGCCTCCAAGGTGGCGGCCTCGTCGATGTCGAACCGTGAGTCGAACCTCCAGATGTCGCCGACCAAACCTTCTTCGAGCACACCGGCGAGGGTGACGATGTCGGTATCCCAGCGGCGGTTGTGAAAGACGCTCAGCAGGACTCCTGCGGCGTCGGCCGCGGCCACCAGTTCCTGACCGGCGGCAGCCGACGGCGCGAACGGTTTGTCGGCGACGACGTGGACTCCGCGTCCAATGGCTTCCAGGACCAACTCCCGCCGCGTTCGGGGCGGTGTCGAGATGGCCACGGCGTCGACACCGGCGTCGAGGAGATCGCCGAGCGAGCCGTACACGGTCACACCGGGCAGGTCGGTAGTTGCCTCGGCGACGCGTTCGGGCGACCGTGCCACGACTCCGACGAGCTGGCAGTCCTTGGCCGCCTGGATGTACGGCGCGTGGAAGTAACGGCCTCCCACTCCGTATCCGACCAGTCCGATCCGCATGAAACCTCCGGCAGTGTCCGTCGTGAACTTTGTCAAGACAATACAACTTATCGCTTCAGGCGGGAATGTCAGCCGCGTGATCGGCGGCCTTGCGGGGCCAGGGGCGCCCCCAAACGATCTTGGGCCACCAGAACCAACGACCGAGGATCGCCACGAGCGCCGGCAAGATGAAGGTCCGCACGACGAGGGTGTCGACGAGTAGCCCGACGCCGATGGCCACCCCGATCTGCGCCACGCTGAGCACGCTGCTGGAAGCAAGGGCAAACATGGTGATGCCGAACACGACCCCGGCCGTGGTCACCACACCCCCGGTACAGCCGAAGGCCCGGATCAGTCCGGTGCCCAGCCCGGCCCGTGCTTCTTCCCGAATCCGCATGGCCAGCAGCAGGTTGTAGTCGGATCCGACAGCTACCAGCGCGATGAAGGAGATGGGTATCACCGCCCAGTGCAACGGCTGGCCGAACAGGTGCTGCCAGATCAGCACGCTGGCGCCCAGCGCCGCGGCGTAGGACACCGCGACGGTGCCCACGACGCACAGACCCGCGACCGGACTGCGCAGCAGCAACGCGACGATCAGGAACACCAGGGCCAGCGTGACCGCCATCAAGAGCACCAGGTCGTTCTCGACCAGATGTTGGAGGTCCAGTGTGGCGGGTCCAACACCGGCGACGTACACCGCCGTGGGGGCCAGGGTGCCTTCCTTGGTCGCCTGATGGACTGCGGCGTCGATATCGCGAGCGCGTTGCGCTCCGTCGTCACTCCATTCGTCCCCGTCGCCGTAGACCAGGAGGTACGTCGCACGACCGTCGGGTGACATCAGATTGTCGAGGGCAGCACGTAGCGCGGGATCTGCCAGAGCGCGCTGCGGCATGTAGAAGCCGCCGGCGGCACTGCCCTGGAACTGCGCGTCGATCTCCTTCAGGTAGTCGGTCAGCTGGTTCACCTGTGGACCCAAAGACTGTGTGACGGTGGCCAGTTCGCTGGTGGCGGCGCGGGCACGCCGCAGCTGGTCGGCCATGCCGCTCATCTCGGCTGGCAGCGCTGCCAGCGATGCGGTGGCCTGTGCCGAACCGTCGGTGAGTTTGTCTGCCCCCGTGGCGAGTTGGTCAGAACTGCGCAGCACGTCGTCGACGGGCTGCACCACTCGCGCTATCGTCGAGCAGATCACGTTGTTCGGGCAATCCGGCGTGTTGACCACAAAATTTCGCAGTGGATCGACATATCCGGACACTGCGGTCAGGGTGTCCTGCATCCCGGCGAGACCGGTGCGGACGTCGTCACCGGCGGAGCTGATCTGCTGCAATCCGTTGACGCTGCTCTGTAATCCGTTGGTGACCCGCCCGATGTCAGTGGACATCGCGGCCAACGCGTCGTCCAGGTCGGAGACGCGGCTCAACCGGTCGTTGAGTGCGTCGAAGGTCGAATCGACCTGACGGCCGATGATACCGGCCAGGCCGCTCAACGTGGCCTCGTCGGGGACCGTCCCGGCCGGCCGGCTGGCCGACTGCACCATACGGACGCTTGGAATCTCCATGACGGCGCGGGTGATCCGCTCGACAGCGATCAGCCCGGCAGGATTGCGGATGTCGTGGTCCGCGACGACGGTCACCACCACCGGTAGCAGGTGGTTCGGTGGGAAGTGTTGATCGGCAGCCTGATAGCCCTGGTTGGACTCCGAGCGTGGTGGCGTGGCAGCGGGCTCGCTCCACCCGACCCTGATCCACAGCAGCGGTAGGGCCAGTGCGAGAACCAGGGCGCTCGATGCGGCCAGGCCCGGGCCGGGCCACCGCGCCACCCGCATCCCGATCCGGCGCCAGCGACGTGCGCTACGGGCAGGTCTCGGTTCGATCCAGCGCCGGCGCCCGGCCAGCAGTATCAGTGCCGGAGTCAGCGTGAGCGACGCCAGCATCGCGACCAGTACACCTACCGCGCAGGGGATCCCGGTACTTCGAAACACCCCGACGTGCGCGAAACCGAGGCTGGTCAGTGCCGCTGCGATCGTGAGGCCCGATCCGATGATCACCGGGGCCACACCATGATAGGCGTAGGTCAGCGCGGTATCCGAGGTGAGGCCGAGGCGTCTCCCCTCGTGGTATCGGCCGATCAGGAAGATCGAATAGTCGGTTCCTGCTCCGAGCATCATCGCAGCGAGCAGCGCGACGGAGAACAGCGACACCTCGACCAGATCCGCGGCCCCCAGCGCCGCCACGAGCGGACGGGCGACCGCCAGCGCGAGGCCCACCGACATCAACGGAATCGCGGCCGTGAGCGGTGAGCGGTAGACGATGAGCAGCAGCAGCAAGATCAGCCCGACCGTCACCGCCGTGATCCGGAGCATCTGCAGATCGATCGCGGTGAACTCGTCGGCGACCGTGGCGCCGGGGCCGGTGACGTAGACGGTCAATCCCGGTGGTACGCCCAGCCGGGTGATGGTGTCGCGCACCGCCATGACGGAACTGTTCGCCTGCGAGCTGCCGACCATGCCGGACAATCGCACCGTGACGGTCACGGCGCGACCGTCGGCGCTTTGTGCCGCCCGAGCCGTCGCCGGGTCCGACCACAGGTCGGTCACCGAGCCGACATGCGCAGTGTCCGACCGTAGCGCCGCGACGAGGGCGCCGTAGAACGTGCGGTCCCTGCCGTCCAGCGGCTGAGCACGTTCCAGCAGAACGTAGTTGAGGTTGTCGCTCGGGGTGACACCTTGAAGTTCGGCGCCGCGCCGGGCAGCGACTGAGCTGGGAGAGTCCGTCGGGATGAACGGGTGCGCATGGGATTCGACGACACGTTCCAGTTGAGGTACGGCGATATTGGCCGCGCCGGCGGCCAGCAGCCACACGATGATGGCCAACGCGGCGTATCGACCCTTCGATGACGCGCTTCTGCCCGCCGTCATGCGCGGCTACCCAACCCTGACCACAGCATGATGTGCACCCCCGCTGTGTTGCCATCGCCGGGTGCCCCCGACATCGACGACACCTACGCTACGTCCACATGCCAGCCGTGCGCAGGCTATCTGCACCAGCGAATTCGAAGGCGCTGTCGTCGAACTTGCGTGAGGCCTGGCGGTATCCCCACGATGAGCCGGGCCACAGCGCGCGGTTGGCCCCCGTCGCGTCCGTGAACCAGTTCGTACAGCCGCCGGTCATCCACGTACGAGTGGCCGACCTGCGGGAGATCTCCTCGTTGAAGCTGTCCTGGGCATCGCGGCGGACGTGGATCGAGGTCGCTCCGCGCTCATGGACACGGTCCAGTGCGCGCAGGACGTATTCGATCTGGCGCTCGATCATGAACACGATCGAGCTGTACGCCACACCGGTGTTGGGGCCCATCAACAGAAACGCGTTGGGCATCCCCGCCATCGACACGCCCATGTGTGCCTGCAGGCCCTCGGCGTTCCACCTGTCGGCCATCATCTCGCCGTCGGCGCCACGGATCTCCAGTTCGTCGAATCGGTCGTTGAGCACATGAAACCCGGTGGCGTAGATGATGACGTCGACTTCTCGCTCCGTCCCGTCCGCGGTGACGATGCTGTTCGGCCGCACCTCGGCGATGTCGTCGGTGATGACGTCGGCGTTGGGTCGCGCCAAGGCCCGGTAATAGGTCGATGAGAACAGCAGCCGCTTACAGCCGACGCGATAATCCGGAGTCAGTTTCGCTGCCAGCACCGGATCCTTGATATGCCTGCGGATGCTTGCCACCCCGCCCCGTCGCAACAGCTTGTTGAGCGTGTTGTCCCGGTAGATGCCCAAGCCGATCAGCTCGAGTACTCCGTAATTGATGGCGCGGAAGATGCTGCTCGTCAATGGAATCCTGGCGAAGAGGCGCTGGACAAGCTTGGGGATGGTGGGGTTGGGTCGGTTCAGCACCCAGGCGGGCGAGCGCTGATAGAGCTGTAGCTCTGCGGCCTGCTCGGCGATGACAGGGACGAACTGGATGGCACTGGCGCCGGTGCCGATCACCGCGACCCGTTTACCGGTCAGGTCGACGCTGTGGTCCCACCGCGCCGAATGGAACCTCGGCCCGGTGAACGACTCGATGCCGGGATGCTCAGGAACCTTCGGCAGGTGCAACGGTGCAACGCTGATGACGACGAACTGCGCGCTCACGGTGCGTCCGTCAGCCAATCGTCCGCGCCAGCGCGACGTCTCGGCGTCCCAGTGGGCCTCGACGAGCCTGGTGTCGAACAGCACCTTGCGACGCAGGTCGTACTTGTCGGTGAACCGCTGGAGATACTCTTGGATCTCGGGCTGCGAGCACCACATCTTGGACCAATACGGGTTCTGCTCAAAGGAATACGAATACAGGGCGGTGGGAACGTCGCAGCCACAGCCCGGGTAGGTGTTGTCCCGCCATGTACCGCCGATGTCGTGGGCCTTCTCGAGGATCGCGAAGTCGTCCCGGCCGCGCCTGCGTAACTGGGCTGCCATCCCCAGGCCCGAGAAGCCGCTGCCGATGATGGCGACGGTGGTCTCCAGGTCGGCAGTGCGCTCGGTGGGCACGTCACATTCGGTCAGCGTCATCGCAGTGTCTCTCGGTTGGTTTTCGTGAATGGAAGGAAGGCGGGCACGCGGGCGGCATAGCTGCGGTACGCCGTTCCGAAGCGAGCCACCAGATCACGCTCCTCGAGCGCGGTTCCCAGCAGGATGTACAGCGTGAGACCGGCTGCCCACATCAGGTGGCCGACCGTGAATGTGCTTGCGCACCAGAAGCAGAGCAGCAAACCGGTCATCAGCGGATGGCGCACCAGGCGGTAGGGACCGTCCGTCTGCAGCTTGTCCACGGATGGTTCCCACACGCGCACCATGTAACTGCGGTACGCCTGCGACAACCCGAGCAGGTGAAAGTGGTTCAGCAGCAAGGTTGCCGCGTACACGAGCACGAAGCCAAGCCAGAAGCCGGCGTCCAGTAATGTCCCGGGCACGCCGTCGGCCACCCAGATCGGTTGCGGTAGAGGTTGCCAGCCCAGGCACAGCAGCCAGACGGCTGAACTCGCCATCGTCACGTACAGCGTGCGCTCGAGCCCCTGGGGGACCCATCGGGCGGTGAACGCCTTGAACCGAGGCCGCGCCATCACGGAGTGTTGCAATCCGAACAGCGTCAACAGGCCGAGGTTGATCAGCACCGACGGGGCGCTCGGCAAGTGCGGTCCCGAGTCGACCGTCCGGGGCAACCACCACCCGCCGGCGAACAGCAGTAGCAGTGGCACCGTGATGCCGGCGAAGCCGTAGCCGGCCAGGGCGGCCAGCATCGCCAGCAGCCTGCGCCGGTCGGTCATCACCTCCCGTAACCGGTGCCGCGCAATCAGATCCATGCGAACCAGGGCAGAAGCCGTGCTCGCACGCTGCCCTCCTCCAGTCGCTTGTCCAACTTGGCCTGCCACCGCGTGCCGTAGTCCACGTCGAGGAAGCGCCCGGGCACCATCACACGCCACGTCGAGTTGATCGTCATCCAGTACGGCACGACGACACCCGGTTCGACCTGCCGCATGAAGTCCAGCTTGTCGGGGATCTGGCTCCAGTGGATACCCGGATAGCGGTGATGCACGCTGTGATAGCCCTGATTGAAGATGCAGAAATTCAGCCAATTGCCCACGGTGTTCATCGATTTGCTCGGATCGTCCGTGAAGTTGCGAGCCGGCGCGTGTGTCAACCATGCGAAATATCCGATGTTGATGTGGATCACCACGAACGGGATGGCATAGAAGAGCAGGAAACGGGAGTTGCCCGCGAAGTAGGCGGCGGCGATGATCAAGGCGACGACCAGCACCGTGTCGCGGATGAACTGACTGCGCCGTACCCGTCGGGTCTTCGAGACATCCCGGCCGGAAAGCGTGCGCAGAGAATGAGTCTTGACGATGCTGCCGTATCTGAACCAGTAGAAGACCGCCGCCAGGCCTCGCTCGCTACCTGCCGTCGAGGTGACGTCACCAGGTCCGTCATCGAACCGGTGGTGGTTGAGCACGTGTACCTCACGCATCTCCGCGGCCGTTAACAGGCTGGGCAGGCAACACAACACGTCGATCACCCGGTTCGGTCGTCGTGACACGAACAGCGGACGATGGGTGTGCATGTGCAGTACCCCGATGGTGAGCGAGAAGTTCAACAGCGACAGCAGGACCACCAGGGGAACCGCGATGTACCACCTGGTGGCCACGGGGGCGAACAAGGCGAAGGCCAGCAGCGTCAGCCAGGCCACGATGTGGGCGATGGGGATGATGTTCGCCGGATGTTCGAGTTTGACTACTCGACGGCTGAAAGGCACTGGTGCGGTGGTTGTCTCGGTGCGGACCTCGGCGATGCTCATGACTGTCCCCCTGCGATGGTTGATGCGACGGCAGCCCGCCGGAATCGGTCGGCCACCGCCTTGATGACGTCGGAGTTGTTGCCGGCCAATTGATCCAACGCGCCGAACGCCAGATGATCGGCGAGCATCATCCGGCGGACCTGGGAATCGGACAGCTCACCGGTCAAGGGGTCCGCAGGCAGTTGCCGAACCAACGCGAAGGTGCCGTCCACGATCAGGTTTCCCAGCGAGGTCGGGGTGTGCCCGGCCGCGGTCTCGGCGAAGAGCGCGGGCGCTTCCTCGAGGAGTTGGTGGAGCACGCCGTCGGCCGACTGCCGCACCCTGGCGACCATCATCG
>CAMFLL010000249.1 GCA_945957405.1 uncultured Mycolicibacterium sp. | reverse complement strand
AGCCAGCGCCGCGCCGGCGACGTCGTCCACGGCGACGGAATCGAACGGTGTCCCGGTGCCGTCGCGGTCCACGAGCACCACGGCGGTGCCCCGCTGCTGCAGGGTGATCAGCCGGCCGAGGTCCTCGCCGATCGGTGACACCAGCAGGCCGAACACCCGCTGCTCCTCGAATGCGTCGATGTAGGTGCGTTCGCGACGTGGGCTGTCGTCGGAGGTACCCAGTAGCAGCGTCAGATTGTGTTGCGCAGCACGGTGTTCGGCGGCCCGGGCGACGTCGGTGAAGAACGGGTTGCCGATATCGAGGACGATGAGGCCAACGCTGCGCGACCGGCCGGCCTTGAGCTGACGCGCCGCATCATTGCGCACGAACCCCAGCTGGTCGATGGCGGCGTGCACGCGGGCAACCGTGGCGGGAGCGACCTTGTCCGGCGCGTTGAGCACATTGGAGACCGTGCCGACCGACACCGATGCCGCGGCCGCCACCTCCCGCATACTCACCACGGGACCATCTCACCAGATCTGGTGGGGATGCCGGGTCAGCCCACGCCCACCGATTGCGGGTGTGGCGAGTAGCGCCGGGGCGGGTAGTGGTCGGCGACGATGGCGCGCAGCGCTTCCAGGTCACCGCGGACGGCGTCCTGCGCCCGCGCGGTCAGCAACACATTGCCCAGTGCGGTGGCCTCCACGGGCCCGGCGAGCAACGGCATGCCGAGCCGGTCGGCAGTGAGCTGACACAGCAGCTCGTTCTGCGAGCCACCGCCCACGATGTGTACCTCGGTGACGGCAGTGCCGGACAGGTCAGCCGCGGTGCGCACCGCGGCGGCGAAGGCAGCTGCGAGGCTCTCCACGATGGCGCGCACCATCGACGGTCGGTCGGCGGGCACGGGCAGGCCTCGTTCGGTGTACCAGGCACTGATCCGGGCCGGGATGTCGCCCGGCGGCAGGAAACGCGCATCATCGGTGTCGAACACCGCCGCCGGGGTCGGCGCATCGGCGGCCTGACGCAGCAGCGTGGTCAGGTCGACATCATCGCCGTCGCGCTGGTAGTGCCGAATGGTCTCGGTCAGCAGCCACAGACCCATCACGTTGTGCAGGAATCGTATTCGCCCATCAGCAGCGACCTCGTTGGTGAAGTTCGCCTCCCGCGCCGCCGGGGTCGCGACCGCCGCGGGAATCTCGACACCTACCAGACCCCAAGTCCCGCAGGAGATGTATGCCGCGGATTCGGGACGCATGGGGATGGCGGCGACGGCCGACGCGGTGTCATGCGAGGCCGCCGACACCACCTCGACACCGGCGTCAAGTCCGAGCCGGGCCCGCACCTCGGGCAGCACCGGACCATGCCGACTGCCGGCTTCGACGATGGCGGGAAAGAGGTTCTGCGGCAGCGACAGCCGGCCCATCAGGTCGACGTCCCAGGCACCGTCCAGGCCGAGCAGGCCGGTGGTCGACGCGTTGGTGCGTTCGGTCGCCCGCTGTCCGGTGAGCCAGTAGTTGACGAGATCCGGGATGAGCAGGGCGGTGTCCGCGGCATCGAGCAGACCGTCGGCCCGCTCGGCGGCCAACTGGTAGACCGTGTTGAACGGCAAGAACTGCAGACCGTTGCGCAGATACAGTGCCGCAGCGTCGATCTCGGCGTGCACCAGATCAACCCCCGCCGCCGTGCGCTCGTCGCGGTAGTGGTGCGGCTGGCCAACGAGCTTGCCGTCACGCAGCAGCCCGTAGTCGACCGCCCAGGAATCCACACCGATGGCCGACAGTGTGCCGCATTCGCGCGCCGCCGCGGCCAACCCGGCACTGATGTGGCCGTAGAGACCGAGGATGTCCCAGTGCAGCGCATCACGGCGGCCGTTCCACACCGTGACCGGGTCGTTCGCGAACCGCGCGACCGCCCGCATCGCCAGCCGGCGCGGCCCGACCTCGGCGACCATGACCCGGCCGCTGGTGGCGCCCAGATCGACGGCCGCAACATGCACCGTGGTCGGGCCGGACGCGGTCATCGCAGGAACGCGGCGGCGACGCCGGCGTCGACGGGCACGTGCAACCCGGTGGTGTGCGAGAAGTCGGACGTGCACAGGGCGAACGCCGCGTTGGCGATGTTCTCCGGCAGCACTTCACGTTTGAGCAGCGTGCGCTGGGCGTAGTACTGGCCGAGTTCCTCCTCCGGAACGCCGTAGACGGCGGCCCGTTTGGCACCCCAGCCGCCGGCGAAGATGCCCGACCCGCGCACCACACCGTCGGGGTTGATGCCGTTGACCTTGACACCGTGTTCACCCAGTTCGGCGGCGAGTAGCCGGACCTGATGCGCCTGATCGGCTTTCGTCGCCGAGTAGGCGATGTTGTTGGGCCCGGCGAACACCGAGTTCTTCGACGAGATGTAGATGATGTCGCCGCCGAGCTTCTGGTCGATGAGGGCACGCGCGGCGGCACGGGACACCAGGAACGAACCTCGGGCCATCACGTTGTGCTGCAGATCCCAGTCGGCCGTGGTGGTCTCCAGCAGTGACTTCGACAGCGACAACCCGGCGTTGTTCACCACGATGTCGATGCCACCGAAGGCGAGCACGCATCCGTCGACCGCGGCCTGCACCGCGTCCTCGTCGGTGACGTCGGCGGCGATACCGACGGCAGCATCGGAACCGCCGATCTCGGCTGCTGCCTCCGCGGCCTTCGCGGCGTCGAGGTCCGCGATCACCACGCAGGCGCCCTCGGCGGCCAGCCGCGTGGCGATGGCCTTGCCGATACCGCTGGCCGCACCGGTGACCAGGGCGATCCGGGTGGCCAGCGGTTTGGGCTCGGGCATGCGCTGCAGTTTGGCCTCCTCCAGCGCCCAGTACTCGATGCGGAACTTCTCGGCCTCGTCGATGGGGGCGTACGTCGAGACGGCCTCGGCGCCGCGCATCACGTTGATGGCGTTGAGGTAGAACTCGCCGGCGACGCGGGCCGTCTGCTTGTCCTTGCCGTAGCTGAACATGCC
The DNA here is from genome assembly GCA_945957405.1 of uncultured Mycolicibacterium sp. Classification (GTDB taxonomy): domain Bacteria; phylum Actinomycetota; class Actinomycetes; order Mycobacteriales; family Mycobacteriaceae; genus Mycobacterium. The sequence continues at coordinate 8,066 of CAMFLL010000249.1, read as the reverse complement.
GACGCCGGGGATCAGCACGATCGCCGGGTCGGCGCCGCGAATCGCGGGGCTTTCGGCGGTGGCATGCCGGTCGTAATAGGCCTGATAGTCGAGGCGGTAGGTCTCGTGTAGCTCCGCCAGCCTGTTCTTGCACTCGTCGACGGGGGCATCGGCGGGTAGGTCGAGCACCATCGGCTTGACCTTGGTGCGCAGGAAATGGTCGGGGCAGCTGGTGCCCAGCGCCGCCAGCCTGGGATGTTCGGTGGCTCCGAGGAATTCGAGGACCCGCGGATCGTCGATGAAGTGACCGACCTGAGGCTTGTCGGCAGATGCCAGACCGCGGATGAACGGTGCCAGCTCAGCGGCTTTGGTGCGACGCTGTTCGTCGGGCAGGGCGCCGAAGCCGTCGAGCGCGGGCCCGAACGGCTCGGCGCGACCGTTGGTGTCAAGGTAGCGCTGCGCGGTGTCGATGATCTCCAGTGAGTGCGCCTGCGCCTCTGCCGACGTCTCGCCCCAGGCGGTGATGCCGTGCCCACCGAGGATGGTGCCGATCGCCTGCGGGTTGCGCCTCTTGATCTCGGCGATGTCGAGACCGAGCTGGAATCCAGGCCTGCGCCAGGGCACCCACACCACCCGGTCACCGAAGATCTGCTTGGTCAGCGCCTCACCGTCGGCGGCGGTCGCCAGTGCGATACCGGAATCGGGGTGCAGGTGGTCGACGTGGTCGGCGTCGACCAGGCCGTGCATGGCGGTGTCGATCGAGGGCGCCGCGCCGCCGCGGCCGTGCAGGCAGTAGTCGAAGGCGGCCACCATCTCGTCTTCGCGTTCCACACCGGGGTAGACGTCGACCAGTGCGCGCATCCGGTCCAGGCGCAGTACGGCCAGACCCGACTCGGTCAGCGTTCCGAGGTCTCCCCCGGAACCCTTGACCCACAACAGGTCCACCGGCGCACCGGTCACCGGGTCGGTGTCGGTGCCCTTGGCCGACGTGTTGCCGCCGGCGTAGTTGGTGTTCTTCGGATCGGCGCCCAGCCGGTTGGAACGCGCGATCAGCTCGGTCACAGTGCCATTGGTCATGCTCATGCTCCCCACGAGGATTGTGTGCCACCGACCCGCTCGGCGTCGATGGTGTCCTGGTACCCCGAGGCGGCGAACGCGGCCATCGGATTCTCGGGCAGGTCACGGTCGGCCCGCCACGCCGCCAACGCCGGGCGGACATCGGTGTAGAAGGCGTCCATCAGGATGCCGTTGGCGCCCAGCACATCTCCGCCGGCCTGCGCGTCGGCCAGGGCTTCGGTGTCGACGAGCAACGCGCGCGCCGTCATCTCCTGGACATTGAGCACCGAGCGGATCTGCCCGGGGATCTTGGCCTCGACGTTGTGGCACTGGTCGAGCATGAGCGCCAGCGTGGACCCGTCGTCGAGCCCACCGCCGCGGATCACCTCGAACATGATGCGGAACAGCTGGAACGGATCGGCCGCGCCGACGATGAGGTCGTCGTCGGCGTAGAAGCGGGAGTTGAAATCGAACGAACCGAGCTTGCCGAGGCGCAGCAGCTGGGCGACGATGAACTCGATGTTGGTGCCAGGCGCGTGATGCCCGGTGTCCAGACAGACCGCGGCCCGCTCGCCGAGCGCGCTGACCTGCGCATACGCGGTGCCCCAGTCGGGAACGTCCGTCATGTACATCGCGGGTTCGAAGAACTTGTACTCCAGCACCATTCGCTGGGCGGGCCCGATGTGCTGATAGATGGTGGCCAGCGATTCGGCCAGCCGATCCTGCCGTCCCCTGATATCGCCCTGCCCCGGGTAGTTGGTGCCGTCGGCCAGCCAGATCTTGAGGTCCCGCGAACCGGTCCGGTTCATGATCTCGATGCAGTCCAGGTGGTGATCGATGGCCTTCTGCCGCACGGTCTTGTCGGTGTGGGTGAGGCTGCCGAACTTGTAGGCGTCATCCTGGAAGGTGTTGGAATTGATGGTGCCCAGCGCGACACCCTGGTCCTGCGCGTAGCGGCTCAACGCCGAATAATCGTCGACCTTGTCCCACGGGATGTGCAGCGCCACGACGGGCGCCAGGCCCGTCAGCCGGTGCACGGTGGCCGCGTCGGCGATCTTCTCCTCGATGGTGCGCGGCGTACCCGGGGTGCCGAAAACCTTGAAACGGGTGCCGGAGTTACCGAACGCCCAGGACGGCAGTTCGATGGCCAGATTGTCGAACAGGGGTCCGTGAAAAGTGTCGGTGCTCATGTCAGAGGACTGCCTTTCCGGTCACGACGGGGGCGTCGATCACCTCGCCGTAACGCTCGATCTCGATCTGCTGCAACGTCTTTCCACGAGTGTGCGGGGCCCAGACGGCGCCGATCAGCATGGCGACCGTCAGGAGTGCGACCAGCAGGATGCCGACGGCGGTCAGGCCGGTGACCGCCAGCAGAGTCGGGAAGAAGTAACTGAGCAGACCGGTGACCGTGCGCACCACGAAGAACATCACCCCCTGCGCGCTGGCGCGGTACGGCGTCGCGAACAGTTCACTGGCCCACAGGCTGTAGAAGGCCTGCGCGCCGATACCGCTGGAGATGCCCCAGAGCACGGCGAACACCAGCATGGTGGGCACACCCTCGTCCGTGAACGCCACCAGTACGATCCAGCCGATGATGCCGAGCGCGGCGCCGATGACGTAGAGCAGGCGCTGTGACATCCGGTCGGCGTACCGCATGAAGCCGAAGTAGGTCGCCGCGACGGTGCACCCCCACACCAGTACCTGCAGGAGGTTCTGGGCGACGGGGCTGTGCAGGCCCGCGGTGTCGTAGACGCGCGGCATGAAGATGCCGGCCTGACCGGCAACGGTGTTCCAGAACAGGTAGATGCCGCCGAGGAACAACAGCGCGGTGATGTTGTTGCGCCGGGAGAACAGGCCGCGCAGGCCACGGTCGCCGACGGTGGAGGCCAGTTGCCGGGTCTCGTTGCGGCCCTCGTCCTGCCAAATCTGCGATTCGGCCAGTCCCTGCCGGATCCACCACACCACACCGGCGACGACGAACAGGTGCGCGAAGATCAGCCGCGAGCCGAGCAACCCCAACGGCGCCAGCGCCGCGGCGAGGGCGAAGCCGATCAGCGGGCCGATGGACCAGGCCAGCTGCGCCGTACCCACGTGTTTGGCGCGGTCGGTCGAGGGCGCCTGTTCGGCGATGTAGGTCCAGGACGCCGGAACGCCGGCGCCGACGGCGATGCCGGTGATGATGAACGCCGCCAACAGCATGGTGTAGTTGACCGCGAAGGCCGCCAAGACCACGCCGGCCATGTAGACCAGCAGGTCATAGGTGTAGATCGCCTTGCGGCCGAACCGATCACACAGCGGCCCGCCCAGGATCGCGCCGATGGCGGCGCCGAAGGCGTTGGCGCTCAATGCTGCCAGCAGTCCGACCGCGAAATTGCTGATGCCGAACTCCTGCTGCCAGAAGCCCAGGCTGGTGGCGATGGCGATGATCGAACCGGCTTCGATGTAGTTCGACATCGCCACGGCGATGGTGGCGCGCCAACCTGTGGTGGTCTTGGCTCCGATTTTCATACTGGTTCCTTTGTAGCGGTCACGAGAGGTGGAAGTACTCGGTGAGTGGTCGCATGTGTTGGTCGGGGCCGGTGCCGGCGGGGGTGATGAAGTACTGCGCCATCCCGGCCTGCCAGCGCGCGTTGACGTCGGTGCCGGCCATCCGTTGCTGCGCCGCGGCGAAATCGTCGGTTTCCAGGTAGCCGACCACCAGGGCGTCGTCCTCACGTACGAACAGTGAATAGTTGCGCCAGCCCGCGTCGCGCAGCGCGTCGAGCATGTCGGGCCAGACGTCCTGGTGGGCCGCCAGATAGTCGGCGACCCGCTCCGGCTTGAGCTGGAGAAGGAAGCACACGCGGTGCGGTTCGGGCATCAGACTCCAATTAAAACGTTTCAATTCGTGAGTGGTGTCACACTATCGCCGACGCTGTGATGAGTCAACCCCGGCCGCTGGGTCACGATTCTGCTGCTGGAACACGAAGCGGCAGTGCCGTTTTCGGCACTGCCGCTCCCGTCGCGTACTGGTGTCGGGTCAGCCGAACTGGCCCACCTGGTAGTCGCCCGCGGGCTGCGCCACGATGACATTCATCCTGTTGAAGGCGTTGATGATGGCGATCTGCGCCGCGATCGCGCCCAACTGCTCGTCGTCGAAGTACTTGGCCGCCGTCTCCCAGACCTCGTCGGAAACGTGGCCACCGTCGGCGATCCGGGTGGCGTGCTCGGTGAGGTCCAGCGCGGCACGCTCGTCGTCGGTGAACACCTTGGCTTCGCGCCACGCCGCCACCAGGTGGAGGCGCTGGACGTCCTCCCCCGCCGCTGCGGCGTCCTTGGTGTGCATGTCGAGGCAGTAGGCGCAGCCGTTGATCTGGCTGGCCCGGATCTTGACCAGTTCCCGGATGGTGTTCGGCAGGGTCGAGTCGACGATCACCTTGTCGGCCGACACGACGTACTTGACGGCCTTGGCAAGCACCTTGTTGTTCAGGACGTCGAGGCGCGCTTCCATGATGTCTCCTAGGGTCGGTGTTTTCGCTTTCACAAGTACGACCGGACAGCACCCGAGAATGTGAGGCGGAACCCGAAAACTCACATTCGGGCGGGCTGCGTCGTCGCATCCGTAGAACAGCCGACCGCGAAAGGGGCCAGTGCCATGACCAGCGATCCCGAGCTCGACGCCGTGATGAGCGAACGGCGACAGCTGATCAACCTGGCGTACCGATTGACCGGCTCGCTGGCCGACGCCGAGGACGCCGTGCAGGAGACGTATGCCCGCTGGTACGCCATGTCGGAGCAGGAACGCACCGCCATCCGGTCACCGGGCGGCTGGTTGATGACGGTCGCCAGCCGCATCTGCCTGGACCTGCTGGGGTCGGCCCGGGCCCGGCGGGAACGCTATGTGGGCGAATGGCTGCCCGAGCCGGTGCCGGCCGGTTGGCTCGGCGGCCGGCCGGGCAGTCCGGTCACCGACCCAGCCGATCGCGTCACCCTCGACGACTCGATCTCGATGGCGTTCCTGGTGGTGCTCGACGCGATGACCCCGGCCGAACGGGTGGCGTTCATCCTGCACGACGTGTTCGGGTATCCCTTCGCCGAAGTGGCCGACATCGTCGGACGTAGCACCGCGGCGTGCCGGCAGCTCGCCAGCTCGGCCCGGCGCCGGCTCGCCACCGCGGCACCCCCGACGGCCACAAGCCAACGCGCCGCCGTTGTCAAGCAGTTCAAGGAGGCGTGGGAGGCCAAGGACATCGCGGCGCTGGTCGGCCTACTGGATCCCGACGCGGCCGCGACGTCCGACGGTGGCGGGGTGGCGCGGGCTCACCTGGCCCCCATCGAAGGCAGCGAGCAGATCGCCCGCGCCTACCTGGAGATCGCGGACGCCGAACCCCGCCTGCGGTTCGTCGAACGGACCGTCAACGGTCAGCCCGGGCTGGTCGGGCTGATCGGCGATGAGCTGGTCACGGTGTTCGCCTTCGATGTCGAGGATGACCGGATCCGCAATATCTGGGCGGTGCGCAACCCCCACAAACTGCACGCGTGGTTGGCCGGCTGAGTTTGCCGGGTTCGGTACAGTGAATTCGACGGGCAATTCCAGCCCCCGGCCGAGCGACCCCGACCGAGCTAGGACTCGATGCAACCTCATAGACCTACGGCGGTCACATGCTGACCGCCGTGATCGGAATTGTTGTCGGTTTTCTCGTCGTAACGGCGATCACCGTTGTGACCGGTTATTTCGTAGCGCAGGAATTCGCCTACATGGCGGTGGACCGGTCGCGCCTGCGGGCACGTGCCGAAACCGGTGACACCGCGGCGGCGCGGGCGCTGGCCGTCACCCGGCGCACGTCGTTCATGCTGTCGGGTGCGCAACTCGGTATCACGGTCACGGGCCTGTTGGTGGGTTACGTCGCCGAACCACTCATCGGGCGGGGCCTGGAGGTGCTGCTCGGCGGCGCGGGTGTCCCCACTGCGGTGGCGGTGGCAGTGGGTGGCCTGGCTGCCATCGCCGTGTCCACCGTGGTGCAGATGCTCTTCGGTGAGCTGTTCCCCAAGAACCTGGCGATCGCCCGACCCGAGCCGCTGGCGCGTCGGCTGGCCCTCTCGACGACGCTGTACCTCAAGGTGTTCGGCTGGCTCATCTGGCTTTTCGACCAGTCATCGAACCTGCTGCTGCGCGCCCTGCGCATCGAACCCGTGCACGATGTCGAGCATTCGGCGACACCGCGCGATCTCGAACACATCGTCGCCGCATCCCGCGACGCGGGCGAGCTACCGAAGGAGCTGTCGGCTCTGCTCGACCGCATCCTCGACTTCCCCACCAGCACAGCCGAACACGCGATGATCCCGCGCTCGCGGGTCGACGTCGTCGCCGGCGATGAGACCATTACGACGGTGCTGGCCCGCATGGCAACGGGACACACCCGGTACCCGGTCTGCGGGACCGATCCCGACGACATCGTCGGCGTCATCGAACTCCACGATCTACTCGGCGCGGTACCCGGCGGCGACAGCGCCGCTGCGCACTGCCGCCCTGCGGTGGTCGTGCCGGAGACCCTGCCCCTGCCCAACTTGGTGCGCACGCTGCAGCAGACGGGCGGCGAAATGGCCGTCGTCATCGACGAATACGGCGGTTTCGCCGGTGTCGTCACCATCGAGGATCTCGCCGAGGAACTCGTGGGCGAAATCGATGACGAGCACGACGCCGACACGGATGCCGACGCTGTCGCCACCGGCGACGGCTGGCTGATGGCCGCTGACCTACCGATCGACGAAGCCGAACGGATCCTCGACCTGAGCCTGCCGGCCGGTCACTACGAGACGGTCGGCGGCATGCTCATCGCGTACGCGGCCGGCCTGCCCGGTGTCGGCGACGACATCGTCATCGATCTGCCCGCCGAGCCCGAAGACCTGCTCGGCGAGGGTGCGCCACCGACCCGCCGCCTGCTCGCCCAGGTTCGCGCGGTCGAACGACGAGTTCCGGCAACGGTGTTCGTCACCGTCGCCGGTGAGGCCGACGATGAGTAGCGGTTGGGTGGTCGCCGCCGTCACGGCGGTGCTGATCGGCTCCAGCGCCTTCTTCGTGGCGGTGGAATTCGCCTTGATCGCCGCCCGGCGCAACCGGCTCGAGGATGCGGCGGCCACCAGTGCCGCGGCCAGGGCCGCACTGCGCAGCGCAAGCGAACTGTCGCTGCTGCTCGCCGGTGCCCAACTCGGTATCACCGCGTGCACGCTGCTCCTCGGCGCCATCACCAAACCGGCTGTGCACCATGCCATCACACCGTGGCTCAGTGGCCTCGGCGCCCCGTCCTGGATCGCCGACGCCGGCGGTTTTGTGCTCGCCCTCCTGATCGTCACCTTCCTGCACCTCGTGATCGGCGAGATGGCACCCAAGTCATGGGCGATCGCCCACCCCGAGCGGTCCGCGACACTGCTGGCCGTGCCGATGCGAGGTTTCATGTTCCTCACCCGTCCGCTGCTGCGTGCGCTCAACCACGCCGCGAACTGGTGCCTGCGCCGCGTCGGCGTCACCCCGGTCGACGAGTTGGCCGACACGCAGGACCCCGACGCCCTGCGTCAGCTTGTCGAGCATTCGGCGACGGTGGGCACGCTCGACGAGCGTTATCACGCCAACCTCACCAGTGCCCTGGAACTCGAGGCGCTCACGGTGGGGCAGGTCGCCCGGCGCGACGGCGACCACAGTCACGTCCCGGTGGACGCGACACCCCACCAGATCCAGGAAACCGCAAGGGCCACCGGTCATCTGCGACTGCTGGTGCGTGACGGTGCGGCCACGGTGGGCGTGGTTCACGTGCGCGACAGTCTCGGTTCGGCGTCGACGGCGCGACACCTGATGCGGCCCGTCCTCACGTTGCCGGAGACCACCCCGGTGTACGAGGCGCTGCAGGTGATGCGGGAGACGCGCACTCATCTGGTGGTGGTCGACGGCCCCGGCGGTCGCGGCCTGTTGACCCTGACCGACCTGCTGCACCGACTGCTGCCGACCGAAGCGGTGTGAGGCGAAGGTCCCGCGAGCGCGCACTCACGTACGGTTT
>CAMFLL010000248.1 GCA_945957405.1 uncultured Mycolicibacterium sp. | reverse complement strand
GATGAGTGAAACCCTGTTCCCGCCTGGCACTTTCACCCCCGACGCGGCCCCGGCCAGTGTGTCGAGGATGCTGCGGGCCCAGTTCGGCCTCGAACTGAAGCTGTTGTTGCGCAACGGCGAACAGCTGCTGCTGACGATGTTCATCCCCATCACGCTGTTGATCGGCCTGACCCTGTTGCCGCTGGGATCGTTCGGCGAGAACCGCGCGGCCACGTTCGTGCCGGCGATCATGGCGCTGGCCCTGATCTCGACGGCATTCACCGGGCAGGCGATCGCCGTGGCATTCGACCGGCGCTACGGCGCACTCAAACGGCTCGGCGCCACCGCACTGCCGGTCTGGGGCATCATCGCGGGCAAGTCCATGGCTGTGGTCACCGTCGTGCTGCTGCAGGCGATCCTGTTGGGGGCCATCGGTTTTGCGCTGGGCTGGCGCCCCAATCCGATCGGTCTGCTGCTCGGCGCGGTGATCATTGCACTGGGCACCGCATGCTTCTGCGCGCTCGGACTGCTACTCGGCGGGACGCTGCGAGCCGAGATCGTTCTGGCGGTTGCCAATCTGCTGTGGTTCGTCTTCGCCGGGCTGGGCGCCCTGGTACTGGAGGCCGAAGAGTCGGCTCTGGTCCCCACGGCCCTGCGGTGGGTCGCCCGGCTCACGCCGTCGGGCGCCCTGACCGAGGCGCTGTCGCAGGCCATGACGTTGTCGGTGGATTGGTTCGGCATCGCCGTGCTGGCGGCGTGGGGCGCCCTGGCCGCGGTGTGCGCGCTGCGGTGGTTCCGGTTCACCTGATCGGCAGGCTTACTACAGGCCTTACTACAGGGCGTAGTTCTCAGTCCTCTACGCTGGGCCCGGTGTTCTTCACGCGGCTGGTAGACCTGCTTCCCGAACCCAGCCTGCGCGTCCAGCGGATCATCGCCGCACTGGTCATCCTCACCCAGGGCGGCATCGCCGTGACCGGCGCCATCGTCCGCGTCACCGCCTCCGGCCTGGGTTGTCCGACGTGGCCGCAGTGCTTCCCGGGCAGCTTCGTGCCCGTGCCGCATCCCGAGGTGGCCGCGATCCATCAGGCCGTCGAATTCGGCAATCGGATGATCACGTTCGGTGTCGTGCTGACCGCCATCGCCGCCGTGCTCGCCGTGACCCGCGCCCGGCGCAGGCGCGAGGTCCTGGTCTACGCCTGGTTGATGCCCGCCTCCACCGTGGTCCAGGCCGTCATCGGCGGCATCACCGTGTTGACCGGGCTGCTGTGGTGGACCGTCGCGATCCACCTGCTGGCATCGATGACGATGGTGTGGCTCTCGGTGCTGCTCTACGTCAAGATCGGCGAGCCCGACTCGGGGACACCGCGGGCCCTGGCCCCGAAACCGTTGCGCGCCTTGGCGGCGCTGAGTGCCGTGACGCTGGCCGCGGTGCTGGTGACGGGCACCCTGGTCACCGCCGCCGGGCCGCACGCCGGCGACAAGAGCATCGAGCGGCCCGTCGCGCGCCTGCAGATCGAGATCACGACGCTGGTGCACGCCCACTCGACCCTGCTGATCACCTATCTGGCGCTGCTGGTGGGTCTCGGTTTCGGGCTGCTGGCCGTCCATGCCGACCGTTCGATCATGATCCGTCTGGCCGTCCTGGTGGCACTCGCGTGCGGCCAGGGCGTCATCGGCGCGGTGCAGTTCTTCACCGGTGTGCCTGCCGCACTGGTGGCCGTCCACGTGGCGGGCGCCGCGGCGTGTACCGCGGCCACCGCGGCGCTATGGGCGTCGATGCGACAACGGACCGAGGCCAAGGCGCTCCAAGGCTGAGGCCACGCAGACCGCGAACTGCCGCTGCTGCAACCCGCGCGCGGCGTCGTCGAGTTGGCGCCATCCGAGCGAGGGCTCGACCAGCTCGAGTTCCAGCAGTTGCGGGTCGTGGTGGCCGCCGATGATGTCGACGCGGGCGTACAGAAAATCGGAGACCGCCATGTCGAGGTCGGCAGCGGCAGCGGCCAGCGCGGCGTGCCCCACATCCCACAACGCGAAATCGGGATCGGCGGGCCGAAGTGTCTCCTCGTAATAGGCGCCCGACCCGTGCAACACCGCACTCTCCCCCGGCGCACGCAGCATCGGGCCCTTGATGAAGGCGTGCGACTGCTCTCCGGCTAGGAACACCAGCGCGGTCTCGCCGTCCTGCACGCGGGGGTCGTAGGGCTGGACCATCACCGTCTTACCGGTCTCCTGCAGATTCGCGGCGTGATCACGCGCCGCGCAGTGATCGGTGAAACGCTGCGCTCCAACCGATCCCGCCCCGACGGCAGGTTTGACGACCACTTCGCCGGACGGCAGGTGCACATATTCATCCGGTGCGAAGAACTCCGTCTCGAGCACCGGCACTCCGGCGACCGCGAGGTCGTGCAGGTACAGCTTGTTGGTGTTCCATTCGACGACCTCGGGCGCGTTGAGCAGGTGGGGCACGCGGTGGCTCCACTGCAGGAACTCGGTGAGGCGCTCTGTGTAGTCCCACGTCGCTCGGAGGATCACCACGTCGGCGTCGAGCGTCTCCGGGTCGTCCCAGGAGCGCCAGCGCGCCGCTAGACCCCTGGCCCGTAGTGCTTCTACCAGCCCCTCGTCGTCACCGTCACCTTCGACGAGTTCGGGACATCCGGCCAGCACGATCCGGGGGTGGAAGACGTCGGGGCGTGCCAACTTCATGGGGACCTCACGGGTGTGGATGGTACTCAAGGATGATGGTGACCATGCATGCGATCGAAGTCAGCGAAACCGGCGGCCCCGAAGTCCTCACCTACGTCGAGAAGCCGAAGCCGGAACCCGGTCCCGGGCAGGTGCTGATCAAGGCCGAGGCCATCGGCGTCAACTTCATCGACACCTATTTCCGTTCAGGCCTGTACCCGCGTGAGGTGCCGTTCATCGTCGGCACCGAAGTGTGCGGCACCGTCGAGGCAGTGGGCGACGACGTCGCGGCGCTCAACGTCGGCGACCGTGTCGTGACCGACAAATCGCTCGGCGCCTACGCCGAATACACTTTGGCGCCAGCAGATTTCGTGGCCTACGTGCCGGAGGGTGTGCCGTCCGACGCGGTCGCCTCAGCGCTGCTGAAGGGTATGACCGCACACTACCTGCTGAAGTCGACCTACCCGGTGGCCCAGGGTGACCACATCCTGGTGCACGCAGGCGCGGGTGGGGTGGGCCTGATCCTCACGCAGTGGGCCACCAGCATGGCCGTGCGCGTCATCACCACGGTGTCCACACCCGAGAAGGCCGAGCTGTCACGGCAGGCCGGTGCGATCGAGGTACTCGACTACCCCGAGGACCCACAGGAGTTCGCCGCCAAGATCCGCGACCTGACCGACGGTCGCGGCGTCAATGCCGTCTACGACGGTGTCGGCAAGACCACCTTCGACGCCAGCCTGGCCAGTCTGGCCGTGCGCGGCACGCTGGCGTTGTTCGGCGCCGCCAGCGGGCCGGTGCCCCCGGTGGACCCGCAGCGGCTCAATCAGGCCGGCTCGGTGTACCTGACCCGGCCCAACCTGGCGCACTACACGCGCACTGCCGATGAATTCGGCTGGCGGGCAGGCGAAGTGATGGATGCCATTGCCAGCGGGGCGATCACCATCAACGTCAGCAATTCCTACCCGCTGGAGGACGCCGCACAAGCGCACCGCGATCTGCAGGGCCGCAAGACGGTCGGCTCGATCGTCCTGGTGCCCTGAGCTATTCCTGGCGGAATCCGGTCGGCAGGCCGTCGATACTGGCCATGTTCTTCTCGGCCCAGTAGGCCTCGACGCCGTCGGGGCCTTTCGACTGGGCCCACCGGTCCATGGTGTCGCGCTCGCCCTGGTAGTCCATGAACGGCACGCCGTAGCCGCACGAGGTCTTCACCAGGTCGAAGTCGATCCGGATCATCTGCCGGGCACCCAGCGGTTCGTTGCCGCCGAACTGGGCCGCCAGCAGGCCGGCGTATTCGGGGGAACCACGGACGATGGTCCGGCCCAGGCCGTAGAGGCGGAGGATCAGCGGCGGGCCGTCCATCGCGCAGAACATCACCGTGATCCGGCCGTCCGCCAGCAGATGCGCCGCCGTCTCGTTACCGCTACCGGTGCGGTCCAGGTACACCGCCGCGTTGTCCGTCAGGACCCGGAACTGATCGGTCGAACGCGGCGAGAGGTTGATGCGCGTCCCCGCGGCGGCCGTCGCGGTGAAGAACACATGCTGACGGGAGATGAATTCTCGATGGCGCGCGTCCAACGCGACGAAGTCCTTGGCCATCCGGATGCGCTAGTGCAGCAGGGTGGGCAGGGCCAGCGCAGAGTCGACGGCCAGCGCGCAGAACACGACGGCCAGGTAATTGTTCGACTGCAGGAACAGCCGCAGCGGCTTGACGGGTTCGCCCCGCCGTACCCCGGCGTAGAGCTGATGGGCCATCACCAGGAACCAGACCCCCGCCAGGAATGCCACCACCGCGTAGAGCCATCCGGTGGCGAGCGCGAGCGCCATGCTCGCGATGACGGTCAACCAGGTGTACACCAGGATCTGCTTGGTGACCTGCTGCTCAGTGGCGACGACCGGCAGCATCGGGACACCGGCCGCCTCGTAGTCCTCCTTGTAGCGCATGGCCAGCGCCCAGGTGTGTGGCGGCGTCCAGAAGAAGATGATCAGGAACATCACCAGCGCAGGCCAGCTGATGGTCCCGGTGACCGCGGACCAGCCGATCATCACCGGCATACAGCCGGCCGCACCACCCCACACCACGTTCTGCGACGTGCGCCGCTTGAGCAGCAGCGTGTAGACGAAAACGTAGAAACCGATGGTCAGACCGGCCAGATGGGCCGAGAGCATGTTGGTGGTCCACCACAACCAGAAGAACGACGCGACGGACAACGCCAGGCCGAAGACCAGCGCATGGCTGCGCGGGACGGTGGCCCTGGCCAGCGGTCTGCGGGCAGTCCGCTTCATCTTCTTGTCGATGTCGGCGTCGGCCACACAGTTCAACGTGTTGGCGCCGGCCGCGGCCAGCATGCCGCCGAAGAGGGTGTTGGCAATCAGCAGTGGATCGACCGACCCGCGGTGCGCCAGCAGCATGGCCGGGATGGTGGTGACCAGCAGGAGTTCGATGACCCTCGGCTTGGTCAGAGCCAGGTAAGCCAGCAGCGTCTCGCGGATTCGGCCGGGCGCCCCTGCAAGCAGGTGGCCCTCGCGAATGCTCACGCAATTACTCCTTGAAACTTGCGAAGTTCGCGGCGGTCGCCGGGCTTCTACTACACACGATGGTAGACCGAAGGTGAACCCTCGATCGACCGCAGGGTCTATTCAGAGGTGCGCCCTGCGCCAACCGAGGCGATGACACTAGGGTTGGAGAAAGCGCCTAGCCGCCGTAAGGCCATGTCATACACGCATGCACGCAAGGAGTTCGCTTGTGACCACTGTCGAAGAGATCGCTACCCTCACCGAGCCCAACCACCCCGACGACTGGAGCGATGTCGACTCGCTCGCGGTGGACACCGTGCGGGTGCTGGCCGCCGACGCGGTGCAGAAGGTGGGCAACGGCCATCCCGGGACGGCGATGAGTCTGGCCCCGCTGGCCTACACCCTGTTCCAGCGCCAGATGCACCACGACCCCAGCGACACCCACTGGCTCGGTCGCGACCGCTTCGTGTTGTCCTGCGGACATTCCAGCCTGACGCTGTACCTGCAGCTCTATCTGGGCGGTTTCGGTCTCGAACTCTCCGATATCGAGTCCCTGCGCACCTGGGGCTCCAAGACCCCCGGCCACCCCGAGTTCCGCCACACCAAGGGTGTGGAGATCACCACCGGCCCGCTTGGCCAGGGGCTGGCGTCGGCGGTCGGCATGGCGATGGCGTCGCGTTACGAGCGCGGGCTGTTCGACCCCGACGCCGCACCCGGCGAGAGCCCGTTCGACCATTACATCTACGTGATCGCCTCCGACGGTGACATCGAAGAGGGCGTGACCAGCGAGGCGTCATCGCTGGCAGGCACCCAGCAGCTGGGCAACCTCATCGTGTTCTACGACCGCAACCACATCTCGATCGAGCACGACACCAACATCGCGCTGTCGGAGAACGTCCCCGACCGCTACCGCGCCTATGGCTGGCATGTGCAGGAGGTCGAGGGCGGCGAGAACGTCGTCGGCATCGAAAAGGCCATCGAAGAAGCCAAGAAGGTCACCGACAAGCCGTCGTTCATCTCGGTGCGGACCATCATCGGCTATCCGGCGCCCACCAAAATGAACACCGGTGGCGTGCACGGTTCGGCCCTGGGCGACGACGAGGTGGCGGCCACCAAGAAGGTGCTCGGCTTCGATCCGGACAAGAAGTTCGAGGTCCGCGACGAGGTCATCGAGCACACTCGCAAGCTCGTCGAGCGCGGTAAAGAGGCGCACGAGAAGTGGCAGACGGGCTTCGATGCGTGGGCCGAGCGGGAGCCCGAGCGTAAGAAGCTGCTGGACCGCCTGCTGGCGCAGGAACTGCCCGAGGGCTGGGATGCCGACATCACGTACTGGGAGCCGGGCTCCAAGGCTGTGGCCACCCGTGCGGCATTCGGTCAGGTGCTCAACGACGTCGCCCCCAAGCTGCCCGAGCTGTGGGGCGGCTCGGCTGACCTGGCCGGCAGCAACAACACCACCATCAAGGGCGTCGATTCGTTCGGCCCGCCGTCGATCTCCACCGAGGATTTCACCGCCTCCCCCTACGGCCGGGTGCTGCACTTCGGCATCCGGGAGCACGCGATGGGCTCGATCCTGTCGGGCATCGTGCTGCACGGTCCGACGCGCGCGTTCGGCGGCACGTTCCTTCAGTTCTCGGATTACATGCGGCCCGCGGTGCGGTTGGCGTCCCTGATGGACATCGACACCATCTACATCTGGACCCACGATTCGATCGGCCTCGGCGAGGACGGCCCGACGCACCAGCCGATCGAACACCTGGCCGCGCTGCGCGCCATCCCGAAGCTCTCGGTGGTGCGCCCGGGTGACCCTAACGAGACGGCGTACGCGTGGCGCTCGATCCTGGCCCGCGGTGCCAGCAGCGGCCCGGTGGGCTTCATCCTGACCCGCCAGGGCATCCCCGTGCTCGAGGGCACCGATGCCGACGGTGTGGCCAAGGGTGGGTATGTGCTCGGTGGCGGCAACCCCGCTGATGACGCCGATGTCATCATCATCGCCACCGGTTCGGAACTGCAGCTCGCCGTCGAAGCGCGAAAGCAGTTGGCGGACAAAGACATCACCGCATACGTGGTGTCCATGCCGTGCGTCGAATGGTTCGAGAGCCAGCCGCAGGAATACCGCGA
Source organism: uncultured Mycolicibacterium sp. (assembly GCA_945957405.1). Taxonomy (GTDB): domain Bacteria; phylum Actinomycetota; class Actinomycetes; order Mycobacteriales; family Mycobacteriaceae; genus Mycobacterium. Next base: position 3,786 of record CAMFLL010000248.1, on the reverse strand, counting down.
TGCGATCCTGCCGCCCGACGTGTCGGCACGTGTTGCGGTCGAGGCAGGTATCGCCATGCCGTGGCACAAGCTGGTCGGTGACACCGGCGAGATCGTTTCGATCGAGCACTACGGGGAATCTGCCGACGATAAAACCCTGTTCCGCGAGTTCGGCTTCACCCCTGAAGCCGTCGTCGCCGCCGCGGAACGCGCAATGGACAACTAGCCGAGAGAGGCACTCACCATGACTCAGAACCCGAATCTCGCTGCACTGTCGGCCCAAGGCGTATCCGTCTGGCTCGACGATCTGTCCCGTGACCGCCTGCAGACCGGCAATCTGCAGGAACTCATCGACACCAAGAGTGTGGTCGGCGTGACCACCAACCCGTCGATCTTCCAGGCGGCGCTGTCCAAAGGCACGGCATATGACGCCCAGGTCAAGGAGCTGGCCGAACGGGGCGCCGATGTCGATGCCACCATCCGCACCGTCACCACCGATGACGTGCGCAACGCGTGTGACGTGTTCGCGAAGGTCTGGGAAACCAGCGGCGGTGTCGACGGCCGGGTGTCCATCGAGGTCGACCCGCGACTGGCACACGACACCGACAAGACCATCCTGCAGGCCGTCGAACTCTGGAAGATCGTCGACCGGCCCAATCTGCTGATCAAGATCCCGGCCACGCTGGCGGGCCTGCCCGCGATCACCGCGGTGATCGCGGAGGGCATCTCCGTCAACGTGACGCTGATCTTCTCCGTCGAGCGCCACCGCGCCGTCATGGACGCCTACCTCGACGGCCTGCAGGCGGCCAAGGAGGCCGGTCACGATCTGTCGAAGATCCATTCCGTCGCTTCGTTTTTCGTGTCCCGGGTGGACACCGAGATCGACAACCGGCTGGAGAAGATCGGCACCGAGGACGCGCTCGCCCTGCGTGGTCAGGCCGGTGTGGCCAACTCACGGCTCGCGTACGCCGCCTACCAGCAGGTGTTCGAGCAGGGTCACCGCTTCGGCGCGCTGAAGTCCGACGGTGCCCGGGCGCAGCGCGTGCTGTGGGCCTCCACGGGTGTGAAGAACCCGGACTACTCCGACACGCTGTACGTCACCGAGTTGGTGGCGCCCAACACCGTCAACACCATGCCGGAGAAGACCATCGACGCTGTCGCCGACCACGGTGAGATCACGGGTGACACCGTGACCGGCACCGCGGCCGCCGCACAGGAGGTCTTCGACAAGCTCGAAGCGGTCGGCATCGATCTGCCCGACGTGTTCAAGGTGCTCGAGGACGAAGGCGTGGACAAGTTCGAGAAGGCGTGGCACGAGCTGCTCGAGGCCACGCAGGGGCAACTCGACGAGAAGAAATGACCGAGTGCACCAGTGCGCCCGCTGATTGGGTCAACCCGCTGCGGGACAAGCGCGACAAGCGCCTTCCACGGATAGCGGGACCGTGTGCGGTCGTGATCTTCGGTGTCACCGGCGATCTCGCACGCAAGAAGCTCATGCCTGCGATCTACGACCTGGCCAACCGTGGACTGCTGCCACCGCAGTTCGCGTTGGTCGGGTTCGCCCGCCGCGACTGGGCCGACGAGGACTTCTCCAAGGTCGTCTACGACGCCGTGAAACAGCACGCCCGCACGCCGTTCCGGCAGGAGGTGTGGGACCGGCTCGCTGAGGGGTTCCGCTTCGTCCAGGGCACCTTCGACGACGAGGCGTCGTTCGAGCGGCTCAAGGAGACACTGGGCAAGCTCGACGCCGAACGCGGCACCGGCGGAAACCATGCGTTCTACCTGTCCATCCCGCCGAAGGCGTTCCCCCAGGTCTGTGAACAGCTCTCACAGTCCGGTCTGGCCGACAAACCCGACGGCTGCTGGAGTCGCGTCGTGATCGAGAAGCCGTTCGGGCACGACCTGAAGAGCGCCGAGGAGCTCAACGGCGTGGTGAACAGTGTGTTCCCGGAGTCGTCGGTATTCCGTATCGACCACTACCTGGGCAAGGAGACGGTGCAGAACATCCTCGCTCTGCGCTTCGCCAACGAGTTGTTCGAACCGATCTGGAATGCGCACTACGTCGACAGCGTGCAGATCACCATGGCCGAGGACATCGGCCTCGGTGGCCGCGGCGGCTACTACGACGGTGTCGGCGCCGCCCGTGACGTCATCCAGAACCACCTGTTGCAGTTGCTGGCGCTCACCGCGATGGAGGAGCCGGTCAGCTTCCATCCCAAGGAATTACAGGCCGAGAAGATCAAGGTGCTGTCATCCGCCAGGCTGGTGGAACCACTGGACCAGACCACCTCCCGGGGTCAGTACACCGCCGGCTGGCAGGGCGGCGAGCGCGTGGTGGGCCTGCTCGAGGAAGAGGGTTTCTCCAAGACCTCCACCACCGAGACCTTCGCCGCCATCACGGTCGACGTCGACACCCGCCGGTGGGCCGGGGTGCCGTTCTATCTGCGCACCGGAAAACGACTGGGGCGCAGGGTGACCGAGATCGCGTTGATCTTCAAGCGCGCACCGCATCTGCCGTTCGACGCGACGATGACCGAGGAACTGGGGCAGAACGCCCTGGTGATCCGCGTGCAACCCGACGAGGGCATCACGCTGCGATTCGGTTCGAAAGTGCCGGGCAACAACATGGAAGTCCGCGACGTCAACATGGACTTCTCGTACGGGTCGGCTTTCGCCGAAGACTCCCCCGAGGCCTACGAGCGTCTCATCCTCGACGTGCTGCTCGGTGAACCATCACTGTTCCCGGTCAATGCCGAAGTCGAACTCGCGTGGAAGGTGCTGGATCCGGTGCTCGACAACTGGGCGTCGCACGGTAAACCTGATCCATACGAGTCGGGTGGCTGGGGTCCGGACTCCGCATTCGAGATGTTGCGCCGCACCGGTCGAGAATGGCGGCGGCCGTGACGAGCGCTAGCGCGAGGAGCCAACGATCATGATCCTCGATCTGCCTGACACGACCACCAACGAGGTCGCCAAGAAGATCATCCAGCTGCGCGAGGAGGGTGGTGCGATCACGCTCGGCCGCGTGTTGACACTGGTGATCGCTCCTACCACCGAGGTGCTCATCGAAGAGTCGATCGAGGCGGCCAACTCGGCGAGTCGCGAGCACCCGTGCCGCGTCATCGTCGTTGCCCCCGGCGACCGGATGGCCTCGGATGCGCGACTGGACGCCCAGCTCCGGGTCGGCAGCGATGCGGGTGCCAACGAGGTTGTGCTACTGCGACTTTCGGGACCGCTGGCCAACCACGCCGGCAGCGTCGTGATGCCGTTCCTGCTGCCGGACACCCCGGTGGTGACGTGGTGGCCGGACATCGCCCCCGATGTGCCCGCCGACGACCCGCTCGGCAAGCTGGCCATCCGCCGGATCACCGACGCCACCAACGGCACCGATCCGCTGGCGTCCATCAAGGGCAGGCTCAAGGGCTACACCGCTGGCGACACCGATCTGGCCTGGAGTCGCATCACGTACTGGCGTGCACTGCTTGCGTCAGCGATGGATCAGGCGCCGTTCGACCCCATCACCTCTGTGGTTGTGTCGGGGCTCAAGGACGAGCCCGCGCTGGACATCCTCGCCGGATGGCTCGCCAGCCGCATCGACGGGCCCGTCCAGCGCGAAGTCGGTGAGCTCAAAGTCGAGTTGCACCGCGAGTCGGAGACCATCACGCTGAGCAGGCCACAGCAGGGTGTCACCGCCACGCTGCGGCGCACCAACCGGCCAGATGCGTTGCTGCCGTTGGCGCGTCGCGAGGCGCGCGACTGCCTGGCCGAGGATCTGCGTCGGCTCGACGCCGACGAAATCTATTCAGA
>CAMFLL010000247.1 GCA_945957405.1 uncultured Mycolicibacterium sp. | reverse complement strand
GAGATGTGTATAAGAGACAGCACCTGTGCCCGGTGACGATGTCGGACTGCTCATCGATCGTCAGGATGATGCCGCGACCCGGGCATCGTTCGGCAGTGTGGGCGCCGCGGCAGATGCCGACCCCTTCGCCGAGTTCTACACGGATACGGTGCGGGTGGCGCAGGCGTTGTGGCCGACAGTGACCGAGCCGCTGGTGAGCAGAAGCGCGGCACGCGCCCGGCTGGGTGACGACAAACTGTGGAACGCGATCTTCGAGCAGCCGATCAGCGAGACCATCGAGGCCACGTTCGGAAACGACCTGGTGCGCGGCGTCGTTGCGACCGACGCGTTGATCGGCACCTTCGCCAGTACCAAGGATGCGGGCCTGGCACAGAATCGCTGTTTCCTCTATCACGTCGTCGGCGGGGGCACCGGCGACTGGGATGTGCCGGTGGGCGGCATGGGACGCGTCACCGATCAGCTCGCCGCCGCCGCCCGTGCGGCGGGCGCGACGATAGTGACAGGCGCAGACGTCGTCGCGATCGATCCGGACGGCGCCGTGTCGTATGTGCTCGACGGGACGGAGCGCACGATATCCGGCACGCACCTCCTGGCCAACGTCGCACCGGCGGTACTTGCCGAACTGCTTGGTGAATCAGTCAGTCCTGACGCCCGTCCCGAAGGAGCCCAGGTGAAGGTCAACCTGCTGCTCAAGCGGCTGCCACGACTGCGTGAATCGGGGCTGGAACCACGCGCTGCCTTCGGTGGCACCTTCCACATCAACGAGTCCTACGACCAACTCGAAAAGGCCTACGCGACAGCCGCCGCGGGGGAGATTCCCGCCGTGCTGCCGTGTGAGATCTACTGCCACTCGCTGACCGACCCGTCGATTCTGGGCGCGGAGTTGGCCGCCGGGGGAGCGCAGACGCTGACGGTGTTCGGTTTGCACACACCGCACCGTCTGGTGACACCCGAGAACAACGACGAGATGCGTGGCCGGTTGCAGCGCGCCGTGCTGGCTTCGCTGAATTCGGTGCTCGCCGAGCCGGTCGAAGACGTGTTGATGACCGACGCGGACGGTCAGCCGTGCATCGAGACCAAGACCACCCTGGACATCGAGGACGCTTTGAACATGCCGGGCGGCAACATCTTCCACGGTCCGTTGTCGTGGCCGTTCGTCGAGGACGACAGTCCGCTGGACACGCCCGCGCAACGGTGGGGGGTGGCGACGGCGCATGACCGGATCCTGATCTGCGGATCCGGTGCCGTCCGCGGCGGAGCCGTGAGCGGCCTGGGCGGCCACAACGCCGCGATGGCAGTCCTGGAGTCCTGAGGCGGTCTGGGTACCGGCGAACCGGCGGTGCGGTTACGCGCCGCCGGTGTCGTCGCGTAGCAGTTCGCCACCCTTCATCACGAAGCGCACATTCTCGAGCAGCGTGATATCCGCGAGCGGATCACCTTCGACGGCAATCAGATCGGCGTATGCGCCGGGCGCCAGAGTGCCGACCTGGCCGACCCAGCCCAGGAGTTTGGCCGCCTCGAGGGTCGCCGATTGCAGGGCCTGCAGCGGCGTCTGCCCCCACTTCACGTGATAGGACAACTGGCGGGCGTTGAGGCCGTGCGGGTAGATGCTCGCATCGGTACCGAAGGCGATCGACACTCCGGCGTCGACGCATTTCGTCCACGCCTGCCGCTGCGTCAACGTAGTTTCGTCGTTCTTGCGCAGGATCTCGGGGTCCCAGCCGTTGGCGCCGCCGAATTCGGCGATGTAGTCGCCGCAGAAGATGTCAGCGACGAGGTAGGTACCGTGTTCGGCCAGCAGTGCGATGCCCTCGTCGTCGAGCAGCGAACCATGCTCCACCGAACGCACACCGGCCCGGATGGCACGTTTGGCACCCTCGGCGCCGTGGGCGTGCGCGGCGACGGGCACACCGTAATGGCTCGCTTCTTCGACCGCTGCCCGCATCTGGTCCTCGGTGAGCTCCGGTGCACCGGGCACGCCGCCCGACGACATCACGGCCCCGGTGGCGACCAGTTTGATGACGGTGGCGCCACGCTGGATGAGATTGCGCACCACATTGCGGACATCGTCGACATTGCGCACCACGCCGTAGCGCAGCTCGTGCGGCACCACGGCATCGAAATCGGGTGCCAGACAAGCCACCTCGCCACCACCGCCGGGGCACGTGACGTACGCGCCGGCGACCTGCATACGTGGCCCGACGAACCAGCCCGCGTCGATCCCGTCTCGCAGGGCCACATCGACAAATGCGCGCAGGGTGCCGACATCCCGGACGGTGGTGAACCCCGCCATGACGGTGTCGCGGGCGTTCCGCACGCCGAGCATGCCCTCGTGCGCGGATGTGGTCGAGAACAGACCCGAATAGCCGTGGCCGCGGTCGATTTCACCGACCAGGTGGGTGTGGCAGTCGATGAGGCCCGGCAACACGGTGTGGCGCGGGAGCTCGATGATGTCGGTGACGCCGTCGAGGGTGCGTGCCTTGTCGGCGTCCATGACCGCCGATACGCGGCCGTCCTCCACCACGATTGCCTTGCCGGGCAGCTGGTCACCCGTGTCGATGTCGAGATAGCGGTGCGGCAGGACGGCGGTGCGGATGCTGGCGGACATATCGTCATATTACCTCACTGACTGAGCTATCAATCAGTTTTTGGTCGATAGTTGCTGTGAGTTCCGGTAGGCTCCGACGCGTGCGGTCGCAACGCGTGGAACTCCGGCGAGCCGAAATACTCGCCGCGGCGCTGGGTGAGGTCTCCACCCGTGGCATCGCCGCGTTGCGCACAGGTGATGTGGCCAAGACACTCGGCGTCAGCAGTGGTCTGGTCTTCTACCATTTCGACAGCAAAGAGAAGTTGATCGCCGAGACGTTCCGGTACGCCGCCGATCACGATCTGCAGGAGCTTGCGGATATCCTTCGCCGGCCCGATCCGGTTGCCGTGCGCCTCGCACTCGCGGTCACCATGTACGGGCCGTCCGGCGACGCCGCCGGCTGGCGCATCTGGATCGAGGGTTGGTCCGAGGCTGAGCGCAATCATCACCTACGCGAGACCATCGAGCGGCTCAACGAGGCCTGGCTCAACGGGATCATCGGGCTGATCCACGAAGGTGTCGGCGCAGGCGCCTTCGAGGTGGCAGATCCCGATGCGGTCGCCGCCCACATGCTCGCTCTCCTCGACGGCACCGGCGTGCGGGCCGCGCTGTGGCCGACGAGCCGTCGCACGGAAGCGTTGCGGCGCAACGTCGTGACGATCATCCAGCGAGAGCTGGGCATGACCGACGAAGCCGCACGGCAATACGCTGAGCACTTCGACGACGGCCGCTACGCCTGAGCCCGTCAGTGGCGCCGAACGTGCAGATGTTCACTGCGCTTCTTGGCCGACGTGTACAACACCTGCACGCTCGCCGCCGCTGGCCCCGCCGATACCGCATCCAACAAGAACGCGCCCTCAATAACATCCACCTCACCGAACACCACAAACCCCCACCGATTTACGTGCGGGTTTCACCGAGTCGGCGTGCCGCGTGGTAAATGGAGCGCGCGTGCGTCTCGAACAGTCCGACGAGATCGACCGCGTCGCCGCCGATCTCCTTGGCGATGAACAGGCCGTCGGCGCCGGCCAGCGCATATGTGGCCAGCTGCAGCAGATCGGCTTCGGCCAGCTCGGGCAAGCTCTTGCGCAGCTCTTCGACGAGTTGGCGGTACGCCTGATCGCGCGCATCGAGGTACATCGCGCGGGCCCGCGGTTCCACGGGCCGGCGCTCCAGGGCCAACATCAGGCCGAGCCGGATGAAGTCGGGGGACTCCTGTAGCGCCTTGGCCGCCCCGACGGCCAACGCCACCACGCGTTCCTCGGGATCGCCGTCGGGTGGCGTCTGCCAGGCGGTCAGCCAGCGCACGAAGCTTCGTTCGATCACCGCGGCGATCAGGTCGTCCTTGTCCTTGAAGTGCCAGTAGATCGAACTGGCAGGCAGCCCGCACTTCTTGCTGACGGCGCCGATGCTGGTGCCCTCGTAGCCCCGTTCCGCGGCGATCTGTGTGGCGGCATCGAGGATCCGCTCGCGGGACTGCTCGCCGTCGGCGCGGGTGCGTCGCGATGCCTGCTGCTTCTGGGTCATATGAAATTCCTACCGGGTATTGACTCTGTAGTGATCACTACATTACCGTATCGATCACTACAGAACAAGGGGTGAGGGGCAATGACAGACCGCTATGACGTCGCCATCGTCGGGTATGGCCCGACGGGTGCCACCGCCGCCAACCTGCTGGGTCGGCTCGGTTTGAAAGTGCTTGTCATCGAACGGGATTCCGATATCTACAATCGCGCTCGGGCGATTTCCACGGACGAGGAGGTCATGCGCATCTGGCAGTCGGTGGGCCTGTCCGACCGGTTGCAGCAGGACATGCTCGCCGAGCGGCCCGTCGCCTGGGTCGACGCCGCCGGCGTCCCGTTCTTCGAACTGACCATCACGGCACGGGGGTCGGGACACCCACCGCAGCAGTTCATCTATCAACCGGCGGTCGACGAAGTCCTGCGCGCAGGTGTCGCCCGGTTCCCAGGTGTGGAACTGCTCATGGAGCACGAATGCCTACGTCTGGCGCAGCACGACGACGAGGTCGAATTGATGCTCGCCGACCTGCGCGGTGACAGCGTCAAGCGGGTGCGTGCGTCGTATGTGATCGCTGCCGACGGTGGATCATCGCCCACGCGTGCACAATTGGGTGTCGGCTACACGGGCCGCACCTACGCCGAACGCTGGATCGTCATCGACACGTTGGTCAAACAGCAGTGGGACGGCCATGACCGGTTGCGATTCCACTGCGACCCGGCTCGGCCCGCCGTGGACTGTCCGACACCGCTCGGGCACCACCGCTGGGAGTTTCCGGTGCGTGCAGGCGAAGACGAGCAGGCGCTGATCACCGAGACCGCCGTATGGAAGTTGCTGCGCGAGCACGGCATCGGCCCCAATCACGTCGACGTACTGCGCGCCGTGGTGTACAGCCACCACGTCCGCATCGCCGACCGATGGCGCATCGGCCGGGTATTCCTGGCCGGTGATGCCGCGCATGCCATGCCACCGTGGATCGGCCAGGGCATGTCGGCAGGGGTGCGTGACGTTGCGAACCTGTGCTGGAAACTCGCCGCCGTCATCGACGGTCAGGCTCCCGACACACTGCTGAATTCCTATCAATCCGAACGGTTGCCGCATGTCACCGACGTGACCCGGCGGGCTGTGCTGGTGGGCCGCATCATCACTGAGCGACGGCGGACCGTCGCCTGGGCGCGCAACCATCTGCTGCGCACACTGACCCGGATTCCGGGTGTGCTCACGGGCAGCCAACGGCTGTGGTGGATTCCGGTCGCCCGCTACCGCGACGGCTTCTTCCAGGCCGGTCAACCCGCGTCCGGTTGGCAGATCCCGCAGCCGTGGGTGATCGACGCTGCGGGCGCAGCGGCGCGCCTGGACGACGTCATCGGCGGCCACTGGACGGTTTTGCACGCGGGGGAGGCGCCCTCAGGCGTGCAGGCCTGGGCCGCCAACGGGGCGGCCGTGGTGCGGGTGACCGGGCCGCAGTCGGGTCCGCATCCCGGCGCGATCCGCGACACCGGCGACACCCTGCTGTCGTGGATGCGCCGCCGGAAGGCGACCGCCCTCGTCGTTCGGCCCGACGGATTCGTCTACGCCGCAGCCGATACCGGCCAACAGCTACCGCCGCCGCCCATCGGTGTGCTGGTACCGACCCGAACAGGAGCCGTCGCATGACCACGACCGAACTCACCGAACACGTCGTCACCGTGGCCGGCAGGCAGATCTTCGTCGCGGAGACGGGCACCGGGCCGGGCGTGGTCCTGCTGCACGGTGGCGGCCCCGGTGCCTCCGGGGTGTCGAACTTCTCCCGCAACATCGACGCGCTGGCCCGCCATTTCCGCGTCATCGTGCCCGATATGCCCGGCTACGGCCGCTCGTCGAAGGGTGTCGATCAGCACGATCCGTTCGGCTACCTCGCCGACATGGTCCGGGGGCTGCTCGACGAACTGGATGTCGACGTCGCCCATCTGGTCGGCAACTCCTATGGCGGTGCGGCGGCCCTGCGACTGGCGCTGGACACCCCGTACCGTGTGGGGAGGCTCGTGCTGATGGGCCCGGGCGGGGTGGGCACCACCCGCGGGCTCCCGACAGCCGGATTACGCTGTCTGCTCGGCTATTACGGCGGTGATGGACCGTCACGTGCCAAGCTCGAGCGGTTCATCCGGACCTACCTGGTGTATGACGGCGCATCGGTCCCCGACGCGCTGATCGAGCAGCGGTTCCAGGCATCCATCGACCCCGAGGTGGTGGCGGACCCTCCGCTGCGCCGTCCGGCCGGGCTGCGCACCCTGTGGCGGATGGACTTCACCCGGGATCGCAGGCTCAAGAACCTCCAGACGCCGACGTTAGTGCTGTGGGGACGCGACGACAAGGTCAACCGCCCGACCGGCGGCCCCATGCTGCTCCACTCGCTGCCCCACGCGGAGCTCGTGATGACGTCGCACACGGGCCATTGGATGCAGTGGGAGCGTGCCGAGCTGTTCAATGACATGGTCACCAATTTCCTGGAGGCGGACCGCCATGAGTGACTCGGTATTCGGCCGCGTGCACCTCGGGTACATCGCGATCGAGACGCAGAAGTTCGCCGACTGGCTGCGCTTCGGCCGCGACGCCGTCGGCATGCACTGCGATGACGTCGGCACCGACGCCATCCGCTTCCGGCTCGACGCACAACAGTGCCGCGTCCTGCTGCAGCGCGGGCCGGCCGAGGATGTCACCGCCCTGGGCTGGCAGGCCGACGACCACGCGACATGTGAACGGATCATCGACAAGGTCCGCGGCCACGGCGTGCCCGTGGTGGAGGAGACGGGGGACGCGGCCGCGCTGCGAGGGGTCGAAAGGCTGGTTCGGTTTCCCGGGCCGAACGGGTTGGCGCAGGAGGTATTCGTCAACCCCCGCACCGAAAGTGCCCCGCCACAGTTGGCGGTGAGCGGCTTCGTCACCGGCGAGGGCGGCATGGGCCATGTGGCCGTCACATCGAAGAAACCCGCGCAGCTGCACGGGTACTACGCCACCGTGTTCAACGCTCGGCTGTCGGATTTCATCGACGAGACCATCAGCGGGCTGAAGTTCAAGATCCGCTTCCTGCGCGTCAACCAACGGCACCATTCGGTGGCGATCGCCGCGGTCAACAGGCTGCCGATCAACCCCATCCGCACCCGGGTCCAGCATGTCAACGTCCAGGTCGACACCCTCGACGACATGGTCGGCTGCTACCAGCGCGCGATCGACCTCGGGTTCGGCATGGCACTGTCGGTTGGCCAGCACACCAACGACCGTGAATTGTCGTTCTACGCCGTCACGCCGTCGGGATTCGAGTGGGAGGTGGGCTGGAACCCCATCGTCGTCGACGAGACGACATGGCAGCCCACCACGCACCAAGGCATCAGCATCTGGGGGCACACCCCTGCCGGGCAGACCATCATCGACAGGCTCGCCCAGTTCAGAACCGGCGCCCAATCACTTTTGCGGCGCGAAGACACCGTTCCCGCTCTCGCGGGAAACCACGATGAAGAGGAACAACCATGCGCATAGACACCCATCACCACGCCGTCCCGGCGGGCTACCGAAAGATGTTGCAGGCGGCTGGAGTCGAGGAAGCCGGCGGCCGGGCCGTACCGGAGTGGAGCACCGAATCCTCGCTGGCGGCCATGGCCGAACTCAAGGTCGACATCGCGATCCTCTCGGTGTCGGCGCCGGGCACCACGTTCCTCCCGGCGGCCGCCGACGCCGCCGCGCTGGCCCGTGATCTCAACGACGAACTGGCCGACGTGGTGGCGGCGTTACCGGAACGCTTCGGCTACTTCGCCACACTGCCGATGCCACACGTGGCCGAGGCCGCCGCCGAGGCAGAACGCGCACTGGACACCGGCGGAGCCGACGGGGTTGTCATGCTGGCCAACGCCGCGGGCACCTATGTGGGCGCCGACGGCCAGGACGCCCTGTTCGAGGCCCTCGACCAGCGTTCGGCCACGGTGTTCATCCATCCGGCGACGTTGCCGGGGCCCACGGTGCCCGGCATCGTCCCGTTCGCCACCGACTTTCCGCTCGACACCACGCGTGCGGCATACCTGCTGGTGCGCAACGGTATCCGCCGGCGCTACCCCAACATCCGGTTCCTGCTGAGCCACGCGGGTGGATTCGTCCCCTTCGCGTCGCACCGGATGGCGATCGCCATCGTCGGCGACACCGGCCGCGATTTCGGCGAGATCTTGGATGATTTCGCCGGTTTCTACTTCGGCACCGCGCTGTCGTCCAGCGCCACCGCGCTACCCACGCTGCTGGCCTTCGCCAAGCCCGGGCACATCACGTACGGATCCGATTTCCCTTTCGCTCCGTTGATGGTCAGTCAGCTCTTCACCGCCGGCCTGGAAAGCTATCCGGAGTTGGACGATTCGATGCGCGGTGCCATCGATCGTGGAAACGCCGAAGCGCTCTTTCCGCGGCTACGGGTCAGCCCGGCACGTTCGTGAGGATGTTCGTCATCACGATCTGCGGCACCGATTCGGGGAAGGCGCAGAAGGTGACCTCGGCCAGCACCACCGCCTTGACCTGGTAATCCCGCCCACAGCCGTCCGACGGCCGGATCCTCAGCGATTCCCGGCCGGCCGCGACATCTCCGACGTAGACCTGCCCGAACGGGGTCGATGCGCAGTCGGTGGCGGTGCCCACCAGATCGTCGAACACGCGGCGCGCGGTGCCGGGGTCGGCATAGGCCGCCGCGCCCTGCGAGATCAGCGCGCCATCCGGGGGATCCTGATAGGTGGTCTTGTGGAAGTCAGCGATCTCGGTGTGGGTCCCGAAGATCGAGGTCTCGGCGAACATGAACCGGCACACGGCGGGGGCTTCCTTGGCCAGCAGGTCGACATCGACCGGGTACTTACCGTCCATTGTCGGGATGATCGTCAAATCCTCACCGGCCCCGGTGATTCCGCGCATCCGGGGCAGGTCGAGCAGCAGTGTGTCGGTGTCGACAAGTGGTGGATCGAGCGGGCCCTCGCCCAGTGGCATCACGGCCAGACCGGACACCTGCGCCGTGCAGCCCGCGGTCACCATTGCGATCGCGCACCAGGAGAGCACCCGCGTGCCGTGGCCCACTCGTGCAGCCTAACGGGCATCCCATACGGTTTACCGGTGAGTTCATTCGCCACTGCAACCGGTATCGGATCCTGGCCGGGCACCGCGGCCCGTGAGGCGGCCGAGGTGGTCGTCGGTGAGCTGCATTCGTTGTCGCACCTCGTCGAACTGCCCGGCAGGGGAGTGGGCGCCGATCTGATCGGTCGCGCGGGAGGCCTACTCGTCGACATCGCGATCGATACCATTCCCCGCGGCTACCGCATCGTCGCCCGTCCCGGTGCGGTGACGCGGCGGGCAGTCAGCCTGCTCGACGAGGACGTCGACGCGCTCGAGGAAGCCTGGGAGACCGCGGGCCTGCGCGGTTCGGGCCGGTCCGTGAAGGTGCAGGCGCCGGGTCCGATCACGCTGGCAGCCCAACTGGAGTTGCCCAACGGACACCGGGCCATCACCGATCAGGGCGCGGTCCGGGACCTCGCGGCGTCGCTGGTCGAAGGGATGACGGCCCACCGTGCCACCCTGGCGCGCCGGCTGGAGACCGAGGTGGTGGTGCAGTTCGACGAACCGTCGTTGCCGGCGGCGCTGGCCGGGCGGCTGACCGGGGTGACCAGCCTGACACCGGTCCACGCGATGGATGAACCCCTGGCAGTGGAACTGCTCGACACTCTCGCTGCCACGCTGGGCGAGGTCGCAGTGCACTGCTGCGCGCCCGATCTGCCGTGGAAGACGTTGCAGCGCAGCCGAGTCGGTGCCATCGCCGTTGATGTCTCCACACTGACCGCCGGTGACCTCGACGGTATCGGCGAATTCGTCGAGTCGGGGCGGGTGGTGCTGCTGGGCGTGGTGCCCACCGTGGCGCCGGAGCGACGGCCCGCCGTCGAGCAGGTCGCCGCGGCCGCTGCCCAGATCACCGACCGGCTGGGTTTCCCGCGCACGGTGCTCGCCGAGCGGATCGGCGTGACACCGGCCTGCGGACTGGCCGGGGCCACGTCGACGTGGGCGCGCACGGCGATCGAACTGTGCCAGCGGGTCGCCGACGGTTTCGCCCAGGATCCCGAAGCAATCTGAGAGAAAAGCAATCAAAAGGTTGCGTATCGCTGCCGACCTCGGCTAGCTTGAAAAGCAACCAGGAGGTTGCATATGACACAGGATCGGATCGAGAAGAGTGCTGTACTGAAGGCACCGCTGCCCCGAGTGTGGCGGGCCATCAGTGATTCAAGCGAGTTCGGAACGTGGTTCGGGATGACCATCGACGGACCCTTCGTCGAGGGTGCCACCGTGCCGGGGGTCATGGCACCCACCGCGGTGGACGTGGATGTCGCCAGGCAGCAGCAGCCCTACGCGGGGCAGCCATGTCCGCTGCACATCGTGACCGTGGACCCGCCGCACCGGTTCGCATTCCGCTGGAGTCCGAGCGCCGAGTTCGCCGACGTCACCACGTTGGTCGAGTTCACCCTCACCGAGACCGACGACGGGGTGCTGCTCGAAATCGTCGAGTCGGGTTTCGACGCGCTGCCCGACGACATCCGCGCCGCGGCGTTCGCCGACAACAGTGGCGGCTGGACCACGCAGCTCACGCTGGTGGGCCGTTATGTGGCGGCGCCACAGTGGGTGTGACGGCGGCCGAGGCCGCACCGGTGTTCGATGCGCTGGGTGATCCCAATCGCCTGCGCATCGTCATCTGGCTCTGTGACGCCGGTCCTTGCTCGACATCCACACTCACCGAGGCCATCCCGGCGACCCGGCAGGCCGCGGCCAAGCACTTGCTCCTGCTGGAATCCGCGGGGCTGGTCAGCAGCGCCAAGCAGGGCCGGGAACGGATCTGGAGTGTCCGACCGCAGTCGCTGACCGCGGCCGGTGATTACCTGTCCACGCTGTCGAGGCAGTGGGACCGGCGCATCGACCGGTTGCGCGCGTTC
>CAMFLL010000246.1 GCA_945957405.1 uncultured Mycolicibacterium sp. | reverse complement strand
CCGTAGGACCGGGCCAGGTCGAGGATTTTGTTGGCGCGGGCGATGCGGGGTAGGTCGGAACCGTTGCGGATCTCCCCACCATCACGCTCGAATTCGGCGAAGAACTCCTTGGCCCAACTGATCTCGTCCTGTGAGGGGGACAATCCCTCGTTCACAGTGGCGCACTGATCGGGGATCAGGCAGATCTTGCCGGTCATACCGAACTCGGCCGACACCGCCGTCGCCTCGGCGAGCTTGAGCGCGCTGGACCCCACGGTGGGCCCGTCGATCGGATTCGGCAGATGCGCCGCGGTTGAGGCGATGGTGAACCGTGACCGCGCGTAGGCCAGGGTTGCCGGATTGTCGCCGAAGCCGGTGTCGCGCCGGAAGTCGCCGATACCAAAAGCCAACCGGAATGTGCCTTTCGCCGAAGCGATTTCGGTGATCCGCTCCAGGCCGCGGGCGGTCTCGACCAGCGCGACGATGGGCACCCCACGCAACCGTTTGGCGGTCTCGGTGACGTGGTCCACGGACTCGACCATCGCCAGCATGACCCCGCCGACCGATGTCTTCGACAGCATCTCCAGGTCATCGGCCCACCACTGGGTGCCGAACCCGTTGACCCGCACCCAGTCGGTTTTGCCCGACCCGAGCCACCTGGTCACATTCCCCCGCGCGAGCTCCTTGTCCTTGGGGGCCACCGCGTCCTCGATGTCGAGCACGACGATGTCGGCGCGTGATCGTTCGGCCGGCTCGAAACGCTCGTACTGCGCGCCGTTGACCAGCAGCCAGCTGCGCGCAAGTACCGGATCTGTCCGGGAACCCACTTCGGAGGAATCGCCATCACGGAACGCCTGGTCATACACGGCGTTCATGGTGGACCATGCGGTGCGGTCAGGACAACTGGGCCCCGAAGACGTCTTCCATCGCCTTCCAGTGCCGGCGGGCCGCCGCCTCGTCATAGGGGGCGTTGTCGGGGACCGCGAAGCCGTGCCCGGCCGGATAGATCTCGACAGTGTGTTCCACGCCGGCGGCGGCCAGCGCCTTGTCGAGGGTCTCGGCATGCTCGGGCGTGAACGACTGATCGTCGGCGGCGCCCGCGACGTACACGGCGGCGTTGATGCGGTCGGCGAGCAGGTGCGGGCTGTCGGCATCGTCGGTGACCAACCCGCCGCCGTGGAACGACATCGCCGCGGCGACACGCTCAGGCACCCGGCCCGCGACCACCAGCGAGGTCCGCCCACCCATGCAGTAGCCCGTGGTGCCGAAGGCGTCGCCGCAGACCTCCGGACGCGCGGCCAGGTAGCCGAAGAACGCGGCGGCGTCGGCGGCCATGACATCGGGGGTGACCTTGGCGATCATCGAGAACAGGCGGTTGCGCTCGTCCTGGTCGGTGAACACCGTCGCCATCTCGAACGGTGCCCAGCCCGCGTCGCGGTAGTACACGTCGGGTACCAGCACGGCGTACCCGTAGCCCGCCAACTGTTCGGCCATCTGATCGAAGGTGGCCCGGGGGCCGCCGGCGTCCGGGTACATCACGACCCCGGGCCACGGGCCGTCGCCGTCGGGTGTCGCGAACGTGACCGCGCAGGTTCCGTCCGGGGTGGTGATGGAATCAGTGATCGTCGGCATGGTCTCCGTTCTACTCCGCGCGCCGCGCAGAAATCTGTGGGGTGCCCGGCTGCGCGGTGTCGACCGTCGTAAGCTGACGCCGTGCCGATTCCCACGCCATATGAGGATCTGCTGCGTCTGGTGTTCGAGGACGGCACGCCGAAATCCGACCGAACGGGCACCGGCACCCGCAGTCTGTTCGGCCACCAGCTGCGGTACGACCTGGCCGCCGGATTCCCGCTCATCACCACCAAGAAGGTGCACACCAAATCGGTGATCTACGAGTTGCTGTGGTTTCTGCGCGGCGATTCCAACGTGCGCTGGCTGCAAGAGCGTGGAGTCACAATCTGGGACGAATGGGCCTCGGCCACAGGTGATCTGGGCCCGGTCTACGGTGTGCAGTGGCGATCCTGGCCGACGCCGTCGGGGGAGCACATCGATCAGATCAGTGCGTCGTTGGCGTTACTGCGAACCGACCCGGACTCGCGGCGCAACATCGTCTCGGCGTGGAATGTCGGCGAGATCCCGCAGATGGCGTTGCCGCCGTGCCACGCGTTCTTCCAGTTTTACGTGGCCGAGGGCCGGTTGTCGTGTCAGCTCTACCAGCGCAGCGCCGACCTGTTCCTCGGTGTGCCGTTCAACATTGCCAGCTATGCGCTGCTGACACACATGATGGCCGCCCAGGCGGGGCTCGATGTCGGCGAGTTCGTCTGGACCGGCGGTGACTGCCACATCTACGACAACCATGTCGACCAGGTCACCGAACAACTGGATCGTGAGCCGCGGCCGTATCCGGAACTGGTTCTTGCGCATCGTGATTCACTGTTCGACTACACATTCGAGGATATCGAGATCAAGGGCTACGATCCGCACCCGGCGATCAAGGCTCCCGTCGCCATATGACGGGGCTGGGCTTGATCTGGGCGCAGTCGACCTCCGGCGTCATCGGTCGCGACAACGACATCCCCTGGCACCTCCCCGAGGACATGGCCCGATTCAAGCAACTCACCGTCGGCCACACCGTGGTGATGGGTCGGCTGACCTGGGAATCGCTGCCCGCCCGGTTCCGCCCGCTGCCAGGCCGCAGAAATGTCGTAGTCACCAGGCAAGCTGACTACATGGCTGATGGTGCGGACGTGGTCGGTGCTCTCGAGGACGCCCCCCTCGATGATGCGTGGGTCATCGGTGGGGCGCAGATCTACACGTTGGCGCTGCCGTTGGCGGCGCGCTGCGAGGTCACCGAGATCGAGGTCGACCTGCGTCGCCAGGACGACGACGCAGTGGCTCCCGTGCTCGACCAGTCATGGCACGGCACGGTGGGCGACTGGCGGGACAGCAGTTCCGGGCTGCGGTACCGGTTCCACAGTTACGTCCGCTGATGGCACGGCTCAGTATTGCCGCGGCGCGTCGCGTCGCCGTTGCGGCCCAGGGGTTCCACGACCCCAAACCGGTCGGACCCGTCACCCGCATACACCTGAAACGGCTGGTGAGCCGTATCCAGGTGTTACAGATGGACTCCGTTTCGGTCGCGGTGCGGGCGCACTACGCGCCGATGTTCAGCAGGTTGGGTCCGTACGACCGGGACATCCTCGACAGGGCCGCGTGGAGCCACAGCGCCCGCGCGCCCCGACTGCTCGTCGAGTACTGGGCTCACGAAGCGGCGCTGATGGCAGTGGAGGACTGGCCGCTCCTGCGCTGGCGGATGCGTGAATACGAACACGGCCGGTGGGGCAAAGAGATCGTGAAAAAGAACTCCCGGCTCGCCGACGACATCATCGCGGCGGTCGGCGAACACGGGCCGTCCACCGCCGGTCAGATCGAGGCGCACCTCGAGGCCGAGCCCCGCGGGCGCAAAGGTCCCTGGTGGGACCGCAGTGACACCAAATGGGTCGCCGAGGCGCTGTTTGCCTCCGGGGTGCTGACCACCGCCACCCGGGTCGGCTTTGCCCGGCACTATGACCTGGCCGAGCGCGTCCTGCCGCCCGACGTGCTGGCCCGTCAGGTCGACGACGACGAAGCCCTGCGTGAGTTGGTGCTGCGCGCGGCCACCGCGCTCGGTGTGGGCACCGAGGCCGACATCCGCGACTACTTCCGGCTCGGCGCCAAGCAGGTCAAACCGGCCATCGCCGATCTGGTGGCCGCCGGCGAACTCGAGCCCGTCGACATCGACGGCACGCCTGCCTATCTACGGGCCGGTCAGAAGGTGCCGCGATGGGGCAAAGGCACGGCGCTGCTGTGCCCGTTCGATCCGCTGGTCTTCTTCCGGCCGCGTGTCGAGCGGCTGTTCGGCTTCCACTACCGCATCGAGATCTACACGCCCGCACCCAAACGCCAATTCGGTTACTACGTCTGGCCTTTCCTGCTCGACGGTGAACTCGTCGGGCGGGTCGACATCAAGGCCGAGCGACCGTCGGACCGGCTGCACGTCGTCGGCGCGTACAGCGAGGACGGTCAGGACGCTATACGGGTGGCCCGCGCGCTGGCGGCCGAGTTGCAGTCGATGGCCCGTTGGCTGGGGCTCGGCGATGTCACGGTGGGGGAGCGGGGCGATCTGGCGGCGCCGCTGCGGACTGTGCTCTGAGTCCGTGCGCTCACGTCGGCTCGGAGTCCTCGATATCGCGCTCCTCGGACAACGCCAGGACGCCGCGTCCCCGGGCGATGTTGACGCCGAAGATGATCGCACCGATCACCAGCCACACCAGGCCGCCGATCTTGGCGAGTACGTCGGCGTTGAAGAGGACGTACGCGATGATCAGGAACCCGAGGGCGGGCACCACGAGGTGCAGCAGATAGTTCTTCGACTTCTGGCGCACCAGGTAGTACCAGATCACCGAGACGTGCAGCAGGCAGAAGCCGAACAGCGCACCGAAATTCACCAGTGACGAGATCAGGCCGATCTGGCCGACGAAGAACAACACCAGCACCAGGCTCAGTGCGCTGACGGTCAGCAGCGCAGCCATCGGCACCTTGCGACTGCTGATCTTCGAAAGGTAACTGGGCAATTGCCGGTCGCGGCTCATGGAGTAGAGCAGTCGGCTGGTGGCGGCCTGCGCGGCCATCGCGTTGGCGAATCCCACCGCCATCACGTTGACGACGAAGAAGGCGTTCATCCACCCCGTGTTCGAGGCGGCCTGCACCAGGTTGAAGAAGGCATTGCCCATCTCGTCGTCGCTGAACGCTTCGCGGCCGCCGGCCAGCAGGCTGGCCAGCCATGTCTGCACCACGAAGAGCGTCGCGACCACGAACAGCGCGATGATCATGGCGCGGCCGGCCGGGTTGCGCTTACCGGTCGACTCCTCGGCCAGGGTCGAAATACCGTCGAAGCCAAGGAAACTGAGCACGGCGATCGACAGAGCCGAGGCCAGCAGCGGGGCGCTGACCGCGCTGGAATCCCAGATGGGCGTGATGCTCCAGCCGACGTCGGGCAGCGACTGACCGCTGATGGCGCGCACCGCGATGACCACGAAGATCACCACGAACACCAATTCGATGGCCAGAAAGATGCGATTGGCCAGCTTGAGCGACCCCACGCCGGCCAGGTTGATCACGGTGTTGACGATGACGAACACGATGGCCCAGACCCAGCGCGGCGTGCCGGGAAAGAGCCCCACCATCGATTCGGCCGCGAAAACGTAGAGCAGCGTCGGCACCAGGAGGTAATCCAGCAGGATGGCCCACCCGGCGAAGAATCCCGCCGCGGGGTGAATACCGCGTCCCACGTAGGAGAATACCGAGCCGGCCAGCGGAAAGGACTTGGCCATCTGTGCATACGCCAGGGCGGTGAACACCATGGCCACCAGCCCGATCAGGTAGACCAGCGGAACCATGCCCGACGCGCTGTTGTAGACGGTGCCGAAAATCGCCCACGGCGCGATCGGCACCATGAACACCAGGCCGTAGACCACCAGGTCGACCGTGGCGACCGAGCGATTGAGTTCCTGTTTGTAGCCGAAGTGTTCGAGCGCGCGCTGGCCTTCGAGGCCGGCGGCTCCGCCGTGTTCGGTGTCGGATGTGGCCATGGGCTGTCCTAGTCGTTGGTGGCGTCGTCGGTGGCGTCGTTGGTGGCCAAGAAATCCGCGATGACGGCGCGGAACTGCGCGGGCTGCTCGAGGTGGCTGCAGTGGCTGGCGCCCGCGAAGACGTGGCTGCGGACGTCGGGAATGTGGTCGACGAACGGTGCCCACGTCGCCGGTGTGGCCTCGTCGAACTCGCCGGCGATCACCAGGGTCGGGGCGTCGACGGCGGGCAGTCGGTCGATGACGGACCAGCCACGCAGCGTGCCGAGGACATGAAACTCGTTGGGCCCGTTCATGGTGTGGTAGACCGTCGGCTCGGCCTCCATCTGCTGTTCGCTCTCGACGAAGTCCTGGGGCATCGGATCCATCCGGCACACGTGCCTGACGTAGAACTCGCCTGTGGCGGCCAGGTACTCCGGATCGTTCACCGTGCCGTCGGCCTCGTGGCGGTCGAGGGCCGCCTGCGTGTCGGGGGGAAGTTGTGCGCGCAGTTCGGCGGCCGCGGCCATCCACAACTGCATGGAGGCCGGAGAATTGCAGATCGACAGTGAGGCCAACCCCGGTGGCTTCAGCACGGCGATCTCGGCGCCGAGCATGCCGCCCCAGGACTGGCCGAGCAGGTGATAGCGATCGATGCCGAGGGCGGAGCGCACCGTGTGGAACTCTTCGACGAACAACGCCGGCGTCCAGAAGTCGGCGGGAGCGTCGGGCAGGTGGGTGCTGTTACCGCAGCCGACCTGGTCGTAGTGGATGACGGTACGGCCAGTCTCGTCGGCCAGCTCGGCAATGTTGCGGACGTAGTTGTGCGCCATACCGGGTCCGCCGTGCAGGACGAACAGCGGCAGCAGGTCCGCGGACGGCTGGTCGGGGGTGCTGATCCGCACCCAGGTTTCGTAGTCGCGGAAGGGCACGGTGCGGGTCTCGACAGCCACGGCGATCAGAATGAACCGCTTAAGGTCTCATGGCAAGACCATTTGAAGAATTAACATGCTCCTATCCAGGAAAGGGTTGGGGCAGATGGCCGAGAACGGCGCCACGGTGACACCGGGGCTGCTCTCTTCGCAGCTCGACATGCCCTCGCGCGTCGACGAGATCACCGACCGGCTCGTCACCGCCATCGCGGTCGGGGAGTACCTGCCGGGGACACGCCTGCCGGTGGAGCGGGAGCTCGCCGCGTCGCTCGGCGTCGGCCGGATGACGGTACGTGCGGCGCTGGCGCGCTTGGTCGACCGGGGGCTGCTGGAAACGCGCCGGGGGCGCGGCGGCGGGTCCTACGTTTTGCAGCAGTGGCGCGAGTCCTCGACCGAGGCGGTCGGGCGCACGCTGGCCATGCGGCTCGGTGAGTTGCGCGACCGCTGTGACGCGGTGTGCCGGTTGCACGGCGCCATGTGCCGCGCGGCCGCCGAGTCACGCACCGACGCCGACATCGCTGCGCTGCTGGACGCCCTCGAACACTTCCGCACCGCGGCCAGCGGCGTCGACGCCCAGCAGGCCGACAGTCGGCTGCACCTGGCAATCATGGACGCCGCGCACAATCCGGTCCTCAAACAGTTGCTGCTCGAGCTGGAGGCATCGGTCAGCATCGGCGCTCCCGCCCATCCGTGGGGACAGCGCGAGAAGATGGCGGTGATGGAGCGCCGTGCGCTGCATGATCACGAGCATCTGGTCGACGCGATCGTCGCCGGTCGCGGTGACGACGCGGACGCGATCGCCCGAGCCCACGTGGCCATCGACTTCGAGCACATCGCCGCCGCCATGCGGCGTGCCGGCGTCCTCACCGACTAGGGTGGCCCGGTGGCCGAGACCGCCCCGCTGCGCGTGCAGCTGATCGCCAAGACGGAGTTCACCGCACCCGATGACGTGCCGTGGAGCACCGATGCCGATGGTGGTCCCGCCCTGGTCGAGTTCGCCGGCCGGGCCTGCTATCAGAGCTGGTCCAAACCCAACCCCAAGACAGCGACCAACGAGTCGTATCTGAAGCACATCATCGACGTCGGTCACTTCTCGGTGCTCGAGCACGCTTCGGTGAGCTTCTACATCACCGGTATTTCCCGCTCGTGCACGCATGAACTGATCCGGCACCGGCACTTCTCCTATTCCCAGCTGTCGCAGCGTTATGTGCCCGAACATGACGCGCAGGTGGTGTTGCCGCCGGGGATCGAAGGCGATCCCGAGCTCGAAGAGTTGTTCCTGGCGGCGGCCGATTCCAGCCGCGCTGCCTACACCGAACTGCTGGGCCGGCTCGAAGACAAGCTCGCCGACCTACCGAACGCGACGCTGCGGCGCAAGCAGGCCCGCCAGGCCGCGCGGGCGGTGCTGCCCAACGCCACCGAGACCCGCATGGTCGTCACCGGGAATTACCGGGCCTGGCGGCATTTCATCGCGATGCGGGCCAGCGAGCACGCCGACGTCGAGATCCGGCGACTCGCCATCGAATGCCTGCGGCAGTTGGCTGCGGTGGCACCACAGGTGTTTGCCGATTTCGACATCTATGCGCTGGCCGATGGCACCGAAGTGGCGACGAGCCCACTGGCCACCGAGGTGTGAGCGATCCGCTCGCGTAATTGGGTCGCGTCGCACGGTAATCTCTAGCCCGTGAGCACCAGCGGAATTGACGTCAGCGCACGCCTGGGCACCGTGCTGACTGCCATGGTGACGCCGTTCGGCCCGGACGGCTCCCTTGATACGGCCGCCGCAAAGAAGCTCGCCACCCGCTTGGTCGACGGCGGGTGTGACGGTCTGGTGGTGTCCGGCACCACCGGTGAATCCCCTACCACCACCGACGACGAGAAGCTCGTGCTGCTCGAAGCCGTGTTGGACGCCGTCGGTGACCGGGCCCGCATCATCGCCGGAGTCGGCACCTACGACACCGCCCACAGCGTTCGCGCCGCGCAGACCGCCGCCGCGGCCGGTGCGCACGGTCTGCTGGTGGTAACGCCCTACTATTCGCGTCCGTCACAGGCCGGCGTGCTCGCCCATTTCCGGACGGTCGCCGACGCGACGGACCTGCCCAACGTGTTGTACGACATTCCGCCGCGCTCGTCGATCCCCATCGAATGGGACACCATGCGGGCGCTGGCCGCCCACCCCAACATCGTCGCGGTCAAGGATGCCAAGGCCGACTTGCACGGTGGCGCCCAGATCATCGCCGAGACGGGTCTGGCCTACTACTCCGGCGACGACGCACTCAACCTGCCCTGGCTGGCCATGGGTGCCATCGGATTCATCAGCGTCTGGGGCCATGTCGCCGCAGGGCAACTGCGAGAGATGTTGTCGGCGTTCAATTCCGGTGACATTGCCACCGCCCGCAAGATCAACGTGGCACTGGGCCCCCTGTGCGATGCGCAGGTCAGGCTCGGCGGCGTGACCATGTCGAAGGCGGCGCTGCGCCTGCAGGGTTTCGACGCCGGCGACCCGCGGCTTCCGCAGGTGCCGGCCACCGAAGAGCAGGTGAGCGCCCTGGCCGCCGACCTCAAGGCCGCCGGCGTCCTGGCCTGACCCGCTCCAAACACCATTCCGGCCGCTCAATGCGGCTTGTGTAGGCTCCTTCTGATGACGACGGCGGTACCACCTCTGGCTCAACACGACACTGGTGCGCTGAGAATCTTCGCCCTTGGCGGCATCGGCGAAATCGGCCGGAATATGACGGTGTACGAGTGCCAGGGGCGCCTGCTGGTGGTCGACTGCGGGGTGATGTTCCCCGAGTCGGAGCATCCCGGTGTCGATGTGATCCTGCCCGACATGCGAGCCATCGAGGATCGTCTCGACGACATCGAGGCGATCGTGCTCACGCACGGCCACGAAGACCACATCGGCGCCATTCCGTTCCTTCTGCAGATGCGGCCCAACATCACGGTCGTCGGCGCGGAGTTCACCCTCGCTCTGGTCAATGCGAAATGTGCAGAGAAGGGTCTGAAGCCGCAGGCCGTCGAGGTTTCGCCGGGTCAGCGCATCGAATACGGGCCCTACGAATGTGAGTTCGTGTCGGTCTGCCACTCGATTCCGGATTCGATGGCGGTGGTGATCCGTACCGCGGCCGGCATGGTGCTGCACACCGGTGACTTGAAACTCGACCAGCTCCCGATCGACGGTGTAACCACGGATCTGCCCCGCATGGCGGCGCTCGGTGCCGAGGGAGTCGACCTGTTGCTCATCGACTCCACCAATGCCGACGTGCCCGGTTTCGTGGGCTATGAACGCGATATCGCCCCCGTGCTCGACGATCAGGTGCGGCGCTCGCGCGGACGCGTGATCATGACGTCCTTCGCGAGCAACATCCACCGCATCCAGCAGGCTGTCGACGTCGCCGTCGCCAACGACCGCAAAGTGTGCTTCATCGGCCGGTCGATGGTCCGCAATGTCGGCATTGCGCAGGAGCGTGGCCACCTGGTGTTGCCCAAGAACGCCGAAGTGTCGATCAGCGAGGCCGCGATCCTCCCCGATCACAGCCTGGCGATCATCTGCACCGGCTCACAGGGCGAACCGCTGTCAGCGTTGGCGCGCATGTCGGAAGGTACGCACAAGCAGATCTCAATCACCGACGGTGACCTGATCATCTTCGCCTCCTCACTGGTGCCGGGTAACGAGACCGCCGTCTACCGCGTGGTGAACAACCTGATTCACAAGGGCGCCAACGTGTTGACGCAGAACGACTGCGCCATCCACGTCTCGGGTCACGCCAATGCGGGGGAGCTGCTGTTCCTCTACAACCTGATCAAACCGCGCAATGTCGTTCCCGTACACGGGGAATGGCGACATCTGGCGGCCAACTCCAGGCTTGCCCAGTCCACCGGCGTCCCGGAGCGCAACGTTCTGATCGCCCGCAACGGTCTGGTCATCGAACTGCGCGAGGGCAGGCTGAAGGTCGTCGGCGACGTGCCGGTCGGCATGGTGTACGTCGACGGCAGCGTGGTCGGTGACATCGACGACACCACCATCTCGCACCGGCGCATCCTCGGCGAAGACGGTTTCATCTCGGCGATCGCGACCATCGACATCAACGCCCGGCGTTCGGTCGGCAAGCCCGTCCTCAACGCGCGCGGGTTCTCGGCCGACCCCACGGCTCTGGAGAATGTGGCCGTCGAGGTCGAGGCCGCGGTCAAACAAGCCCTCGAGGACACCGATGTCACCCCGGAACATCTGGTCCGCGCGATGCGCCGCGTCATCGGCACTTGGGTCTCCCGGCGCTACAAACGTCGCCCGATGATCGTGCCGACCGTCGTCGAAGTGCAGTCCTGACGTTCGTGCATCAGCGCATCAGCGCCGAGACCGCCACCCGGCACCCGGCACCGAGACTGTAGGTTGTGACGACGTCACTCGCGCGATGCGTACAACAACTACAGTTTCGGCCGTCAGTAGCGGCGGCCGTCAGTAGCGGCGCATGCCGCCGAGACTGTAGTTCTGGCAACCCCACTCGCGCAACGCGTACAACAACGACAGTCTCGGCGGCTGTCACGCCTTGATGGCGGTTGCCGTCCACTCCAGTGGTGAGGCGCTGATGGTGCGG
>CAMFLL010000245.1 GCA_945957405.1 uncultured Mycolicibacterium sp. | reverse complement strand
CTGCCGGACCAGTTGATCGAGGTCGACGTACCCGGCCACGCGAAATTCGACAACGGCACCGAGGTCGGGGTCCGATTCCCCGAACCGGCCGGTGTCCTGGTGCAGGTGCCCCAGTGACCGCACTGCTCGAACAGCCCGCGGCCGCCGAGCCGTCCGACGCGCCGGTCACGTCGTCGAAGCCCGCGCGCACCAAGGCGATGTTGTGGACGCTGCCACCGCTGCTGGTGGTCCTGATCGCCGCGGTGTACCCGCTGATCCGCGTGTGCCTGGAATCTACGCGGGTCGGGGAGTCTGGTCGCGGAGCGGGTACGTGGACCTCCGTGCTGGCCTCAGAATCGTTTCGGGAAGCCCTGTGGCGCACCGTCGCAATCGCGGTGACGTCGACGGTCGGTTGCCTGATCCTGGGCACCTTCATCGCGATAGTGCTGGCATTCGTGCCGTTTCCGGGCTCGGCGTTGGTGGGCCGGTTGATCGACACGGTGCTGGCTCTGCCGTCGTTCCTGATCACCCTCGCGTTCACGTTTCTGTACGGGACGGCGGGCGCCGTCAACGCGCTGATCTCGAGCATGACGGGGTCCGCGTCGCCTGCGCTGAACTTCCTGTACACCCCTGCGGGGGTGATCGCGGCGGAGATCACGTTCTTCACCCCGTTTGTCGTGCGACCGCTGTTGGCGTCGTTCGCAGTGCTGCCGCGACAGCAGCTCGACGTGGCCGCCAGCCTGGGTGCCTCGCCGTGGCGTGTGCTGCGCAGCGTCATCATGCCGGAGGCCTGGCCGGCCCTGGCTGCGGGTGGCAGCCTGGTATTGCTGTTGACCCTCAACGAATTCGGCATCGTGTTGTTCACCGGAGCCAAGGGCGTGATCACGCTGCCGGTGCTGATCTACACGCGCGGCATCGTGACGTTCGACCTGCCGGGTGCCGCGGTGATCGCGACCGTTCAGGTGCTGCTGTCACTGGTGCTCTACATCTCCTATCGGGTGATCTTCGCGCGGTTGATGGCGGGCCGGGGGAAGGGGGATACCGATGCTGCTCTGGAATCTACGAAGTAAGGCAACGGTTCTCACCGTTTTCGGGCTCGTCGTCGTGGTGGTGTTCGTCGCACCGCTGGCCACCGTACTGTTGGCCGGCCTGGCCGGATCATGGAATTCGGCGTTGCCGTCGGATTTGAGCTTCGACCGGTTCAGCGGCGCGTTGTCCGGCGAGAATCTGGCCAGCCTGTCGGTGAGTCTGCAGACCGCGATCATCGCCGGTGGCCTCGCGCTGGTGCTCGGTACCTGGGCGGCGATCGCGGCGCGCGAGGCGCCGCCGTGGCTGCGTCGCACCACCGACGCGGTGTTCCACCTGCCGATCGCGGTGCCATCGGTGGCCATCGGCCTGGGCCTGCTGATCGCCTTCAACTCGAGGCCGCTGCTGCTCGGCGGCACCAGGTGGATCGTGATCCTGGCGCATGCCGTGCTGGTGCTGGCCTTCGCCTTCAGCGCGGTGTCGGCGGCCCTCGACCGCCTGGACCCGGCGTACCGCCAAGCCGCGGAATCACTGGGAGCAGGTCCTGCGCGCGTGTTGTTCAGGGTCACGCTGCCACTGCTGACGCCCGCGCTGGGTGCGGCCGCCGGCCTGGCGGTGGCGCTGTCGATGGGCGAATTGGGCGCCACCGTCATGGTGTATCCCGCCACCTGGAAGACGCTGCCGGTGACGATCTTCGGCCTGACCGACCGCGGCCAGGCTTTCCAGGCGGCAGCCTGCACCACGGTGTTGCTGCTGGTGACGCTCGTGGCCCTGCTGGCGCTGGGACGGATCCGGGGCCGCGCCTCGCTGCGCTGAGCCGGCTCTGGTGGACGGCTCGAGTAGACACTTGAGCGGAATTGTCATTACCGATGGGTAGGGCGGGTTACGCTCGCGCCATGACGGTACGACCGGAGACCCGGTTTCCCGGACCGACGTTGTGCTCGCGTGCGAGTTGGCTGCTGCACGCCAAACCTTCCGATTACCTGTTGGCGGCCAGTGTCGCGTCGGCATCGCTACCGGTGATCGGCAAGCACCTGGAGCCGTTGGGTGGCTACACCGCGATGAGTGTGTGGGGCGCCAGGCACGCACCGGACATCATGGCAGCTACCGTGAAATCGTGGTTCACACCGGGAATCGGCCAGATCAAGAAGGATGAGCGCGACCAGACCCACGCCGTTTCCGACGCCGCCCTGCGCGGTGTGGTGGCTGCCACGGACCTCGACATCGAATGGCCGGCACCCGAACGCACTCCACCGCTGCTGAAGGCGTTCGAGCACCGTCGGTACCTCTACCGGTCCTCGGTGCGGTACGGCGACAGCCCGACGCAGCTGCTCGACGTGTGGCGACGTGACGACCTGCCCGCGCAGCCGGCCCCGGTGATGATCTTCGTGCCGGGTGGCGCGTGGGTGCACGGCAGCCGGATCCTGCAGGGCTACGCTCTGATGTCGCACCTGGCCGAACTCGGCTGGGTGTGCCTGTCCGTCGACTACCGCGTGTCGCCGAATCACAAGTGGCCGCAACACATCAGCGACGTGAAGGCGGCCATCGCCTGGGCTCGGGCCAATGTCGACCGGTTCGGCGGGGATCGTGGGTTCGTGACCATTGCGGGCTGTTCTGCGGGCGGCCATCTCGCGGCACTGGCGGGCCTGACGGCCGACGACCCGACGCTGCAGGACCATCTGGCTCCGGGATCGGACACGTCCGTGGACGCCGTCGTCGGCATCTACGGCCGCTACGACTGGGAGGACCGTTCGACCACCGAGCGCGTGCGGTTCGTCGACTTCCTGGAACGCGTGGTGGTCAAACGCCGCATCGACCGCCACCCCGACATCTTCCGCGACGCCTCACCGATCGCCCGCGTGCGTGCCGATGCGCCACCGTTCCTTGTGGTGCACGGCAGCGGTGACACCATCATCCCCGTCGAGCAGGCTCGCGCGTTCGTCGACCGGCTGCGGGAGGTCTCGTCATCGGTGGTCGGCTACGTGGAACTGCCCGGGGCCGGTCACGCGTTCGACATGACCGACGGCGCCCGCACCGGTTCGGCCGCTACCGCAATCGGGCTGTTCCTCAACCAGATTCACCGCACCCGCCACGCGATAACGACCAAGCAGGTCATCTGAGCGGTAGGGTCGGCCCCGAGGGCGGGACAAACCGGAGGGCGGCGGGATGAAGAGACTCACCGGGTGGGACGCGTTCCTGCTCTACAGCGAGACGCCCAACGTGCACATGCACACCCTCAAGATCGCGATCGTCGAACTGCAGGACATGGGTGGGCGGTCATTCGGGATCGACGAGTTCCGGCACGTGCTGCGCGGACGGCTCTACAAGCTGGACCCGTTCCGGTATGAGCTCATCGACATTCCGTTCAAGTTCCACCACCCGATGTTCCGGGAGAACTGCGAAGTCGACCTCGAGTATCACGTGCGCCCCTGGACGGTCGCCGCACCCGGTGGGCGCCGCGAACTCGACAATGCCATCGGTGAGATCGCGAGCACACCGCTGGACCGCGGCCGTCCGCTGTGGGAGATGTATTTCGTCACCGGCCTGGCCGCCGGGCGGATTGCCGTGGTGGGCAAGATCCATCACGCCCTGGCCGACGGCGTGGCCGCCGCCAACCTGATGGCTCTCGGCATGGACCTGCAGTCAGGCCCACAGACTGACCGTGAGTCCTACGAAACCGATCCGGCGCCCACCCGATCAGCGTTGGTGCGCTCGGCATTCCGTGACCATTTCCGCCAGATCGCCAAGGTGCCGTCGACCATCCGGTACACCGCGGAAGGCGTCCAGCGTGTGCGGCGCAGTTCCCGCAAACTCACGCCCGAGCTGACGCGGCCGTTCACGCCGCCACCGAGCTTCATCAACCACAAGCTCAGCCCGCAGCGGCGCTTCGCCACAGCATCCCTGTCACTGGTCGACATCAAGGAGACCAAGAACCACCTGGACATCTCGATCAACGACCTGGTGTTGTCGATGTCGGCGGGTGCGTTGCGAAAGCTGTTGCTGCGCTACGACGGCAAGGCCGACCATCCGCTGCTGGCCTCGGTGCCGGTCAGTTTCGACTTCTCGCCGGAGCGCATCTCCGGTAACCGGTTCACCGGGGTGCTGATGCCGGTCCCGGTCGATCTCGAGGATCCACTGGAACGGGTCCGCCGCACCCACGAGGACGCGGCGGCGGCCAAGGAGAGCAACTTCCTCATCGGACCAGAACTGGTCAGCCGCTGGTCGGACTACATGCCGCCGAAAGGGATGGAGGCGCTGTTCAAGTGGCTGTCCAACCGTGAAGGCCAGAACAAGGTGCTCAACCTCAACATCTCCAATGTGCCTGGTCCACGTGAGTACGGCCGGGTGGGTGGCGCGCTGGTCACCGAGATCTACAGTGTCGGACCCGTCACCGCGGCCAGCGGGCTGAACATCACGGTGTGGAGTTACGTCGATCAGCTCAACATCTCGGTGCTGGCCGATACCGACACGCTTTCCGACGCCCATGAGGTCACCGCGGCCATGGTCGACGAGTTCGTCGAGATCCGCCGTGCCGCAGGACTTCCCGAGACGCTCACCGTGGTCGAGAAGGCACTGGCACCCTAACGCTGGGCGTGCACCCAGGACAGGAACCGTTCGATGGCCTCGGCAGTGTAGTGGCCGCGCGGTGAGCCGAAGAAATCGAACGCGTGCTGCGCGTGTGGGATCTCCGAATACGCGACCGCCGACGTCGACACCGCGCGCAGCGCCTCGACGAAGGCGCGCCCTTCGGGAACGGGGATGATCGAGTCGTCGGTGCCGTGCAGGACGAAAAATGGTGGCGCATCGGGGCGTAGTCGATCGATGGGAGACGCATCGACGTACACCTGGCGGTGGGTCGAGAACCTCACCTTGGTGACGAATTTCTGCAGGAAGGCGATGAACTCTCCGCGCCCGGTGCCCTCGGTGCTGTACCAGTCGTAGCGGCCGTATACCGGGACGGCGGCCTTCACCGAGGTGTCGGCGTGCTCGAATCCCGGCTGGAATGCCGGATCGCCGGGGGTCAGCGCGGCCAGGGCCGTCAGGTGACCGCCGGCCGAACCACCCGTGATGGCAACGAAATCCGGGTCGCCGCCGTACTCCGCGATGTGCTCCTTGACCCAGACCAAGGCCCGTTTGACGTCGACGATGTGCTCAGGCCAGGTGTGGCGCGGGCTGACCCGGTAGCCGATCGACACACAGATCCAGCCGCGCTCGGCGAGATGGCTCAGCAGTGGGTAGGCCTGCGGCCTGCGCATCCCGATGGCCCACGCGCCGCCGGGCACCTGCAGCAGCACCGGTGCACGTCCGTCGCGGGGCAGATCGGCGCGGCGCCAGATATCGGCACGGTTGGCGCGGCGTGGCCCGTAGCGCACGGTACCGGCCTTCTCGACGTAGCGGTGCCGGGACCATCCGGTGGCGAAGATCCCGCCGTGCACCGCTGGTTGCGACGTCGCTGCCACGCTGCGGTAGTCGGGTCCCAGCGCCTCGGTGAGGCCGGCGTCGAAATACGGCTCGGAGCGAACGTTACGGCGTTGGATGGCCACCAGCAGCGCCCATTCGACGGCGTGCAATGCCAGCGCCACCCGTCCGGACCGGCCCCTGAAGTCTCCGCGCACACCGCGGCGCAGCGCGTCCAGGGCGGACACCGACAAGAACACCGGGGCCAGTTCAGACGTCGGCCAGCCGAACGCGAATACCGGCAGGGTGATGTAGCCCTTACGGGCCAGTGGGCGAAATCCATTTGCGGCGTTGATCATTCGAGCCAAAGCGCGCAGAACGGTGGTGCTCGGGTGCGCCCTGCGGCGCAGGAGTGTCACGGGGTCAAACTTCATCGGCCGCCAGGGTCTGGAGTTCACGGCGTATCACCTTCCCCGTGCTGTTGCGCGGTAAACCGGCCAGCACTGTGATACTGCGTGGGACTTTGTAATTGGCCAGGTTCTCGCGGACGTATGCCTTGAGGTCCTCGGGGTAGGCACTCGCACCGTCGACCAGCACGACGAACGCCGCCAACCGCTGCCCGTACTCGGTGTCCTCGACGCCGACCACGGCGGTCTCGGCAACGGCGTCATGCGACGCGAGCGTGTTCTCCACCTCGATCGGGTAGACGTTTTCACCGCCGGACACGATCATCTCGTCATCGCGGCCGACCACGAAAAGCCGTCCGGCTGTGTCGAACCGGCCGAGATCACCGGAGGCCATGAAGCCGTCGTGGAACTGTCTGGTCGAGCCTGAGGTGTAGCCGTCGAACTGGGAGCCGTTCCGGACGAAAATCTGGCCGATCTCGCCGGTGGGGACCTCGTTGAGCTCGGCGTCGAGGATGCGGACCTCGGTGCCCACGGCCGGCCGGCCCGCCGTGTCGGGTGCGGCGCGTAGATCCGCAGGCGTCGCGGTGGCGATCATGCCGGCTTCGGTTGCGTTGTAGTTGTTGTAGATGACATCACCGAACTCGTCCATGAACTTGACCACCACATCGGGGCGCATCCTGGATCCCGACGCGGTGGCGAATCGCAGCGACGTGCCGTCATAGCGGCGGCGCACGTCGTCGGGCAGGTCCATGATCCGGTCGAACATCACCGGGACCACCGCCAAACCGTAGGCGCGGTGCCGGTCGACCAACTCCAAGGTGGCCTCGGGATCGAATTTGCGGCGCGTCACCACCGTGCAGGCCATTGACGCGGCGAACACCAGCTGGGAGAACCCCCACGCATGGAACATCGGCGCCACCACGACCACTGTCTTCTCCGTGCGCCACGGCACCCGGTCGAGGATTGCCTTGAGTTCGCCCAGCCCACCGCCGGAATGTCTGGCGCCCTTGGGTGTTCCGGTGGTTCCCGATGTCAGCAGGATGAGCTTGCCCTTGGCCGACGGGGAGTCCGGACGTCTGCCGGAGTACGAATCGATGAGCTTCTCGACGGTGTGCTCATGTGCCAGAGGGGTGTCGGTCCACGCGACGATGCGGATCGCGTCGGGACGCTCAGCCAGTGCGCGGTCGACGGTCGCGGTGAACTCGTCGTCATAGATCACGACGTCGACGTCTTCGCGCTCGATCACCTCCGCCATCGCCGGGCCGGCGAATGACGTGTTCAGCAGCAACACATTGGCACCGATGCGGTTGCCGGCGATCAGCGCGTCGACGAATCCGCGGTGGTTGCGGCACATGATGCCGACGGTCTTGGCAGGAAACTGCTGCAGGGCGGCAGCCAGCGCGTCGGCGCGTCGGTCCACCTGCTCGAACGTCAGCTCACCGATTTCGTCGATCAGGGCGACACGCGCGGGTGCGCGTTGTGCGGCCATCGCGAAACCGCTTGTCACCGAGAGGCCTTCGCGCGCAGCGGCGGCCATGATGCGCAGATATCTGTCCGGGCGCATCGGCGCGATCACGCCGGCCCTGGCCATGGTGGCCACCAGGCCCGCGGCCGCGGTGACGCGGTCCAGTCCGGGGATGGCGACCACGGCTATCCGATCACCGGAAAGCGACGTTCTCGCGCGAGGTCGTCCAGGGCGCGTTGCATGACGTGACGTACGTGGGCGTCGACCTCGTCGACGTCCGGGTCCGCACCGAATTCGGCGACGATGTCGATGGGCTCGAGCACCTGCTGGACGATCTTGGTGGGCAACGGCACGTTGACCGGCACCACCGCCGAGAGTCCGAACGGGAAGCCGAACGACACCGGCAGGATCTTGGCCCGCAGCAGTTTGTCGAGGCGCAGCAGTTTGGCCAGTTCGGTCCCGCGTGACAGGTACAGCTGGGTCTCCTGGCCGCCGATGCCGACCGCGGGCACGATCGGCACGCCCGCGTTGAGCGCGGCCCTGATGTAACCGGTGCGGCCGTCGAAGTCGATCTTGTTCCTGGCGGTGGTGGGGCGGTAGACGTCGTAGTCGCCACCGGGGAAAACCACCACCACACCGCCGGACCGAAGGGCTTCATCGGCGTTGTCGTGGTTGGCCTTGATGAACCCGGTCTTCCGGAAGAAGTCGGCGGTGGGTCCGGTGAAGATCAGGTCGAAGCTCAGCGTGTAGACGGGGCGGTCATAGCCGAAATGGTCGTAGAAACCGGTCGCGAACACCGGGACGTCCATCGCGAAGAGGCCGCCGGAGTGGTTGGACACCACCAGTGCGCCGCCGGCGGGGAAGTTCTCCAGGCCGCGTACCTCGGACCGGTGCCAGCCCTTGATCAGCGGTCGGATCAGCCCCATCACCTTCGCGGTGAGGCCTGGATCCCACTTGGTGATCTCACCGGCCGAGATCTCGCTGTCGTCGACGTTGGTCGGGCTCACACGGTCTCCCTGAGGCTGAATTGAAACGTGTTCTAGTTTTGATGGTACCGATGGACGACGCAACGCACGAATCGCGCGGTGGGGCGGCCCCCCGAGGCGCTTACCGTGCCGTTTACGATCAGCGTCGTGAGCGACGAAGCTACCGCCGAAGAAGTCCTGGTCGAACAGCGTGACCGGATCCTGGTCATCACCATCAACCGCCCCCAGGCCAAGAACGCCGTCAACGCCACGGTGAGCCGCGGTCTGGCCGACGCAATGGACCGCCTCGACGGTGATCCCACGTTGTCGGTGGGCGTGCTGACCGGTGCCGGTGGCACGTTCTGCGCGGGTATGGACCTCAAGGCCTTCGCGCGCGGTGAACGCGTCGACATCGAGGGCCGCGGTCTCGGTTTCACCCAGAGCCCGCCCGCCAAGCCATTGATCGCGGCTGTCGAAGGCTACGCCTTGGCCGGTGGCACCGAGGTGGCGCTGGCGACCGATCTGATCGTGGCGGCCAACGACGCCGCGTTCGGCATCCCCGAGGTCAAGCGTGGCCTGGTGGCAGGTGGCGGCGGCCTGCTGCGCCTGCCGCAACGCATCCCGTACGCAGTGGCCATGGAGCTGGCGCTGACCGGTGACAACCTCAGCGCCACCCGGGCTCACGAGCTCGGTCTGGTCAACGTGCTCGCCGAACCCGGTGGTGCACTCGACGCGGCGATCGCGCTGGCGGAGAAGATCACCGCCAACGGCCCGCTGGCTGTCGCGGCGACCAAGAAGATCATCGTCGAGGGGCGCGAATGGTCGGCCGACGAGCGGTGGAACAAGCAGCTCCAGATCCTGGCCCCGGTCTTCATGTCGAACGACGCCAGAGAAGGAGCCGTCGCGTTCGCCGAGAAGCGGCCGCCGAAATGGACCGGCAGCTGACCGTCGGGTGACGCTCCGCGGCGCAGCGGTGCCGGAAAATCGCTTGACCTCAACCTCGGTTGAGGGGCCACCATGGGTGACATGGCTGGTCCTACTGTGAGCGTCGCACCCTCCGTCGACGTCGCGC
The DNA here is from genome assembly GCA_945957405.1 of uncultured Mycolicibacterium sp. GTDB lineage: Bacteria > Actinomycetota > Actinomycetes > Mycobacteriales > Mycobacteriaceae > Mycobacterium. Next base: position 1,918 of record CAMFLL010000245.1, on the reverse strand, counting down.
TGTACTTCGCACGTGTCGGCTACACCGGCAGTGAAGCACCGACGTCGGAGACCCTGCAGGCGTTGGTGACCGCACATCTGCGGCATATCCCGTTCGAGAACCTCGATCCGCTGATGGGCATCCCCGTCGGTGATCTGTCGGCCACCGCGTTGTTCGACAAGATGGTCCGCCGTCGCCGTGGCGGCTACTGCTTCGAACACAACGGGCTGATGCGTTACGTGTTGAGCGACTTGGGTTTTGATGTCCAGGCGTTGAGTGCCCGGGTGGTGTGGATGCGCGAGGACGGGCTGGACGGTCCGCCCCCTCCGCAGACCCACGAACTGCTTTCGGTGCGCATACCCGGTGACGTACAGCGCTATCTGGTGGACGTCGGGTTCGGCGGTCAGACGCTGACGGCACCCATCCGGTTCGACGTCGGTACGGTCCAACAGACGCCGCACGAGCCCTACCGGCTGTCGACCCACCGCGGCCAGTACGTGCTCGAAGTGCAGATCGCCGATCAGTGGCGACCCCTGTACATGTTCGACGATCAACCCCGTCCGCAGATCGACCTGCAGCTCGCCAGCTGGTATGTCTCGACCTATCCCGACTCGAATTTCGTTGTCGGCCTCACGGTTTCACTGATCACCCCCGAAGCCCGGTGGAATATGCGTGGCCGGAACCTGGCGGTGCATCATCTCAGGGGTGACACCGAGCGAATCCGGTTCGACAACGCCGCGCAGGTGCTCGACGCACTGATGAACCGCTTCGGAATCGACGTCGGCGGTATCGGTGACGTGCACGCGCGCATCACCGAAGTACTGGACTCCTAACCGATACCGGGGCCGGTCAGCACATCCCACATCGCGTCGTCGTGTCCGGCGAGGGCCAGCCGACCCAGTCGGCGCGCGTGATGACCGGTGGAGCCGAACTCGGTGACCCAACTGTGCGCACGGTTGGTCGCCGACCACAATTGGTGTTCGATCGTGACGCCGATGGCACCGTGCAGCTGATGGGCGACCGTGGTCACGGCAGGAACTACCTGTCCGGCTACCACTTTGGCCAGCGCCACGGCGTAATCCGTTCGTGGATCGTCGAATCCGTGGTCGGCGGCAGCGGCGACGGCGAACGTGGTGGCGGCGCGGGCGCGCTCGATATCGCCGGCCATCCCGGCCAGCGCATGCTGTACCGCCTGGAACTTGCTGAGCGGACGGCCGAACTGGACCCGCTCGCGGGTGTGCGCCACCGACAACTCAGCGGCGGCGTCCAGTGCTCCGATGATCTGCACGCAGCGCGCCCACGCGCCACGGCGGTTGAGTTCGTCGAGCAGTGCCCGGTCGGCGCGCACGACATCCGGCTCGGGAACGTCGAACCGGATGCCGTCCCTCGGTTCGCCGCCGAGGTTGTGCCCGTCGCTGATCTCGAGCTCATTCGGCGCGGTGACGGTCACCAGCAGATCGCCGTCGGTGGGCACCGCGATGACCACGGCGCCGGCACCGCGCGTCCACGGCACGTCGGCGGCGGAACCGGTCAGGCGCCCGTCCGACAGTGCGCCGTCGCCGATGGCCACTGTCAGGGCACCGGTTTCGGGGACGTCGGCACCGGCGGCGCGCGCCAGCCAGGCCGCCAGCAGATCGGTCTCGGCCACCGGTGCGGCCACGGCGTACCGCGCCAATCCGCGCAGGACGACGGCGGCCTCGGTGGGCCCGGCGCCGAGATCGGCAGTGGTGGTCAGCCGGCTCAGGCCGGTGTCCTCGAGATGCCGCCACGTCGTATCGTCGAACTCCTCGGGCAGGCCGCGACGCCCCAGTCGGGCGTCGAAGGACTGCGATCCGATGTCGACCACCAGGCCGCGCAACTCGGCCACGTCGTCGTCGGCCGCCGCACTCGAAAACACGCCTCCCGCAAGAACACTCATCGGTGCCGTCCGCTCTTCGCG
>CAMFLL010000244.1 GCA_945957405.1 uncultured Mycolicibacterium sp. | reverse complement strand
GATGTAATGACTGAAAAAGAGTCTTTAGGCTTCGCGCAGAACGGTGTCCAGGCAGCACTGCTGGCCCGGAAGGGTTTCACCGCGGTGCCCGACATCCTCGAGAACGAACTGGGCGGGTTCTGCAAGGCCATGGGCAACGGCGTCGCCGACCTGTCGGTGCTGACCGAAGGCCTGGGCCAGACATGGGAGACCGCCCGGGTCGGATTCAAGATCTACCCGTCGTGCGGCGGTTCGCATTCGGGCCTGCACGCGGTACGGGAGCTGCGGCGCAGGCATGCCATCAACGCCGATGACGTCGCATCGGTCACGGTGCACGGCAGCAGCCATGCCGTCATGAAGGTCGGCACGCCGTATACGCCCAGCAGTGTCGCGAGCGCCCAGATGAGCCTCGGGTTCACGGTGGCGTTGATGCTGCGATTCGGCGAGGTGCCGCTCGACAAGCTGACCGACGAGGGCATCCGCGAGCCGGAGACCCTGGCGCTGGCCGCCAAGGTGGTGATGTATCCCGATCCGGAGATCGACGCCCGCGGTCCGCTCGGCCGGCACGCCTGCCGGGTGCACATCGAGATGGTCGACGGCCAGGTCTTCGAGACCGTTCTGGAGCACCGGCCGGGTAGCACCAAGATGCCGATCACCGAGGACGATCTGCGTGAGAAGTTCCGCAGCCTCGCCGGCCAGACGCTTCCGCTGGACCAGGTGCACGAGGTCGAGAAATCGGTGTTCGACCTGACCACGATGGACCGGGCGTCGACCCTGACCGCGCTCCTGGCGAAAGGCATCTGAGGTGGGCGAAACGCAGGACCTGGCCCGTTTTGTCACCGGCCTGCGCTATGCGGACATTCCCGATGAGGTGCGGACCAAGGCGCGCGAGATCGTGCTGCACGCCTGGGGTGTGCAGCTGGCCACCAGCACACTGCCGTGGTCCAAGCTGGTCTACCGCACCATCCGGGCCGAGGGCGGCGCGCCGGTCAGCACGGTGGTGAACTACGGCTACCGCACCTCCCCCGCGCACGCCACGTTCGTCAACGCCTCGTTCGGCCATGCCTTCGAGATGGACGACAACCACGGCAGTTCTGCGGTGAAAATGGGCTGTGTCAACGTTTCTGCCGGCTTCGCGGTCGGCGAGCAGCGCCTGGCCAGCGGCCCCGATCTGATCACGGCCGTGGTCGCCGGCTACGAGGTGGCGCTGCGGGCCGGCCTGGCCTTCCGCTCCTTCCGTGAATCGCATGAGCCGCACCCGACGGGCACGCTGGGCGGTCTGGCGGCGGCCACCGTCGCCGCGAAGATCCTCGGTCTGGACGAGACGCGCACTGCGCACGCACTGGGCTTCGGCGTGTCCAATCGCGCCGGGTACCACGAGGCACCGTCGACGGGGCGCGGTCACGTCAAGCGGGTCTTTCCCGGTATGTCGGGCGCCGCGGGTGTGCGCGGCGCCTTCCTCGCCGAGGCCGGTCTGACCGGCACCGGCCGCACCCTGGATGCCGGGATGGGCTTCTGCAAGGCCTTCGAGGTCGACGATGCCGGGGTCGACAGACTGACGTCCGGATTCGGCGAGAAGTGGCACATGCTGGACATCCACTACAAGGTGTTCGCACAGGACGGCTACATCCAGCCGATGACCGAGGCCATCGAAAAGCTCAGGGCACGACATGTTTTCGATATCGACGACATCGACCATGTCACGGTCGGCACGCACGTCCGCGCGGTGAAGCACGTCATCGGGCTGATCCGTGAACCCAAGGATCTGACCGATGCGCAGTTCAGCGGCAACTTCAGCGTGGCGCAGGCCCTGGTGACCGGTGGTGCCGGCGTGCGTGAGTACACCGAGGCCAACCTCTTCGATCCGCGGATCCGTGAGCTCAGCCAACGGGTGCACCTGGAGGTCGACGACGAGATCGAGGCGGAATTCCACCGGACCAGACCGCGTGGCGCCAAGGTCCGCATCCATCTCAAGGACGGCACCGAACTCTACGAGTACGTGCCGAACCTGCGCGCGCTCAGCCCCACCGACCTCGACGACAAATTCCGTTCGCTGGCCAGCCTGGCGCTCACCGATGACGCCGTCGAGACGCTGATCAGCACGGTGCACGAACTCGACGAGGTGCGTGACGTGTCGATCCTCGGCCCGCTGCTGGCCGGGAGTTCGAACGTAGGCTGACCGGCCCCTTCCCGGCGCCGCTCCCCGGTGGCATACTCCAGTGCACAACTGGACACGTACATTGCGCGATCCCAGCGTGCATCCGCCGATCGACGGGGAGGTTTGCCGGGATGACGCATGTCGACGTGGTGGTGGTCGGGGGCGGCAACGCCGGGATGAGCGCGGCATTGTCGGCTCGGCAGAACGGGGCGAACGTCCTGATCCTGGAGCGCGCGCCGTATCCCAAGCGCGGTGGTAACACCCTGTTCACCGGCGCCGGCTTCCGCTTCGCCTACGACTCGTCGGATGACATCCGCTCGATCGTCCCGGATCTCTCCGATGCCGAGATGGCGCAGTGCGATTTCGGCGCGTACAGCGAATCGCATTTCTTCGACGACATCGCGCAGATCAGCCAGTACCGTTCGAACCCCGATCTGGCCGCCCTGATCGTGTCCGAGAGTCAGGCGGCGGTGCGTTGGCACTGCGGCAACGGGGTCCGGTTCCTGCCCAAATACCGAACCCAGGCGCTCAACGTCGACGGGAAGTTCACCTTCTGGGGCGGCGTCTCCCTCGGCGTGTCCGGTGGCGGTTCAGGACTGGTGAGCATGCTGGAGCGGGCGTGCGCGAAGACCGGCATCGAGATCGAATACGGCGCCCGCGCAGTGACATTGGAGACCGACGAAAGCGGCATCACCGGTCTGCGGTTCGTGCGCGACCGCGTGCCGACCACGCTCGCGTGCCGTGCGGTCATCCTGGCCTCAGGCGGGTTTCAGGCCAACACCGAATGGCGCACCCGATACATGGGGCCGGGCTGGGATCTGGCGAAAGTCCGTGGTAGCCAGTTCAACACAGGCGACGGCATCCGGATGGCACTCGATGTGGGCGCAACACCGTACGGCCAGTGGTCGGGATGCCACGCCGCCGGTATCGACCTGAACTCCCCCGAGTACGGCGACCACAAGGTGGGTGGCAACTACTTCGAGAAGCACAGCTACCCGTTCGGCATCATGGTCAACAGCCTCGGCGAACGCTTCCTCGACGAAGGCGCCAACTTCCGGAACTACACCTATGCGAAGTACGGCCGCGAAATCCTCAAGCAGCCGTCCCAGATGGCCTGGCAGGTGTTCGACCAGAAACAGGTGCCGCTGCTGCGCGACGAGTATTCGGTGGCACGGATCACGAAGGTCACCGCGGACACTCTCGACGAGTTGGCGACCAAGCTCGAAGGGGTCGACGAGCGCGGCTTCCTTGCCACCGTGGCGCAGTTCAATTCCGCTGTCGACCTGGACATCCCGTTCAACCCGAACATCAAGGACGGGCGCCGGACCAACGGGCTGCCGATCGACAAGACCAACTGGGCGCAGCGGCTCGACAGTCCGCCTTTCCTCGCGTTCGCGGTGACGTGCGGTATCACCTTCACGTTCGGCGGGGTGCGCATCAACGAGAACGCCGAAGTGCTCGACCAGGAACTGGCACCCATTCCCGGGCTGTACGCCGCAGGCGATCTGGTCGGCGGAATCCACTACTTCAACTACCCCGGTGGCACCGGGTTGACCGGCGGTACCGTGTTCGGCCGCAGAGCCGGTGCCTCGGCGGCACGGCACTGCACTGCGATGCTCAGCCCACTCCGCGGATGAGGGCCACGAAAGGACGGATGTCGTCGAGGTCATCCAGGTGGTGCACGGTGGCGATGACGGCGTCCTGCTGCTCGCAATCGAGCACATGCCGGCTGTAACGCCGGAACTTCCGCTCGGTGTCCTGCATCGACGCCGGGTTCTGCGGTGAGCCGACGAACGGACCGGTTCGGGCAGTGATGGTCTCGTCATCGGTGACCAGATCGATCTCGAAATGCCCCTTGTCACCCGGCATGGCCACCGAGGTGACCGTTTCGGCGAGTCGGCGCACGTCGTCGTCGCACAGCACAGACTCGTTGAACTGACGCGGGTCGTCGAGGTCACGAACCAGCGCCAGTGCGGTCATGAACGGCACCGAATACTGGGCGCCCAGCATGGTGGTGGGGTGCCGGTTCCAGTACCTCGCCTGGTTGGTGCGGCCCGGGTCGCTCGTGCGCAGTCCGACGCTGCGGACCGCCCGGGGATCAATGGTGCGTTGCGATTTGAGCTCCTGGAGGACGGCCACGATACCTTGGCTGTGCCCCTTGCAGGGGTACGGTTTGGTCTCGGCGGCCTCCATCCGCCAGATCTCGCCGATACCATCGAGCAGCATCTCAGGCTTCGGGCTCGGCGAAAAGGCATGCAGCCAACCGAATTTGCCTTCGATCACGGTGGTCGGGCCGGTGAATCCCCGGGCCGCCAACTGCGCACTCTCCAATCCCATCTGCGCGGCGCGACCACAGTGCAACCGCTTCGTCATGGCGCCGTCCCACGCGAACTCGGCCAGCCCACCGGCGTGCGAGGCGGCGATGCCGAAGGCGTTGGCCTGCGTCTGCGGGTCAAGTTCCAGGAGGGTGCCGACCGCGGCCGCGGCGGCCAACGGCCCGTTGACGCCAGGATTGTGAAAACCCCGCTCCTCCTCGACCGCCTTGGTCTGCGCGGTACCGAGCCGACATCCCACTTCGGACCCCAGGACCAGGGCCCGGAGCAGGGATCGGCCGTCCACACCCAGGTGCTCGCCCATCGCCAGCGCGGCCGGTGTCGCGGTGGCTGCCGTGTGCGACAGGTAGGCGCTGTACTCCGCTTCGAAGGCGCTGATCAGTGCGCCATTGCAGAGCGCCGCCTGCGAGGCCGTCACCCGCGCCGATGAACCGAAGACGCTGGCCTGCGGGTGGCCGCCCTGCTCGGCGACCAGGTCGGCGATCATCCGCGGCCACGGCACCAGCGTGCCGAGGAAACCCGCCGCAAGCGAGTCGAGAAGGTGCTGTTTGGCCAAGGTCACGATGTCCGCAGGCAGCTCTCCGAACCCGAATTCCGAGATGAAGCGCGCAAGTCCGAGTGACAGTGCATCCTCGGCAACGACCATCCATGCCTCCTCAGGCGATCTGACGTCAAAGCGCGACGCTATTTCTGCAGAATTCCATCATCACGCGTGAGTATTGCAATTCCAGAAAATGGTGGACAGCGGTATCGGCATTGATACCGCAACCATTCCCATGGTGCACCCCACCGAAACAAGGAGTGTCGCCATCCATTGCCATTCGATTGGACACGATAGTCCACAGTGATCTGGTTCACAAGTCTTTCGATGCTTCTACCTGGGTTGTTATCAGGGACCCAAACTTGTGAGCACTGTTTCAACAGTCTTTCCATCCTCCGCAACAACCATTGACACCCGCTCTGGCTTGGTATAAAAACGGAATTCTCTTGACGGTTCGATGAATACCTGGAGATCTGCCTCGATCAATGCCCACGCGCAGGCCGCAAATACATGGAGCTGGACCTGCCGCGCGATCATATTCCTGACGTCCGGGCACACCGTCGAGTGACTTTCGGGAATGTGGAGGACAGATTATGAGAATTCGACGTCGCTCATTGCGGTGGCTGGCCGTGCTCGGCGCGGCGGCCCTGCTGGTCGCCGGCTGCGGAGGCAAGGAGGCCGAGGGTCCCGCTGCGACCAGCGGCGCGGCATCCTCGGGTTTCGACGCCGCGGCATACTTCAAGGGCAAGACCATCCACATGGTGGTGAGTTCCTCGCCGGGCGGCGGCACCGACCTTTCCGCCCGGTTCCTGGCGACCAACCTGGCCGACCGGATCCCCGGCAAACCGCGTATCGCGGTGACCAATGTGGCCGGCCTCGGGGGCATCACCCAGATTTACAACGCACCCGAAGACGACCTGGTGATCGGCGCAACATCGCAGGTCTCGGCGATCTACACCGCGCCGACCGACCCCGCCGTGACGATCGACCCACTCAAGGTCAGGCTCATCGGCGGCATCGGCGCGGACCCCCGGTCGGTGGTCGGCTACGGCGACGTCGCCACCGCCTACCCGACGCTGACCGACGCCAGCGGCAAGAAGACGCCGACGCTGAAGCTGCCGGCCACGGTGGGATCGCCGGCGGATGTGGTCAGCGACGCCTTCATGTTCCCCTGGGTCTGCGAGGCCCTCAACCTGCCGTGCGAATACGTGCAGATCGCCAACGACAGCAGCAGTGACGTGAACCTGATGATCCAGCGTGGCGAGGTCAACATTCAGGGCGGCGCCGTCGTCACGATGTTCCGGGACTACCTGGATCAGCTGCGCGATGGCAAGGCCCGATTCCTGTTCGGCTACGCCGAAAGTGACGACACCCGAGTGGAATCCGACGTCGTGCAGGTGCCCTCGATCGTCTCGATGCTGCCCGAGGACAAGAAGGCGGAGTACGAGCGGATCCTGCCCGTCGTCTCGGCCGGCACGATCGGCAAGCACCTGTGGGCCCCACCGAGCCTGCCCGACGGGGCCGTCGAGGCACTGCGGGCGGCATTCGCCGATCTCATCAACGATCCGGCGAAGGTCGGTGATCTGCAGTCGGCCATGGGTGGCGGCGAGAGCGATGACTACAACTTCATCATCAAGGCCTACTCCGGCGACGAAGCTCAGAAGCTCTACGAGAACGACGTCAAAACCTTCGACGACAACTTGGACTTCTACAAGCAGCTGCAGCAGTCGTACTACGACAAGTACTGGAGCAAATAGCCACACCCGCCATGAATGAAACGCGCCTGCTCGCAGACTTTCTCAGCGCCCTGACGTTCGACGACCTGCCGGCTGACGTCGTCGAGACGGCCAAGCTGTGTGTGCTCGACACCACGGCAGCCGCGCTGTCGGCCCGCGACTTCCCCTGGACCCGCATGGTCACCGACACCGCAGCCGAGGCCGCCGGCGCCGGGGAGTGCACGGTCTGGGGCAGCGATGTGCGCTGCTCGGCCCAGCAGGCCGCACTGGTTAACGGCACGGCGGCCAACGGTATCGAGATGGCCGACCGGGTGCCCGGTGCCTCGGTGCATCCGGGCACGCATGTGGTACCCGCGGCGCTCGCGGTCGCCGAGCAGGCGCAGCTGACCGGCCGGGAGCTGCTGACCTCCGTGGTCGCGGGCTACGAGCTCGGTATCCGGATCGGGTACTGCTCGCAGTTCCTGCGCACGGGCCTGCATCAGAGCGGCCACAAGGGCGTCTGGTGCAGCGTGGGCGCCGCGGGTAACGCGTTGCGCCTCGACCCGGCGCAGATGCGCAGCGCGATGGGCATCGCCGGTTCGATGGCCGCCGGCATCGTCGAGTTCAGCAACGACGACGAAGGCAATATGGTCAAGCGGTTACACGCCGGGTTCGCCGGCCACCACGGCGTACTCGCGGCCCGGTTGGCCCGCCACGGCGTCACCGGCCCGAAAACGGTGCTGGAGGGCCAGTTCGGCTACCTCAACACCTTCATCGCCGACGGTCACCGACCGCGCACCGCGGAGTTGACCCGCGACCTCGGGTCGGCATTCCGGATCCTCGAGCGTGAGGTCAAGCCCTACGCCGCATGGGGTGGGTCGCATGTGGCCATCGACGCCGCAGGCCAGTTGATCGAGCGCGGTGTCGACGCCACCGACATCACCGAGTTGCGGATCGGCGGGTCGTCGCGGGTGATCGACGAACAACACCTGCACCCGGCCCCGACGTCCACGATGGCCGCGCAGTACAGCCTGCCGTTCCTGACCGCGCTCGCGTTGTACCGCACACCGGCGGCCCTGATGGACCCTCAGGGCATCTGGACCACCGAAACCATCACAGACACAGCAGTACTGGCGCTCGCGGCGGCCGCCCAGACCTACGTCGACCCCGAACTGGACCGGCGTGCGGTGGCCGACACCCGCCACGGCGGTGTGCACTACGGCGGGGTACGGATCTCGGTCACCCTGACCGACGGCTCGGTACACGACGCCGTGGTACACCATTCGAAGGGTACGGTCGGCAACCCGATCGGGCGCGCCGACGTCCAGGAGAAGTTCCGCAGGCTGGCCCGCCGCGCCCTGCCCCAGCGCCAGATCGATGATGTGATCGCGATGATCGCCGACCTGGACAACGTCGATCAGGTGTCACGTCTCACGGCCGCGCTGGCCCGAAGTGGTTGAACCAAGCGAGTTTTCAGTCCGCGCCACGAATGAGCCCGACCAACGGCCGCACGTCGTCCAGGTTGTCCAGGCCGTCAACCATCTGCACCACCGCGGCCTGCTGCTCGGGTGACAGGATGTGCCTGCTGTAGCGCACGAACTTGTCCTCGATCTCGGCGCGCGTCGCGGGGTTCTCGATGGAACCGCGGTACGGTCCCGTGCGTGCCGTGTGCGTCTGGTCGCCGGCCACCAGGTCGATCTCGAGATGACCGCTGGCCCCGCGCATCGGCTCCCACCGGACCACCTCGGCCAGGCGCAGCACAGCGGCGTCAGCGAGCACCGACTCGTCGACCTGCAGCGGGTCGTCGAGATTACGGACCACACCCAACGCCGTCATGAACGGTACCGAATACTGCGCCCCCAGAAGCGTTGTCGGGCGCCGGTTGAAGTAGCGCTCCTGACCGATCTTGCGGGGATCGGTCGTCTTGATGCAGATATCGCTGATCACCCTGTGGTCGACATCGCGCTGCGACTTGAGTTCGGTCAACGCCGAAACGATGCCCTGGCTGTGCCCCTTGGCGGGGTAGATCTTGGTGATGACCTCTTCGATGCGCCACTCTGAACCGAGTCCGGCCAGTAGCTTATCCGGCTTGGGCGTCGGCGAAAACGCCTGCAGCCAGCCGTATTTCCCTTCGATGACGGTGATGGGCCCGGTGAATCCCAAGCCGGCGAGCTGTGCGCTCTCCAGTCCGCTCTGCGCCGCCCGGCCCAGATGCAGGCGCTTGGTCATCGAGCCGTCCCAGGCGAACTCGGCCAGCCCACCGGCATGCGAACCGGCGATGCCGAACGCCCGCGCCTGGGTCTGCGCATCGAGTTGCAGAAGGCTGCCCGTGGCAGCCGCCGACGCCAGCGGCCCGTTGACCGCCGGGTTGTGGAAGCCGCGCTCCTCCTCGACCGACTTGGTCTGGGCACCGCCGAGGCGACAGCCCACTTCGGATCCCAGCACCAGCGCCAACAGCAGCGCCTTTCCGTCGACACCCAGGAATTCGCCCTGGGCCAGTGCCGGCGGCGTCACGGTCGCCGCGGTGTGGGAGATCTCGCCGCTGTACTCGACTTCGAACGCGCTGATCATCGCGCCGTTGAGCAAGGCGGCCTGTGACGCCGTCACCTGATCGGAGCGCCCGAACACCGATGCCTGGGCGAACCCGCCCTGGTTGGCCACCAACTCGGCGACGATCTTCGGCCAGGGCAGCGTGGCACCCAGGAATCCGGCGGCCAGCGCGTCGAGCAGGTGGGTCTTGGCCAGCGTGACGATGCGCTCCGGCAGCTGTTCGAAGGTCATGTCGGCGATGAACTCCGAAAGACGGATTGTGAGCTCGCCGTCGGCGTGATCCATGCCGGTCCTCCGCACTGTGCGTTCGATTACGGGATGTAGATGTATGCATTCGCATGCTAACAGGGCGATCCGCTCTGGCGCAGCCATTTGCAGGACAACGAAATGGGGCCCGGCCTGCGCCGGGCCCCATTTCGGGTCTGTCGTTCAGTTCACTGGAACCGCGCCTCAGCGGGCGTCGACCAGCTCCTCTTCGCGGCGTGCAGCCGGGCGGGCACTCCGCAGGTTCTCGAACGCGCGGACATCACTGCGGTGCACGGCGCTGTCGAGCGCGCTCGATGCCTGCGTGGCATTGAGTCGGCCGGCTTCGACGGCCTGTCCGATCGCGAACACGTCGCCGACGTACTGCAGCTTGTTCCACCACTGCCTGATCTGTGCTTGCATTTCACACCCCTAGTCCTCGTTAGTACGCTCTACGTACCATTTAACGGACAGCCGGGGCATGGTGATACCGCAGGCGGGGTGAGGTCGATCACGGCGGCTGTGAGGTTCGGCACGGCCGACGGTCGGGTGTGATGCGGCTCTCCCGAAAAGCGCCGAAAAAGCCGCTCATCAGGGACTCTGGCGCGTCAGGCGGGCGAGAGCTCCCCTCTGATCGCAGCGCCGTGCTCATCGACGTCGGGCGCGGCGGCCCGGACACCCGCGGGCGTGGCACTGAGCTTCAGCGGGAAGTTGGTCACCCGGATGGTGGGCCGCCCCGGCCGCTCGAGCACCGTGACGAGATCCCGCTCCCGGGTCTGCTCCGATTCGACGACGGCCGCGCACTCCAGCACCGGTTCGGCCGGCACGCCGGCCGCCTGGGCCGCGGCCACCACATCGGCGGCCGTGCGCTCGGCGCAGTAGGCCCGCACGACGTCCTCGATCTCGTTCCGGCGTGCCAGCCGCTCGGCGGTGGTCAGGCCGGCCCAGTCGTCAGGCACCTGGACATCCTTCTGCAGCAGGCCCACCAGGGCGTGCCACTGCTCCGACGTCTCACAGGACAGCGCGACCGACCCGTCGGTGGCCTCGAATGCGTTGTAGGGCGCGAACACCCGGTGCCGGTTTCCTTCTCGCTCCACCTGGGTGGCCCCGAGAAACACACTGGGCCACCACATCTGCGTCGCCCACGCCACCACGTCGTACATCGCGACATCGAGCCAGCCGCCGATGGGTCCGGAATCACCCGCGACGGTACCGCTCTCGCGCCCGTACAGCGCCGCCAATGTGGCGGCGGTACCACCGACCGCGCCCAACACGTCGGCGCTGGAGATGCCGGTCTTGAGCGGTTCACCGCCTTCCTCGCCGGTGACGCCCATCATGCCCGCGGCGGCCTGCACCACGGTGTCGTAGGCACGCTGGCCACCGCTGGCGCCGAGGTGCCCGAAACCGCTGACCGACGTGTAGACCAGGCGGGGGTTGGCGGCCGTCAGGTCTCGTCCGCCCAGGCCGCGTTTCGTCAGGCCGCCCGGAGCGAGGTTCTCGACCAGGACGTCCGCGCCTGCCGCGAGTCGCTTGAGGTGCTCCTGGCCGTCCGGTGTACCGAGATCGAGGCATACCGACCGTTTGCCGTTGTTGGTGATGTGGAAGTAGACGCTCTCGCCCTCGATCAGGGGAGGTGAGTGCCGACCCAACTCGCCGCCCGGCGGTTCGATCTTGACGACGTCGGCGCCGAGGTTCCCGAGCAACCGCGCGCAGAACGGGCCCGCGGTGATGGCTGTCTCTTATACACATCTCCGAGCCCACGAGACTAAGGCGACTCTCGTATG
>CAMFLL010000243.1 GCA_945957405.1 uncultured Mycolicibacterium sp. | reverse complement strand
CCTGGCTCGGGCCGGCGACGCCGATCGTGTCGGCGAAGATGATCTCGTCTGCCGAAGCGGCGGCAACCTGCTCGGCGATCCGCATCACCTGCGCCGTGGTCACCGCACCTTCGAAGGGGCAGCCGAAACTCGCCGCGAGCGTGACGGACACGCGGAGTGCGCGGCCATGCGCCCGAGAGACGAGCGGGCCCAGCGTCGCGATCGACTCAGCCACCGACGCCCGTTGGTTGCGCTGATTGAACGTCTCCGTGACGCAGAAAGCCACATTGGGGCGACACGACGTCTCCAGGCACCGCCCCAGCCCGCGCTCGTTGAGCACCAGGCCCAGGAGGTCGACATCGGCCATCCCGTCGAGGTCGGCCAGAACGGCTTCCGCCCCGGACATTTGGGGTATGACGTCATCGCGGACGAAGCTGACGGCCTCGATGCGCAGCAGGCCGGTGGACTCCAGGCGGCGGATCAGTTCGGCGCGGACTGATGGCGCGAGGGCCTCCGGTTCGTTCTGCAGGCCGTCGCGCGGTCCCACCTCGCTGATGGTGATCATCGACATCTAGATCGTGCCTTCCACGCTGAGAAGGGCGAGTCTGTCCGAATCCATCTGTAGCAGTTGGCCATACACCTCCGCATTGTGCTGCCCCAGCGTCGGCCCCAGCGACCGAACGCCACCCGGGGAGGCCGAGAGCCGTGGTGCGACATTCTGCATCGGGAACTCACCAAGCACGTCGTGCGTCATCCTGACGATCGCCTCGCGTGCGGCGAAATGGGGATCGTCGAGCATGTCCGCCGCGGTGTAGATCCGCCCTGCGGGAACCCCACCCTCGTGAAGGAGGTCCAGAATGTCGTCGGAGGGCGCGCTCGTGGTCCACTTGGCGATCATGCGGTCGAGTTCGTCCATGTTCCGACCGCGCGCGTCGTGAGTTCGGTAGCGCGGGTCGGTCTTCAGTTCCTGTGCGTCCATGACGTCGCAGAGCCGGGCGAACACCGTGTCACGGTTGGCTGCGATCAGGATGTCCTTGCCGTCACCCGCCGGATAGACGTTGCTCGGCGCGACGCCCGGAAGCACGGACCCGGTGCGCTGCCGTTGGGCGCCGGCGAGCACAAACTCGGGGATGGTCGACTCCATGAGCGCGAGCACGGCCTCGTAGATCGCTGAGTCGACGATCTGGCCCTCGCCCGTTCTCGACCGATGAAACAACGCCATCATCGTGCCCAGCGCTGCGAACGTGCCGGCGAGGGAGTCGCCGAGCGAGACGCCGATGCGCGCCGGCATCCGGTCCGGCTCACCGGTCAGGTTCCGAATGCCTCCCATCGCCTCGCCGATGGAGCCGAAGCCGGCTCGGCCTGCATAGGGACCGGACTGGCCGTAGCCGGTCACACGTACGAACACCAGACGTGGGTTGATGTGCCGCAACACGTCATACCCGAGGCCCCACTTCTCGAAGGTGCCAGGCCGGAAGTTCTCGACAAGCACGTCGGATTCACGCACCAGCGCGCGGAGGATGTCCTGCCCCGCGCCGGTTCGCAGGTTGCAGGTGATCGACTTTTTGTTGCGGGCGATGATTGGCCACGACAGGCTCTGCTCGGCGACTTTGTGGGCACCCCACTGTCTCATCGGGTCACCGGCGCCGGGATCCTCGATCTTGATCACCTCGGCGCCGAAGTCGCCGAGCAGCTGTCCACAGAACGGGCCGGCGATCAACGAGCCCGACTCCAGCACGCGGACTCCTGCCAGCGGGCCCGGGAGGGCGGTCGTGTCGACGTCGAATGTAGCCGGAGTGGTCATGAGCGCTCCTCGTGAGCCAAGGCGAATGCCGGAAAATTGTATGCAGTGTTCGGTGGCTCCGAAGGTAGGCGTGTGGTCGATGGTCCGTCAATGGGCTCAACACAGTCGATTTCGGTGCGACATAGATGCGACAAAGTGAGAAATGTATGCAATCACTATCGAGGCGGCCATTGCCCGACGTTGCGGACCGTTCACCCGTCAGACTGGAGACTGCCGCCGAGCAGCGCGCCGAGGGATGGCGTCATCGCAGTGTCTAACGCTTGACAGACACCGCTTGACGACCGCGTGAATGATCCATGTCACACCCCGGCGCCAGCCCCGCGGGGAGAACAGAAAGTGATACACCCGTGCCCCCATCGAGCGACGCATACGCGGACAGCGCATATCGGATCATCAGCCGACGACTGCTGCCGCTGTTCCTGATCGGCCAACTGCTGATGAACATCGACCGGTCGACCATCTCGTACGCCGCGCTGCAGATCAACGAAACCCTCGGCATCGGCGCCGAGATGTTCGGCCTCGCGGCGGGCATCTTCTTCATCGGCTACGCGGTCTTCGAGGTGCCGAGCAATCTCGCCCTCCAACGCGTCGGCGCCACCAAGTGGATCGGGATGCTGGTGCTGGCGTGGGGTGTGGTCACGGCACTGCAGGCCTTCGTGCCCAACGGTGAGACGCTGGTTGCGCTGCGCTTCCTGATGGGCGCGTTCGAAGGCGGCTTCACACCGGGCGTGATCTTCACGATCACGCTGTGGTTACCGTCCGCGCAACGCGGCCGGGCGCTGGCGTTGACACTCCTGGCGGTTCCCCTCGCCGGGATGATCGGCGGCCCACTCGCGGGACTGCTGATGGGTCTTCAGTGGTTGGACCTCGACGGCTATCAATGGTTGTTCTTGATGGCCGGTGGTGCGACGGCGCTTTTCGCGATCGCCTGGTTCCGTCTGGTGCCTGCGGGGCCACAGGACGCGACGTGGTTGCCGGCGGGGGAGCGAACCGCCCTGATGCGCAGCCTTGAACTCGAGCACCAGGCCCAGGCCCTGGACCCGCACAGCAGCAAGAGTTTTCGTCATGCGCTCCGGAAGTGGCCGGTGTGGGTGTACAGCCTGACCTACTTCTCCATCTGCGTCGGCTATTTCGGAATCTTCTTCTGGCTGCCGCAGATCATCAAGAAGGGTTTTGCCTCCGTCTCGACTCTGGAGAACGGGCTGCTCGCCGCCGTTCCGTTCGTCATCGCGATGGTGGCGATGACGGTGCTCGGGCGCAGTCAGGACAAGACCGGTGACCGGCGCTGGCACATGGCTTCGCTCGGGATCGTCGCTGGGCTCGCCCTGACGTTCAGCCTGCTGGTCACCTCGCATGCCATCGCTTTCGGTGCGATGTGCGTCGCCGTAGCGTGCGCGCTGACCTTCATCGCTTTGTTCTGGGCGTCGCCGATGAGCGTTCTCACGGCTACCGCAGCGGCCGGCGGCATTGCATTGATCAACTGTATCGGCAATCTAGGTGGTTTCGTCGGTCCATACCTCGCGGGCATCCTTGCCGGTGATCAGCACGAATTCGCCAGGGCGACGACGTTCTTCGCAGGCATGCTGTTGATTGCCGGGGTGATCCCGATTGTCTTCAAGGCGCTGTTCCCCAGTTTGGGCGAGATCGCGGAGCGCGCCGAACTGGCGCTCGGATCAAGGGTGTCGGCCGCGCCGCACTCGGCGGCCGGCGAGCGGAACTAAACGTTCGTAGCACTTCGGGCCGACTGAACGGTGGAAACGTCTCTGTTCAGTCGCCCGTTCGTGCCACCCTCGGTGTGAAGGGCTTTTCGGTCTTGCCCACCGAAGGAGGTTTGGCGCAGTGAAGCCATTTCTCAGTAGCGCCGACCTCGACGTGACCAGGTTCTTCGAAGGCGCAAGGGCCGTCACCTTCACGCCGGGCGCCTGGATCGCCGATATCGAATTGCTCAAGGACAATGCGTTCTTGATCACGGCAGGTGTCATCCGCATCTCGATCCTCACCGCGAACGGCCGAGAACGCCTGCTGTTCTATGGATCCGCCGGCTCGATCATCGGCGACTACATCACTTTCGGAAATCTTGCCGACGTTCCGCTCGGCACCCAGGTGCACGCCATATCCGCCGTCGAGGCGCTGAAGATGCCACAGACCAAACTGCGTGCGGCATGCGCACGGGAACCGGAAGTGCTGATGAGCCTGCTCAACTGGGCCTACGGCAAGATCGCGGCGCTGATCGATCAACTCGAGTCCGCCACCTTCCGCGACACCACCGCGCAGGTCGCCGCTCTGCTCGAGGCCTTCGACCTGGAGAGCCGACGGGCCGGCTCGTCACGCACGCTCCTGGACCTGACCCATCAGGAAATCGCCTCCGCGACGGGCCGCACCCGCGTGTCCGTCACATACGCCCTCAACAAACTTCAGCAGGCCGGCGTCATCGCCCTGAGTCGCGGTCATGTCGACGTGACCGACGCCGCGCGACTGGCGTTAATTGCCGTCGAAGGCCTTGGCGAGCAATGACTTTCCTGTGCGCGGTGGTCGTCCGCGCCACTGTCTAACGCTTGACAGACACCGCCGCGCCGCGGGGTGGATGATCCATGTCATGCCCGGGCACCAGCCGGCCCGGGATCACACGGAAAGCGATGACATCTGTGCACCCATCCACCGAATCCCTAGCCGACGGGGCCGTCAGCGTCCTGCACCTACCGATTCGCCTCGACGGGCGGATCGCGGCGTACCCAGCGACCCTGCGCGGCGAGGCGATGGTCAACCTGTACCTCCTGCGCGAGGGACGCAAGGCCCTACTCGTCGACACGGGCTTCAGCGCCCACGAGCCCGACGTGCTGGCCTGGCTGCGCGAACAGTTGCCGATCGATCACGACCTCTCGCTGATCACGCTGCGGCAAAGCGAGTTCGACTCGGTGTGCAACGTCGTTCCGATCGTCAACCGCTTCAACGTGTCGACCGTCTTCGGCGCCCAGTCGCAGGGGATGAGCTGGTTCGGCTTCCGCCCGGACGCCAGGTTGGAGGGGCGGGCGGCCACCGTCGCCTACACCGCGGTCAAGCAGGGGCCGATCACCGTCCTTGGCGACGCGTCTCGGGCCATCTCGGTGATTCAGCCCGCGCTGCGCCTGCTGACCACGCACTGGCTTTTCGACCCGCGTTCGCGGACGTTGTTCACCTCCGACGCCTTCGGCCATCTTTCTGGCGACGAGCCAAACGACGTCGACGCCGATGAACTTCGCGAGTACCTCGCGACCACCCGCTACTGGTGGCTGGCCGGCGCCCGGACCGACACCATCGTCGACTGGCTGGACTCGGTCTTCGACACTTTCCGGGTGGATCGCATCGCGTCGGCGTACGGCCCGCTGTTGGAGGGTGATGCGGTCGCCAGGACAGTCGAGGTGTACCGGTCCGTGCTCTGTGATCTCGCGAACGCTGCGAGTCCTGCGCCGGAGATGGCAAGGGTACCCGCATGACCATCTCGGATCCTGCCACGGACATGTCCACTGATGGGCCACTTGTTTTGCCGCGCAGGTTGGCTCACGGCATCTACTGGCTCGGCGGATGCCTCCGTCAGCCCTACAAAGGGCAGGTCTTTCATTCGTACAACTCCGTGTACGTCATCGCCGGCGAGCAGAAGTCACTGGTGGTCGAAACGGGATTTCCCGGCGACATCGATCTGATCGAGGACCAACTCGACGAACTGGCGGACGTGATCGCTCCGATCGAGTACGTGTTCGCGACACACCCGGAGACTCCGCACGCCGGGGGCGTCGGTCGACTGCTGGACAAGTATCCGACCGCTGTCGCGATCGGCGGCGTCCAAGACCTGCACCTGGTGTTCCCCGATTTCGCCGACCGCATCGAGGTACCCAACCAGTCGTCGCTGAGCTACGACCTGGGCGGCCGGTCGTTCTCCATCGTCGCCGGCGTGATCCGCGACCTGATGCCGACGTACTGGGGCTTCGACGATCTGACCAGAGCGTTGTTCCCGGGCGACGGATTCGCCTACAGCCACTATCACACCGACGGACACTGCGGCCTGGTCGCTGAGGAAGCGACCTCACTGGATTTGCCGGACATGACGGCGCTTTTCGCCGAACTGGCCTTGTACTGGACCCGCGTCACCGACGTCGAACCGTATCTGGCGGAACTCGATTCGCTGCTGGAACGGCTAGATGTGCGATTGATCGGGCCCACCCACGGACTACCGATCGTCGATCTCGCCCGCACTGTGCCTGCTGTCCGTGAGGGCTTCCGACTGGGAGCCCGCAGCTAGCCAACACGTACCCATCATCAGCCCACACAGAAAGGTCACGCAGCCATGCGCGATGGAATGTTCATCTTCGACAATGTCATTCACATGTACGACAACAAACCGGACAATCTGAATCCGTCCGGCGAGCTCACCGCCCGCAATCTGATCGGCATGGGAGAGTTGTTCTCCAACAGGCAGTATCCCGCCAACGATCACTTCCTCGATCAAGAGCTCAGTGTCGAGGAGGCCGGCCGGATCATGTTCGAGGAATCCGACACCGACATCGCGATGGCGCAGACCGTGCCGTTGTTCGGATGGTGGAAGGACGGCTTCTCGCCGGTACGCCGGCAATACGCCCTGAAGGAGGCCTACCCCGACCGCGTGTTGTTCTGCGGCGGAGTCGATCCGCTGTACCAGGGCATCGACGGCTGCCTCAGCGAGATGACGCGGCAGGTCGAGGAGTTGGGTGCGGTCAGCTTCAAGTTCTACCAGGCGCATGACAACTCGCTGAGTTGGCGCATCGACGACCGCCAGATCGCCTACCCGCTCTGGGAGAAGGCACTCGAACTCGGGATCAACAACGTGCAGTTCCACAAGGGTGTGCCCTTCGGCACCGAACGGATGGAGCACATGCATCCGACCGACCTCCAACAGGCGGCCTTGGACTTCCCCGAGCTCAACTTCATCATCCACCATCTCGGCGACCCGTACATCGACGAGTCGATCAGCATCGCTGCACGCAACTCCAATGTGTGGCTGGCGCTTTCGGCGTGGATCAACATCTACCCGATCATGCCGCGCGAGGCGCTCAAACGACTCGGTAAGGCCCTGATGTACGTCGGTCCGGACCGGCTTCTCTACGGTTCGGAAGCCTTCGTCTGGCCCAACGTGCAGGGCTACATCGAACTGTTCTGCGACCTCGAAATGCCGGAAAACCTCCAGGAGGACTACGGATTCCCGCCCATCACACGTGAGGACAAGAAGAAGATCCTCGGCGAGAACTACGCCGGAATGCTCGGGATCGATGTGGGCCAGACACTCAAGGCCATCCATGGCGCAGACGATCGGACGCCCTGATATGGCGACCACCGCCTCATCCAACGCCACAGATATCAAGGCCGCTGTGGACCAGGCGATCCACCAGCATCTCGGACGTTTCCTCGATTCGCACGGGGGAGCGGTCGCCGCGGCTTCGGTGTCTCCTGACGGCGACGTCACCCTCGAGTTCGACGGTGCGTGCCGCGCCTGCCCGGCTGTGGCCGCGACGTTCTACAGCAAGGTTGCGCCGTTGATCCGGCAGGTGGACGGCGTGCGCAGCGTCCAGGCACCCAATGTTCATGTCGCCGAGGTTGCCGTACAACGGATCCTCGCGATCGGTATGCCGTCCGGGCGCCCGGGGCTGCGGACCAGCCCGAAGACCGACCCGAACGGTGAGGCGAAGACGCCCATCCAGGTGAGTGCCGGGCCGGTACGCCGGCACACCCGCAGCAGTGGAGCTGGCTCGTGACGGTGCAGATGTACGAACAGCGGGCCACGATCACCGACGCGTTCGCGCAACAACTGCTCGAAACAGCAGTTGCGCAGGCGCACGCCATGGGCCAGCATTCGGCGATCGCGATCGTCGATGCCGCCGGTGAATTGAAGGCGTTCCGCAGGATGGACGGCGCGGCCAAGCTCGCCGTCCAAATCTCGCAGGACAAGGCCTACACGGCAGTGGCGTTCGGGATGCCGACCCACATGTGGCACGACTTCATCAAAGACGACCCGCCGCTACGTGACGGCATCGTGCACACACCGCGTCTGATCGTCTTCGGCGGCGGTTTCCCGATCACCGTCGATGGCGAGACCATCGGTGGCATAGGTGTTTCCGGTGGACACTACTCGCAGGACATGGAGGTGGCGGAAGCCGCGATCGGGTTGGTGGTCGGTCGCAGAACGCCGTGAGGCAATCGTGGGCCGATGCTGCCCAGCACAGCACAACCGACCACCAGGACGACGCCCCCTGCGGCGATCAACCCGAGACGCTCACCCAGCATGACGACGCCGATGACAGCAGCAATCGCGGGTTGCGTCGAATCGATGGTCGAGGCCACCCTGGCGCCGATGCGGGCCAGCCCGGCGTAGTAGGCGATCAGGCCGGTGCCCAGCATCGCTCCGTTGACCGCCACGGCTGACCATGCCGTCGAACTGGCGGGCACACTCAGCGAGCCGTAGGCCACCGCACCGACACCGATCGAAAGGGTGCTCCCGGCAACGACATAGGCGGCAAGTTCGAGTGGATTCACGCCAACGGTGAGTCGCGCCATGCACAGGACGTAGACGGCATACAGTGCCGCTGCGCACAACACCATTGCGACGCCTGTTCGCCCTTTCGCCAATGCGCTGGGAGACATACAGATCAGGCTTATGCCGATGATGAGACCCACGCACACGCCAATGCTGAGTCTTGAGGGACGGCGGCGCCTCTGCACCGAATCCACGATCAGGATCACTGCCGGATAGGTGAAGATCAGCGCAACCGCGGTCCCGGTGCCGATCGATTCTGCGGACTCGTAGAACAAGAACGCATGCGGCGCAAACAGCAACGCGCCCACCAACGTCGCGGACAGCGCCAGGGTCGGGCGCAGCGGCGTGGTGGCATGTCGGCGCACCATCACCCACATGAGAAGCACGGCAGACACCATCAGGCCGCGGTAGAAGAGTG
Organism: uncultured Mycolicibacterium sp.; assembly: GCA_945957405.1. Taxonomy (GTDB): domain Bacteria; phylum Actinomycetota; class Actinomycetes; order Mycobacteriales; family Mycobacteriaceae; genus Mycobacterium. Next base: position 2,568 of record CAMFLL010000243.1, on the reverse strand, counting down.
CATCGATGGTAGGCATGGCGTCACCGAGACCGACCAACAAGGCCGGGCCGGCGGCGAATGACACCGTGCCGATCAACAGATAGATGTAGCCGCGGACCGGTCGCCGATGCACCGATTCCGGCTCGTTCCCGATCGCCTCCCGCACTCGCACGGCTGTCGTGAAAGACCCGACCCCAGGCCCGCAGAACTGCGTCGGTGCGGGGCCGGGCAAAGACGCTGCGCGGCGCGCAAGCCCGCGAAGTGCAGACCGCACACGCATCGTTCGCACCGCCCTTCCGCGACCGGACAGGATTAACCACCAGTGTCGAGCATCGAGAAACCGCGGTCCAGCTCAAGTGACTGCGCGATATCATTAATCTCAGCTTATGAATGGGAGCCTGAATGCTGGAACTCCACCGACTCCGATTACTCGTGGAACTGCACCGGCGCGGCACGATTGCCGAGGTGGCCCGGGTCCTGTCGTTCAGTGCGTCTGCGGTATCGCAACAGCTCAGCGTCCTCGAGCGGGAGGCGGGCGTCGAACTGCTGGTCAAAGTTGGTCGTCGGGTGAGGCTCACGCCTGACGCCCAGATACTGGTTTCTCATGCCGAGGCCGTCCTCGACCGCCTCGAATATGCGGAGGCCGAGCTAGCCGCGGCCGCCGGGCAATCCAGTGGCGGGGTGATGTCCGTCCATACCTGACGCCGCTGCATCTCGTCCGTTCGAAAACACTCGGCCGAGCCAAGGTTTCACGCGTGCACGTGGTTCCGCGTCAGAGTCCGGCACAGCCTCAACGTCCCTCCTCGACCCACTTGTCGTAGTGCACGAGTTCGCCGCCGATGGTGGTGGTGTCGCCGTGGCCGGTGTACACGACGGTTTCGGCGGGCAGGGCACCCAGGCGCCCGGAGATGGATTCCAGGATGGTGGGGAAGCTGGAGTAGGAGCGTCCGGTGGCGCCGGGGCCTCCGTGGAAGAGCGTGTCTCCGGAGACGACAGCATTCAGGGCGGGGGCCGACCAGCAGACCGACCCAGGCGAGCGGCCGGGGGTGTGAAGGGCGTACAGCTCGATACCGCCGACGGTGAGGACGAGGCCGTCGTCGACGGGGCTGAAGCCTTTGCCGGGGTGGATTTCTCGCCACAGCATCTCGTCGGCGGGATGCAGAAACACCGGGGCGTCTAAGGCGCTGGCGAGTTCGGGGGCGACGGTGATGTGGTCATTGTGGCCGTGAGTGCAGATGACGGCGACGACGTTGCGACCTCGCACGGCATCGATGATCGGGGTGGCGGTGTGGGCAGCGTCGAAGACGATCACGTCGTCCTCATCACCGATGATCCACACGTTGTTGTCGACATCCCAGTTGCCCCCGTCGAATGAGAAGGTGCCGGAGGTCACCACGCGTTCGATGCTGGGCAGGTAGCTCATGGGATCACCACATAACCGCGGAAGTCGCCGGCGCGCATCTTGTCAAATGCCGACTCGACCTCGTGCAAACCGATGCGTTCGGCGACGAACTTGTCCAGCGGAAGCCGGCCCTGCTGATGCAGCGACATCAGGGTGGGGAAGTCGCGTTCCGGCAGGCAGTCGCCGTACCAGGATGATTTCAATATTCCACCGCGGGAGGCGAATTCGCTGAACGGCATGGTCAGGGTTTCGTGCGGCGCCGGGACACCTGCCAAAACCAACGTACCGTTCAGCTCGCGGGCGTAGAACGCCATCTTCCAGGTTTCGGGGCGGCCGACCGCGTCGATGACCACGTCGGCGCCGAAGCCGTCGGTGAGATCCTGGATCGCCTCGACCGGGTCGAGTTCGCGGGCGTTGATCACGTGTGTTGCCCCGAATTCGCGCGCCCACTGGAGTCTCGAGCTGTCCGCATCGACGGCGATGATCATCTTGGCGCCTGCGAGCGCGGCGCCGACGATCGCCGCGTTGCCCACGCCGCCGCAGCCGATGACGGACACGGTGTCATCGGGGATGATTGCCCCGGTGTTGATCGCCGCGCCGATACCCGCCATCACCTCTCCGCCCAGCAGCGCAGCGACGGCGGGGTCAGCCGCGGAATCCACCTTGGTGCATTGCCGTTCGTGTACCAGGGTTTTGTCGGCAAGCGCACCGATGCCCATCGCCGGGGTCAATTCGGTGCCGTCGGTCAGCGTCATCTTCTGCGTGGCGCGGAAGGTCGCCGAGCAGAGCGCAGGGCGTCCTCGCTTACAGGCCCGGCACTTCCCGCAGACTGCGCGCCAGTTCATGATCACCAGGTCGCCTGGTGCGACATTGGTGACACCGGCACCGACCACCTCGACCATGCCGGCGGCTTCGTGACCGAGCAGGAACGGGAACTCGTCGGTGATCCCACCCTGGCAGTAGGTCTGGTCGGTTTCACAGACTGCGCAAGCCATTACAGCCACCAGCACCTCGCCCGGCCCCGGCTCGGGGACGATGATGTCGACCAGTTCGGCCTGTGCCTCTTTCTCCCTGGCAATCACGCCACGCACGGTTTGGCTCATGTTCTGTGTCCCTTTCTCGAGCTGTGAGGCGGTGGTGGCTGGGTTAGCGCATTTGTCCTGCGCCGATGTAGGGGAAGGGGCTGA
>CAMFLL010000242.1 GCA_945957405.1 uncultured Mycolicibacterium sp. | reverse complement strand
GGCGAATACTCCGCCGATCAGCACAACGCTGAGCAGCTGCCAACCCCGGCCGACGCGCGCCCCGAACACCCGATTCGCCAGCAGGATGGCCGACGCGAGCACACACACCAGCGCGTGGGAACGAAAGTTCAGGCCCAGGCTCCCGACCGCGAGCGCTGCGAGGACGATCGGTATCACCAGGCCTGGCACGCGCGCCCTGATCATCACGAAGACGATCAGGATGGTCACCGCGTGCGCGATGCCGTACTTCCACGTATCGAGGAAGCTGCCCGTGTGTGTGAGCTCGATACCTTTGGTCAAGAAGAATCCGATGGTGCCCGCAGCGATACCGGCCAGCACCGTCGCGATCCGGTCCACCGACCACTCCGTCAACACCGACAGCCCGATGAAATACAGGGAGAACGCGGCTGGTGCAACAGCATTCGGCCACAAGATGCTGACACCGTTGAGCACGCACGACGCGAGGAAGGAAATCCAGCCCAAGGCGGCAAGCACGACCGGCACGAGGTCGATGCCTCGATGCGACATCAGCAGGAAGCCAGGCACGAGTACCAGACACGCGATGGACAGCCCCGTGACCGTCACACTGGCGACCTGCACGGCCGAGAGCAACCCGATCACGAAGACCGCGACTTGGCCGAGGAAGAGGCGCTCTGATCGCCGCCGCTGCGATACCGTGCCTGTGCCCGAGAGCTCGGAGGTGGTCACGTCCTGCCCCCTCACCTCAGTTTTGGCAAACTCAAACGATAGCCGTTTTCAGTCGATGAGTGCACACTGAATACATTCTCGCTAACGGTGCGAGCTGATTGTCAAGCGTCGGGGGAGGTGCGTGTTGTCCGTGTCTTCGTCACGGTCCAGGCGATCATTGGCGGCCCGGCGAGGAAACCCCTACGACAAGCGGCGCGGCGTCGTGACCCAGGCGCTGTGGGTTGCGGTGTCTTCGTTGATCTTCATCAAGGTGTGGTGTCCCAACCGGCTGCGATGCGCAATCCTGCGATGGTTCGGCGCCGACATCGGGCAGGGTGTTCTGATCCGGCACCGCGTGCGGGTGCAGTGGCCGTGGAACCTCACCATGGGGGCAAACTCCTGGGTGGGCACCGACTCGGAGTTGTACAACCTCGACCACATCACCATAGGGTCCGATGTCTGTATCTCACAGCAGGTTTACCTGTGCACTGGCAGCCATGACCGCAACTCTCCCACCTTCGAGTTCGACAACGGTCCCATCACGATCGAGGACGGGGTCTGGGTGTGCGCCCGCAGCACGGTCCTGCGCGGCGTCACCATCGGAGCCAACTCCGTGATCAGCGCGACTGCCCTGGTGACCACTGACGTGCCGCCCGATTCAATAGTCCGACCGCCGCAGTCCACCATCTCGCCCGCCTGATGCGTATCCTGCAGGTCCTCACGCTGCTGAGTCCCGACGGCGCGTACGGCGGCGTCGCGCGGGTGGCCCTGAACCAGAGCGCCGAACTCATCCGATGCGGTCACGACGTGACGATCACGGCGGCCACCGTGGGCGACCCCGATCCGCCCACCACTGTCGACGACGTGCCCGCCAAGCTTTTTCCCGCCCGAATGCTGGTGCCCGGCAGCGGTTTCGCCGGATTGGTCGCGCCTTCGATGATGAGGTGGTTCCTATCGCACCGGCGCAGCTTCGACGTCGCGCATATCCATCTCGCGCGTGAACTCGTCATGGTGCCGATGGCGTTGGCGGTCAGGCATTACCGGCTGCCGTTCGTAGTCCAGGCGCACGGCATGATCATCCCGTCCCACCATCCGCTTTCGGGCCCACTCGACGCGATGGCCGTGCGACCCGTGTTGAGATCGGCCGGCGCCGTCTTTTTCTTGACAGCGCGGGAGCGCCGCCAATTGCTCGACGTCGCGCGTGCACCCCTGCCGCTCATGCAGCTCGACAACGGGGTCCCCGAATACCCGCCGACCGCGGAGACCGCCGAGCCACCCGAGGTACTGTTCGCCGCCCGACTGCACCCGCGAAAGCGCCCACTGGACTTCGTCGAGATGGCCCGGACACTGCTCACGGCGGGTGTCAACGCCCGCTTCACATTGATCGGACCCGACGAGGGCGAGGGTGCGGCGGTCCGTGCCGCGATCGCCGACGAACCGCGCATCTCGTGGACAGGCCCCCTGGCGCCGCACGAAATGCCTGCGCGTTTAGCCGATGCGGCCATCTATGTGCTGCCATCGGTTCAGGAGCCATATCCTATGTCGGTGCTCGAAGCCATGTCTGTTGGTTTGCCCGTGGTCGTCACCGATGACTGCGGATTGGCGCCATTCATCACACGGACAAAGAGCGGTTTGGTAGCTGAAGTGGGGGCGTCCCCGCTGGTGGCCGCGGTCGATGCACTACTTGCCGACCCCGTCGAAGCCAGGGCAATGGGCGCTCGCGGCCGAACCGCCGTCAGAACGACACACAGCATGCACGGCGTCGTTGAACAGCTCGTCGAGACGTACACGTCACTCACGGGAGGTGGGCGGTGAAAGCAGCCGTCGACAGGTGGCGGGGTCCTTTGACTCTCGTCCTGGCTCTTCTCGTGATCGTGCAGCTTGTGGCGGCGTCAATATTCGCCGGTACATTTGATCGCAAAGAATATTCTCAGTGGCCCCTCAGCATAGCCGTGGTCGGTGATTCGTTTGCCGCGGGTAGTCTCAACCGTGTGGTCTGGCCCACTCTGCTCGCCCAGCGAACCGGCTGGTCGGTGTCGAACTTCGCGTTGCCCGGCGCGGGTTTTGCCGCTGACGGCCGGGGCGGATACGCGTTCACCTACCAAGTCGACCGCGCACAGGCCGCTCATCCGCAAGTGATCCTGATCGCGACGGGGAGTGCCGACAACGGCCTGCCGTACATGGACACCGTCAAAGTCGGCGCGGTGGATGCCCTCAACAAGATCAAGTTGGGCGGCCAACGGGCGCTCGTGATCGGACCCACGTGGTACGAGCTGCCGGTTCCCCGCTCAGTCACCCGGGTGTCGGAAGCTGTCCAGAGTGTGGCCGACAGCGTCGACGTGCCGTTCCTCGATGCCATCGACCCACCCTGGCTGACGCCCGACGACATGCAGCCCGACTTCAGCGGACCGACCGACGCCGGGCAATCGGTGATCGCCGACAAGGTCGCCGCCTGGTTACGCAGCACGGTGATGGCCGAATGAGCATGCGGCGTTGGGCAGATATCGGAGCGGCGGTCGTATCCGCCGCGATCGCGATCGGTCTGCTCTTCGCGTTACGTCCTCAGCACACAGCCACGGTTGCGGCAACTTCCCCGGCACCGTCCACAACGCAGGGGCCGCGGCCCGCGAATACGTCGGCGAGCGAACCTTCCGTGCTCTTCATCGGAGACTCGTACACTGCCGGCGACGGCCTGGCGGAGATGTCACCCAGTTGCGTTGCGGCGGTGCGGATGGGTTGGCTGTGTCACCTGTCAGCCGTTCCCGGCACCGGATACATCAGTGGTGGGCCGGCCAACCGGTTCACCGTCGACCCGTATATCGGCAAATCCACCTCGCTGTCCGAACGCATTCCGAGCCTGGCGATGGTGTACCAGCCCGACATCGTCGTTCTCGACGGCGGACGCAACGACCACTTCCCGCCGAAGGATGATGTCTTCAAGGCGATGGCAGCCACCATCGCCGATGCTCGCCGCGCCTGGCCCACCGCCACGATCGTCGTCGAACGGCCGAGATTCCTTGGCGATCCAGGCGACGATCTCGGCTTCGACGACGAGTTCTTCGCGCGCCTCAAGACCCAACCAGGCGCCGAGGGCCTGGAGATCATCGATCCCATCAGTTGGTTCACCGGAGAAGACACCTCCGGTATGCTGGGGAAGGACGAAATACATCCGAACCAGCAGGGGGAGCTGGAACTTGCCTCAGCGCTTGTCAATTCGTTCGTCGGCCACGGGTTTGCTGTGAAGCCATGAATGGGTTTGCTGTCATCACATGAGATCTGTCCTCACCGAGTACGGCCTCGTCCTTCGCTCTCGATGGCGATGGGTGGCGTGGGGCATGTTGCTCGCGCTGGCAGCGACCACGATCTACCTCATCGCCGATCCTCCGGTGTACCGGTCGGAAGCCACTGCATTCGTCCGCACTCCCGGTGACGTGAGTTCCGTGCTCGATGGCGGAAACTCCTACGCGATCGGGCGGGCACGGACCTACGCCGTGCTGGCCAACAGCACCGGCGTGGCCGCCTCCGTCGTGGACGATCTTGGTCTGGACATCACGCCTGAGGAGTTGAGCAGTCGCATTCACGCGACCAATCCGACGGGCACTGCGCTCATCGACTTTGTGGTCAGCGCACCATCAGCCGGTGAGGCACAACGCATCGCAACAGTGTTCCTCGACGAGTACTCGACTACCGTGCGGGGCCTGGAAGCAGTGCCCGGCTCGCTGGTGCCCCGTGCAGACTTGGTGGTGGTCAACCCACCGAGCAGCCCGGTGCGCACCGTCGCCGGTGGCCTTCCGATCGCGTACCTGCTGCTCGGCGCTGCGCTCATCGGTCTGGTCGTCGGCGCTCTGGGCGCCGTCACTTGGTCTATTTTCGTTGCATCGGAGGACGATCCGATGCCGCCCCACTACGGTGGCCCGCCTGGCGCGAGACCGGACAACCCCGGTCTCGACGAAGGAGATTCCAATCTCCCGGCAAACACCGGTGGAACACACCTATCAGACGCTTTTTCGATCACCGATCCGGCCGAATCGCATCACCGGCACCGGTTGCGTCGCTCAGTCACAGCACAATCGAAGGTGGGACCTGGGATGATCGAAGACAGTCCGTGAATATCCACCGGACCCGACTAGGCAAGAGTCGCAAATGAATCTGAAGGCATTTGCCGCCGAGGTGCGACGGCGTTGGCGGACGTTCATCGTGGTCGCCGCCATTCCGTTGGTCATCGGTGTGACGTGGCTGCTCGCCACGAGCCCCGAGTACGTGTCCACGGCTCGTCTGATGGTGTCGATTTCCGGCTCGACGACGGCTGCCGCCTACCAGAACGACGAAGTGGTCAACAGCCGGGTCAATTCGTACATACCCTTGCTGACCAGCGACGTCGTCGCGCAACGAGTAGTGGACACCCTCAAGTTACCCACCACCGCGGCTGCGCTCGCCTCGAGTGTGAGCGCAACACGAGTGCCACCGAACACGTCGATCATCGATCTCGCGGTGACGGCCGAATCACCCACCCAGGCAAGGGCTGTCGCCGATGCCTACGCCGAAGAATTCATCAGCTATGTCACCGCGTTGGAGACACCCACGGGCCAAGACGGCCAGAAGATCCACGTCACCGCCGTCGATTCGGCGAGCCAACCGCGGAGCAACAACATCGAGCGAATCATCCTCGCATTTCTGGCTGCCGCGCTCGGCATCCTGCTGGGTGCGGTGGCAGTCTGGGTCCGCGCCCTGGCCGATCCGATCGTGCGCACCGCTGAACGCGCCGATGCTGCGTCGGGCGTTCCGGTTCTAGCCGCTGTGACCGCCGAGGCGGACTCTGCCGCCGAAATGGCAAGCTACCACCGCCTGCACACCGCTCTACCGGGCGCCGCAACACCATCCGGGTACGTGCTCGCGATCGTCTCCGTGAGCCATGACGTCGACGGGTGCACCCTCAAGGTCGCGATGAATCTGGCTCGTGCGGTGCAGTCAAGTGGTGGACGCTGCGCAGTCGTCGATGCCGGCAGAACGCCAACTGCCGTACACAGCGATGGCAGCGCCGACGCCGACCGAGTCGACGAACCTCGACCGGAGCGGGACACAGACGAATGGCCCGAGGTGGCACTTTGGAGCGACGATCCAGAGCAGCTCACGGCGCTTCGTGACGATCATGATCTGGTGCTCGCTGCGGCCCCGCCGACCGTACCGGAGGCGTTGGCGCTGAGCCGACGCACGGACGGCGTTCTCCTGATCCTCGATCCGCAAATGACCCGGCGTGATCAACTGCGTCAGGTCGCCGAAGCCTTTGACGCGTCCGGCGCACACGTGATCGGGCTGGTCCTCATTCGCGGGGGAGGCGCCGTGCCGCATATTACTGACCGGGCAGATTCCGAGAGCAGACCGAGCGATGTTCGGGTCGAAGGTGAACCACAGTCGATAGAGTCGTTGCAATGACGGAGGGAATGTCTGAATGGACCTATTCGATGTTGTGAGGTCGTGTTTCAGGCGGTGGTACATCCTCATCCCCCTGTTGCTGATCACAGGGTGGTACACCCACTCGGTCTATGTCGCCGTGAAACCGGTGTACTACTCGCAGGCGGTTGTCGGGTTGGCACCGCCGGCTTACCGATTGGACCAGGCGGTGGCCGGGCAGCCTGTCCCGCGAAACGGCCTGCTGGACATCGGCGGCGCTCCCTTTCTGGCGAACATGGCGGCCCTCAGCCTCCGCGAACCGGCGACCGTCAATCGTGTTGTGGCGCTGGGCGGAATGCCCGATTACAGTGCGCGCATGTTCCCGGTCCCAGCCAATTCACAACCAGTCCCGCTGGTGATGGTGGAGCAGACCGCACCCACTCCGACGGCCGCCAGTCACACTTTGGAGCTGGTCACCAACGAGATGTCGTCCGCCCTCGAGCGGATCCAGGACCAGGCCAACGTCCCCAAAGAGATGATGGTGAGCGCTTTTGTCGTCTCGCCCCCGAGCGAGCCCGTGGCCGCCATGCCGACCCGAACACGCTCGACGGCATCGATCGCCGTAGCGGGCATCGGACTGTCAGTGCTTGCGACGGTTCTAGTCGACGTCGTCCTGTCCCGTCGCGCACGACGAGCCAAAAAGCCAGGGCCCGATACCGATTCGGTCACGCCCGAGACCGACTCCGGCCCTGACGACACCCTGACGGCAAGCCCGGCGCCGTCGTCCGACCACAATTCGCAGCCACTCGAAACGGATCGAAGCGACGCCGCGGACGCACGATGACCACTACCGAACCGGTCCTCGGCTCGATGCCGACCGGCCCGGTCCCGGCTTCGACCAACCCGGGTAGCGACAGGTCGCCGTGGCTGCTCTACGTATTCTGCGTAGTGATCGCGGCGATGCCCACGTACGTCGTGCTGCCGGGGGCGTTGAAGGGTAACGGCGCACCGGCCCGCATCATCTCGCTGACGATGTTCGGCCTCATGATCCTGGGGTTCCTCCTCGTCCGTCGCAACTCGCGGGGCCGGACGATCAACCCGGGTATTGTGATCATGCTCCTGTACTTCACCCTCTGGCTGGTGACTTACGGTGTGGGGCTTCTGAACATCGACGACTTCGTCGTCTCGAGCAACAGGACGCGAGCAGTCGTGGGACTAGTCGCGCATGTCGGTGTTGCGCTGTACACGATCACTCACGTGCGGACCCAACGACAGCGGCATATCGTCATGGGCTGTTTGGCCGTCGGCCTGACCTACGCGTGCTTTGTCGGTCTGTCGCAGGGAGTGACGTCACTCGATCTCCGGTTCCTCACGCAGCCTCCGGGGTTCGTCATCAACATGGACAACCTGGGGTTCGCCGAAAGGCTCGGGGTACGGCGGGTGACCGGCACCTCCCAGCACCCGATCGAGTTCTCCGTTCTTGCGGCGGTAACCGTACCTCTGACGGTCTACTTCGCGCGAAACGCCGAGACCAGGCGGGTCCGAGTCATGGCCGGAATCGGATGCGTCATCGCACTACTGGCCCTCCCTGCTGCCGTGTCGCGATCGGGCATCATCTCGCTGATCGCGGCGCTGCTGGTGGTCATGTTCGCGTTCCGCGTCAGGGCGATCGCCAATGCCGTCGTGGGCGCCGCATTGGCCATCGGTATCTACATCGTCATCTTTCCACGGGTCGCCAACGCGCTGTGGAACACGATCACCAACTCCGCTGAAGACGACAGTGTCGAGGGCAGAATCGATGACTACGCGCGCGTTTCGGAGTCCTTTCGCGAGCATCCGGTCTTCGGCCTTGGCCTCGGCGGTTCTACGCCGTCAGCAGTGGGCTACCTCGACAACGAATGGCTGCAGGCCATCGTCCAGGGCGGCGTCATCGGGCTGACGTGCATGTTGCTGTTGAGCGGTGGTGCGATATTCGGTATCGCCGCTGCGCTGCGTGGCGCGTCCGACCGCCGCGAACGCGAACAGGCCTTCACCCTCGGAGCCATCGTGGTGGGCATCCTCGCGTCCAGCGCAACATTCGACCTCATCGGATTCGAACAGACAACAATGCTCCTGTTCACGGTGTTCGGGCTGCTGTGGTCCGGATATAATATCGCGGTTCCAGGTGCGAAAAATCAGGTGGAACAGCACATTCGGTGATTCCTGGTGCGCCTGTCAGCGCACCGACCGGCTGCTGTCGTCACGCTCCCATGCCACCTTGCTGCGCCTGGCCCGCGCCCGCGCGGCGAGTGCCATCACGCTGTAGACGATTCCATCGACCGCGGACCGCGGACCGCGGACCGTAGCCAGGATTGCGCGCGCAGTGGATCTGCCCGTATCGGGCGCCGAATCAGAGGCCACCAGAGCGGCATTGCCTCTGTGATGACGGGTGAGTACATTCAGCAGCCCCTTCACGTCGGTGGGGGTGGTCCATACCGACGGTTCACACGGAACCACCAGCTTCTCCGACACCCCGAACTGACTGTCGACGAACAGGTCGTCGCCCGTGACATCGGGAAACCGCCCGAATCGACGATGCCCTTCGTGGCTCAGTCCGTAAACACCCGCCCACCACAACGCATCTCGATTCACCGATGTTCTGGTTCGGGCACGGTAGTAGCTGCGTACCAACGCCCCGGCGTTATCGGTGCCGTACCGGAAGGCGGGCCGTGCAGCCAGCACGTCCCCACGGTTCAGTCTGTCCAACACAGCAAGCACGCTCTGCGCCGTGATCTGGATATCCGCATCGAGGTAAAGGCGTGGCCACAGGGTCGCCACTTCGTCACCGGTGTTCAGCGCCAACGTCTTCGAACCAGTGCCGAGGTTCACCACCTGAACCCCCGGCACACGCTCAGCTCGCTTGGCGGTGTCATCGGTACATCCGTTGCACACGACAATGACCTCGATGTACCCCTGCTGTGCCGCCGCACTGAGCGGTGCCAGTGTGCGTTCGATCACCGTAGCTTCGTTGTAGGCCGGGATGATGACCGCCCCGCGATCCTTGCATCCTGATATCGGGTCAGGCACAACCGGTTTCGTTGCCGCAGGCAGGTCACGCCATCGTCGGCGGTTCAGCACCACGCCTAGTGTCCGGCGATGCGTGGCGTCGTATGCCCGCAGGATCTCGGCGAGTGCAACGGCACCGCGGATCGCCGCCGAATAAACCCGCCCGTGGTGCATTTCCGCATAGCGGATGCGGTTGACCGCCATCAGAGAGGCCAGCGACGGCGATACACCGGACCCGCCCAACCGGTGCCGTACCACCGCCGCCGGGTCGAAACGGACTCGGTAGCCGCTGTCCCGGACTCGCCGAAGATAATCGATCTCTTCGGAATACAGAAAGAAATCTTCGTTCCACTGCCCGATCTCGCGGGCCACATCCGCACGGATCAGCAGTGCTGCACCAGTTCCCCAGTCGACGTCGTGGGTGCGCTCGTAACTTTCTCTGCGGTAGTCGAATTCGGACAACATCGAAGGACGGCTCAACCACAGCTTGCTGCCGAACAGCGCGTCGCCGACAGACCGGGTGATGGATGGTTCGAACCGTAACGAAGGATAAGTCACCTCATCCTCGTCGAGGATCCGCGGTAGCACGACACCTGGTGTCGGGATTCGCATCAGCGTTTCGAGCATGCGGTCGATCGCGTCCGGCTTGACGCGCAGATCAGGGTTGAGGATCAGCACCGACTCACACGGCTCGACCAGGGTCAGTCCCACGTTAATGCCGCCGGCGTAGCCGAGATTGCCACCAGATTCCACGAATACGACATCGTCGTGCCGGCCGGCGATCTGGGCGGTGTCGTCGGTCGACTGATTGTCGACGATGATCAGCCGAATTGTTTTGGTGGCCGCCGCCGCGCGCAGATCGTCGATCAGCCCGCCGATGTCTGCGGCGCTGTTGTACGTCACCACCACTGCGGCCACGTCAGCATGGGCACCGCGTGGGACGAACTCGGCCCCGCGTGCCGCCACCTCGGCTGCGGTCATCAGTCGTCACTCCGACTCGCACCGGCCAGTTCACGCCGTCCGCCCCACAACCATGCGCACCCGGCGACCGCCCACAGCGCCAGGAACGGCAGCGCCGGAATCAAGAACCTGAAACCGCCACCGAAGATGGCCACCTGCGCGGTCAGCAGAACCGCAAAACTCATCGGAACCAGCCATCTACCGCGATGGTGCCGCACCATGCCAACCGCGATGAGAGCAAGCGCGGCCAGCCACAGGATTCGAACCGGCCAGCGTAACGGTGCCGGCCCGAACACACCCTTGTTGAGCCTGGTGACCGGATCGAACGTCCGGACGACTCGTTGCGGAACCCGCTCGGCGAACTCGGCCGGATGGTTCTTGATCCACGTCATGGCGAATTCGTTCAGTGCGCGGTCTTGAGCGATCTCCGCCTCCGGTACGGGGGGCAGGCCCTCCTGGGCTTGCGCCGCACCCGCGAGGTCGTTGTTGGCCAGCGCGATTGTCAGGCCACCCGCGGTGGTAAGGGGAACAAATGCATCGAGGCGTTCGGCGTTGCGCCACGTCCAGGCACCCAGAATGATCGCCATGCCGACGGCCATGGCGGTGGCCGCACGCCAGTCGAACTTACGGCCGAGGGCGAACAAAAGGCCGACCGGCAACCAAAACACCATCACGGGGCGCACCAGCGTGGCGTAGGCCGCAATGAGTCCCGCGCACAGCCACAACCACGACGGCACTGGCCGTCGATCGCGGAGTTCGATGATCAGCAGGCACAAACAAACGGTAAGGAAGTTGAAGAGTGTCTCGGCGTACAGCGACGCGCCGATGACCAGCACCCAGGGGAACAGTCCGTAACCGGTGGCAGCGAGTCCGGCCTGGAACCGCAACAATCCGAGTCGACCGCCGAGCCGGATCAACACCACGACGGTCAGTCCGGCCAGAACCGCACTGAGCACCAGCCCCACATTCGGGTGCGCGCCGAATATTCGGTAGGGAACGGCCAGCAGCATCGGCCAGCCAGGCGGCCGAAATGCTTCCGGTGGTCCGTAGTCGAACCTTTCTGCCAGGCCGGTCGCGAGTTCGTGGAATTCCGTCCCGTCTTCGTAGAGCGCCCCCACAAAGGGACTGAGCACTGCAGCGGCACCCAAATGCACGATCGCAACCCCGGAACCAAGCAGCCATGGCATGCAGTTCCGTTGGACCGAACGCGTGCGCTCCATGATCGCCCCACCCACCATCGAGCCAGCTTAGCTAAGAATCATAGATTTACCACACCCGAT
>CAMFLL010000241.1 GCA_945957405.1 uncultured Mycolicibacterium sp. | reverse complement strand
CCCCCCCCCCTCTCCTCTTCGTCGGCAGCGTCAGATGTGTATAAGAGACAGACGACGGAGCGCGCTTCCTCGAGCACCTCGACGACCTGGTCGACTACTGGGACGTCAACATCGGCACCATGACCTCCCAGGGGGAGGACATCGGTCCGTCACGCACCCACCACGAGAACTTCCAACGGGACTACGTGTCGATTGCCAAGGCGCACACCACGAAACCGGTGGTCAATGTCGGCCGATTCACCGATCCGGACACCATGGCCACAGCGGTGCGGTCGGGTCAGTGCGATATCGTCGGCGGTGCCAGGCCCTCGATCGCAGACCCGTTTCTCCCGGCCAAGATCGAGCAGGGGCAGCTCGCGGACATCCGTGAGTGCATCGGCTGTAACCTCTGCATCTCGAAGTTCGACTTCGGCTCCCGCATCGCCTGTACCCAGAACGCCACCATCGGCGAGGAGTATCGGCGCGGCTGGCATCCCGAGATCTACCCGCCGGCCGGTAACCGCGAGCGCACGGTGCTGGTGGTCGGCGCGGGACCGGCGGGCATGGAATGTGCCATGGTGCTCGGCAAACGCGGTATGGCAGGTGTGCACCTCGTCGACAGCGAGGCGGAGATCGGAGGACACATCGACTGGGTTGCGACGCTGCCCGGTCTGAATGAGTGGCGGCGGCTGGTGGACTACCGCCAGATCCAGCTGGACAAGCTCCCGAATGTCGAGACCATTCTCAACACACGGCTTTCCACCGCGGACGTCCTGGACTACGGTGCCGAGATCGTCGTGGTCGCCACCGGCTCCCGGTGGGCCGACGATGGCAGGCACGGCAGTCACATGGCTGCCGTCCCGGGCGCCGACGCCGCGCTGGCGCACGTGCTGACCCCGCGACAGGTGGTGGTGGAGGGCAAGCCGCTCGGTGAACGGGTGGTCATCTTCGACTCCGAGGGGTATTTCATGGGCTACCTGCTGGCCGAGAAGCTGGCGGCCGAAGGGCATCAGGTCACCCTGGTCACCAACCATCACACCGTCTCGCCCTACAGCCACTTCACCGCGGAATCGCCCAGGGTGAACCGTGAGGTGCGCGAGCTCGGCATCGAGGTGCGCACCGACGCCAGCCTGACCCGCATCACCGCGGACGCAGCGGTGGTGACCGAGGCATGGACCGATCGAGAGGTCCCCATCGCCGCGGACAGTGTCGTCCTGGTGACACAACGGTATTCGAATGATCAGCTGTACCGGGACCTCAAGGCTGCACCTGATGCACTCGAACGGGCCGGGATCGTCGGCGTCTACCGGATCGGCGACTGTTACGCGCCCAACTTCATCGCCGAGTCCATCTACTCCGGTCACCGGCTCGCCCGCGAGATCGACAGCCCCGACCCCAGCCGGCCACTGCCCTACATCCGCGAACGCCGGCTGCTGGGCAGCACCGAGGCCGACTACCGACTCGGCAGCCCGACGTTGTCGTACGAGCGACCTGCCATGGCTGCCCCACGAACACCGAGCCACGTCTAGTCTCGCCCAACAGTATTCGTCCTAGGAGACCGCAGTGAGTACCTACACCGTCAACAATCTGATCCACGGCGATGCCAGTGCGGGAGCCGGCGCCGAAGAGCTGCGCGTGTTAAACCCGTCGCGAGGTGACGTCATCGCCTCCTTCCGAGATGCCACCGCGTCCCAGGTCGACGACGCGGTCCGGTCGGCGCGCGAGGCAGCCAAGGCGTGGAGCCGCCAGACACCCGCCCAGCGGTCCGAGGCCATGCATGCCGTGGCGCAACTCGCCGCCGATCACTTCGACGAGCTCGCTGAACTCGAGAGTGTGGACGCCGGAAAGCCCATCACTGCCGTCCGCGATGCCGAGCTGCCCGGCATCATTGGCGGGTTGCGGTTCTTCGCAGGCGCCGGGCGCTCGGGCGCCGCGCTGTCGGCCGGTGAGTACGTGGCGAACAACACCGTTATGGTGCGACGCGAACCGGTCGGCGTCGTCGCCGCCATCACGCCGTGGAATTTCCCACTGCAGCAGGCGGTTTGGAAGACCGGCCCGGCGCTCGTCACCGGCAACACCGTGGTGATCAAGCCGGCCGAGACCACCCCGCTGTCGACTGCGCGGTTCGTCGAACTCGCGAACCAGGTGCTGCCACCGGGCGTGCTGAACATCGTGCATGGCCGCGGGCCGACCGTGGGAGAGGCCCTCGCCGGGCACCGAGACGTCGACCTGGTGTCCTTCACCGGGTCCACCCGCGCCGGGCGGCGGATCTCCGAACTCGCCGGCGGAAACCTCAAACCGGTCGTGCTGGAACTCGGTGGCAACGCGCCCGTGATCGTCTACGACGACGCCGACCTGGACGTCCTGATTCCCAAGCTGGTGGTGGCGACGTTGTTCAACGCCGGCCAGGAGTGCATGTCGGGCAACCGGATCCTCGTCGATCCGTCGCGGCACGACGAGCTGGTCAGCCGACTGGCCGAAGGCATGGCCGAGTGGGTGCCGGGCGACGCGGCCGATCCGGCGACCCAGCTGGGCCCGCTCATCAGCGAGGCGCACCGCCAGCAGGTGGCCAAGGCGGTCGACGGCCGCAGCGCCACCACCGAGCTCGTCATCGGCGGCACCGCTCCCGACGGACCCGGCTTCTTCTACAACCCGACACTCCTGACCGGGGTCGAGCAACATGATGACCTGGTTCAGGGTGAGGTGTTCGGACCGGTGGCTACCGTGCAGACCTTCTCCTGCGAGGAGGAGGCGCTGCAGTTGGCCAACGACACCATCTACGGTCTGGCTGCCTCGGCGTGGACCCGCGACAGCGGTCGGGCGATGCGCGCGGGACGCGACCTCAATTTCGGCAGCGTATGGATCAACGACTATTTCGTGCTCGGGCCGGAGATCCCCCAGGGCGGTTTCGGCTCCTCGGGCTTCGGCAAGGAAGGTGGCCTGCCGGGAGTCGACGAACTGACACGCCTGAAGCAGGTGTCCGTCAGCCTGCTCTGACCAGGGTTGGTCATGTCCGTCGATCTCGGGTCGGCTGGCCGGCTATACCCGGGCGAACTGGGTGGTTTCTGTTTCGAAGTCCGACACCTGCTCGGGGCTGAGGGTCGACCGTGTCGCATCGATGGTGCGCAAGTAGTCATCCGTGGAAGCGCGACAACGCACACCGGTGTCGATACTCCGTTCGAACGTGGCTTGTGCTACCGCACGAGCCACGTGGGTGACGTCGGCGGGCGTATATCCTGCCGTCGCTGAGACCAGTGCCGGAACGTCGATGTCAGGATCGTCGATGTATCTGCGCCACAACGCATCTCTTGCCTGCTCGTCTGGCGGCCCGATCGGTAGGACGTAGTCGAACCGGCCGTGCCGAAGAAATGCGGAGTCCAGCTCGCCCACCGAATTCGTCGCGCATACGAGGAGTCGACCCGAACGACTGCGGAAGCTCACGAGACTCTTCAACAGCTCGTTGACAACCGCAGTCGCGGCTTGTTCGCCCGGACTGCGTTGGGAGGCAACCTCTTCGACTTCGTCGATGAAGGCGACGACGTTGTCCAGCTGGTGCAGTTGGTCGAACGCGTCGCTCAGGCCCGCCGCGAGGCCGCCGTCGCCGACGGCGAGGCGTGACGGGAACAACTCGACGAATGGCCAACCGAGTCGGCTTGCAATGCCGCGAGCGAACGTGGTCTTGCCGGTACCTGGAGGGCCGAACAACACGATCGCCTGCGGCGGAACGACGCCGTGCTCGGCTGCCTCTTCGGGCATGGACAACGGAAGTACGATACGCCGCTCGATCAGGGTCTTCTCTGTCACCATGCCCGCGATCTGTTGCCATTGACCCGCGGCGGGGACCGCCCCACCCAGACGCGCCAGTACCGCCGCGGCGCGCGGTGACATCATCTCGTGTTTGTCGAAATGGGCTATGCCGCTTCGCTGCACGAAGCCGGAGTTGACGAAGGCGGCGGTACCTGTCTCACCGTCGGGGAGGATGGCGGTGATGCGTCGCACTCCCCGCGAGAGCAGTCGATGTTCGAGCGCGCTCAGGAGACTGCTGCCGAGGCCCTTGCCTCGCCACTCTGGGTCGAGGGATAGGCGCAACACCCACGCCCGGTCGGCGTCGACGCGGCTGATGGCGACTCCGACGAGCTCGCCGCGTGCGATCGCCACCACGGCCGGATGCCGGTCTTGCAGACTGTTCACGACGTCGGATGCATCGAAAAGCGGCCGCTGTTCGGTCATTGTCGATGCGGAATCGAGGCGGATCGCGGCTTCGAGGTCTTCTGGGGCGAAATCCCTTATATGCCAATTGGTCACAAGACTACATCTCCGTCACTCGATATCTGGTTCCGCTCAGAATGATAGTTCAGGGCCGTATTGGAAGGTCGAAAGCCTCCTGCACCATGTTTCACAACGCCGTGTGAACTGGCATTATCGGACTGAACGCAGGGCTGCTGAGTCTCCCATTCTTGTTTCACCACATTTGACCAAATGGTTGGTCCAACGCAACTCAACAATGGCCATACCATGAATTCATTCGATGCGCCGACAGGGGTTCGTGGGCGATCGGCAACTGTTGGTGACGTTGTCGACGTACCTGCCCTGACAGCAGTTGACCGACAACTGTTCACCCGCCTGTAGCCCTGCGTTTGACGTGCCGCACAGCGTGGTGCCGCCGGTTGGGCCACCATCATTCGGGTGGGTAACAAACGCCTGACCGCACCCGGCGAGATTCCCGACACCGGCGTGCCGACCGAACTGGCCGTCCGGATGACCATGGCCGAGCAGTACGAGTGGCACCGAGACTTTCTGCGCAGGCACCCCGTGTCGCGGCGGAACTTTCTGCGTGGTTCCGCGGCGTTGGCAGCGATCGCCGGTGTCGGCGTGTCACCGTTCGGCCACCGGGCCTATGCGGCCGATGCGCCGCTGGCGGTGGCGAACCGGCGGGTGGGCTATGGACCGGATGCAGCCAGCCAGTTGCGTTTCACCGCGCAACTGTCGCGAAATCCCAGCGGCCTGAAGGTCTTCGTCGACCACGGGCCGACACCGGGCCTGGGCGCGACCATCGAGGCCGAAGTGCGCAACCTCGTCACGCAGATTCCGGACAAGCGCGGAGGAGTGCTGGCCGCCGAGCAGTTCTACGTGCACGCCCCGGTCGACGGTCTGCCGGGGCGCGCGCCGCACTTCTACCAATGGCGTACCGATGACGGCTTCGTCAGCGACATCCTGTCGGCATCGACAGCCATGCCCACCACCCGGGATGCGTTGCTTCCGTTCAGGTTCACCATGCTGGGTGATCAGGGCACCGACGAGACACCGGTCCTGCCACCGGGATTGACTGCGGGCGACTACGACGACAACTACTACAAGGCCGACAACGATCCGACCGTCGCCCACGCCGCCAACGTGGTGAACCAGATCGCCGCATCCCGGCCTGACTTCCACGTGCTGGCCGGCGACATCGCCTACGCCGACCCGTCCGGCGAAGGCAAGCCCGGCACATTCGTGCCCTCGGGTGGTGGAAACCCGCCGTCGGGTTTCGACAAGTTCAATCCGTTCGTCTGGGACGTGTACTTCGGGTCCATCGAACGCAGTGCCGCGACGACGCCGTGGATGTTCGCCACCGGCAACCACGACATGGAAGCCAGTTACCCGGTCCACGGGTACGCCGGGCACCTGGCTCGGCTCGACTTCCCGGGCAACGGCCCCACCGGGTGCCCGTCGGTGTACTCGTTCAAATATGGCAATGTTGCTGTGCTCTCGCTGGACGCCAACGACGTCAGCTACGAGATCAAGGCCAACACCGGCTATTCGGGTGGGGCCCAGAACACCTGGGTCGACCAGACATTGGCGGCTCACCGCGCCGACCCGAACATCGATTTCATCGCGTGCTTCTTCCACCACTGCGCCTATTCGACGACGGATTCGCACGCCAGCGACGGCGGTGTGCGGGCGGCCTGGGCCGCGCTGTTCGATCGTCATCAGGTCGATCTGGTACTGCAGGGCCACAACCATGTGTTCGAGCGCACCGACCCGATCCGCGGTGGCAGCCCGACGCGGGTGGCCGGGGACAACGCGGTCGTGTACCCGGAGAGCGACGGCACCGTGTACTACACCGTCGGCTCGGGTGGGCGCCCGCGGTACAACTTCCAACCCGGTGAGATGGAGAGCTACCGCGGCCACGAGGTCGCCGACACGTTCGTGCCCAACAGCTATGTGTGGGATTCGGAGGGGGACAAGCAATCAGAAGGGGTGGCGTGGTCGCGCGTGCGGTTCCGTAACTACGCCTTCATCCGTGTCGACGTGCGACCTGGAACCGTGGTCAGTGAAATGGACGTGGCAGCGGTCGACGAGTACGGCAACGAACTGGACAAGCTGACCTACCGGCGACAGGTACGGGCGTAGCTCGAGAGTCTCTGCTGTCGGTGCTCGGCGAACACCGTCCGCCAGAGCACCGACAGCGCAGCGCCTCAGGACAGCGAATCGAAGTTGATCCCCTTGATGGTGTCGGCCATCTTGTCCCATGCCTGGGAGAACTCCGTGCCGGTCATGAAGGCCACGGGAATACCCAGTTTGTCCATCTGACTCTTGAAGTCGGCATTCTCGGTGGTCGTCTTCAGGGTGTCCTCGAGCTTCTGTCGGGCGGCATCGGGGACGTCGGCCGGCATCATCAACCCGAAGAGGGTTTCCTGGACCACGTCGATACCTTGCTCCTTGGCGGTCGGAATGTCCGGTACGGAGTCACTGCGCTCAGGTGACCACACGGTCAGGGCCCTGAGTTGGCCAGACTGCAATGAGGGGAGCAGCCCGCCGAGCCCGCCGTCCGTGAAGTCCACCTGACCGCCGAGCAGCGCGGTGACCTTCTCGGAGGAGCCGTCCACCACCACCTGGCGGACCGTGATCCCCGCAGCCTTGGCGAATTGTGCGTTGATGATCGCGTCACTGCCCTTGGGTGCGTCGACCACAGCGGTGAGGCTGCCCTTGTCCTTACCGGCCTTGATCAAGTCGTCCAGAGTCTTGTACGGCGAGTCTGCGGCAACAGCCAACGCCTGCGGCCCCACTCCGAAGGCACCCGCGAGTGCGAAGTCGTCTTTCGTGTAGCCCGCGTCGACCTCCGGGTAGAGGTACTGCAATTGTGTTGGGATGTTGGCGTTTCCGATTGTGCAGCCGTCGTGAGGCGCTGCCTTCATCTGGTTGATTGCCACAGAACCACCACCACCGGCCGCATTGATGACCTGTACATCGGTGTCGAGTTGTTTGGCGAACTGGTCGGCCACTGCCCGGAACGCGAGATCTGTGACGCCACCGGCGGAGAAGCCGACGATGAGGTTTATCGACTGGCAGTTTGCCGGAAATGCCTCGCCCGAGCCTGAGCTCGAATCACTCGAGGTCGGTCCGCCGCCACCGCAGGCCGCCAACAAGGGTAGTACGGCAATTAAGGTCAGAGCTTTCTTGATCATTGGTCTCCCCGTCGAGATGGTTGGTGAATCGAAGTGGCGCCGATGCGGCGATGGTGGTGGACCCGGCTACCTCCCTCCGGATGAGGCCGGAACTGCCGTGGGAACCGGCCTGATGCGCCGGCGGATCGCCAGTGCCGCCTTGACCACGAAGATCACGATGATCAGCAACAGCGCGGTCAGTGCGATCGGGTTCTCGGTGAGCGTACTGAGCAGATCGGTGTTGAGCGAAAGTGCCCGGCGCAGATTGGATTCGAGCATCGGCCCGAGCACGAGAGTGAGCGCCATCGGTGCCAGGGGAATGTTGAACTTGTGGAACGCCAGCCCGACAAGGCCGAACACCCACATCACACCCACCTCGAACACATTGTTGTTGATGGTGAACGCGCCGATCGTCATGATGCCGAGCACCACCGGGTACAGGACCCGCGTCGGGATACGCAGGATGGACACCCACACCCGGACGAGTGGTAACGCCATGATGAGGAGGATCACGTTGGACAGGATCAGGCTGGCGACCAGTCCCCAGGCGATGTCGGGATGCTGTTGGTAGAGAAGCGGGCCCGGTGTGAGTCCGTTGATCAGCAGGGCGCCCAGCAGGATGGCCATGGTGCTCGACGACGGAATGCCCAGGGTCATCAACGGGATGAAATTCGAGATACCCAGCGCGTTGTTGGCCGTCTCAGGGCCGGCGACGCCTTGGATCGCACCGCGCCCGAATCTCTCGGGATGTTTGGAGAACCGCTTCTCGGCGGCGTAGGACGTGAACGCGCTGGCGGCCGCGGGGGAGCCGGGAATGAGCCCGAAGAAGAAGCCGATGACCGTACCGCGCCCCATCGAACCCAGGGTGTCCCGGATGTCGCGCAGACTCAGCCGCAGCGAACCGATGTTGGACGAGAAATCCGTCGGGGTCGGTGCGGCGATGTTCCGCAGTATCTCGGCGAGGCCGAAGATACCCATGATGACCGCGATGTAGCTGATACCGCCAGAGAGTTCCTGGACACCAAAGGTGTACCGCGGAGAACCGGAGAAGTGGTCCAGTCCGATCGTGCCGATGAAAAGGCCCAGGGCAGCTGAGAACAAGCCCTTCACCATCGAACGGCCGGCGAGTCCGATCACGAGCATCAGCGCCAGCAAGGACAATGCGAAGATGTCCACGAATGTGAGTTTCACCGCCAAATAGGCGAATTGGCTCGCAAACAGCACGCCGACCACGGCGATCATGCCGCCGACGAAGGATCCGATGGCAGAGATCGACAAGGCTTTACCGGCAAGTCCTTGTTTGGTCATCTGGTATCCGTCGATACCTGTTGCCACACTGGATACTTCACCGGGGATGTTGAGGAGCACCGACGTGATCGTGCCGCCGTACATCGATCCGTAGTAGATGGCGGCGATCATCACGATCGAGGCCGTCGGATCGAGCACGAAGGCGAGCGGAAGCAGCAGCGCTGTCGCCGCGGGTGGTCCGAAGCCGGGGAGCACACCGGTGAGCATGCCCAACGCGCAGCCCAGGATCGCGAACGCGATCGTGCTTGGTGTCAGGATGTGCTGGAAACCCAGCAGCAAGTTGCTCAGTACATCCATGTCAGAGGCCCAGCCACCGGAAATAATTGATCGGTTCGGGCAGGTAGATACCCAGGGCGTGGGCTCCAATCGCCACGATCACGGTGCCGACGAAGACAACAGGGACAGTCCACACGCGAGACGTCTTACCGACGAACAGCAACATACCGCTGACGTAGAGAGTCATCGAGACGGTGAATCCCACCGTCGTGAAGACGAGGATCAGCAGCACCGCCCAAACCACTGAGAAGATCAGCACGCCAACGGAAGTCGCGGCAGGCTCCTCCGGGGCAAGATCCTCGGGGGTCAGGCCAGAACCCTCGAGGGCGATCTCCTCGGCTCGGGCGAACGTGTCGTCAGGAGGCATGCGCGCGCCTTGAATGAACCACAGCACCGACAGCACCAACAGCAGCGCGGATATCAACGCCGGGAACAACCCGGGGCCGGGCTGGGTGTTGCGATAGAAGCCGAGTTCAAGTGCGATGACGAAGGCGCCGAGTGCCAGCAGCCCGAACAGCGCGGCGACGCACCGTTCCACGATGTCTGGTGAGGACGCGACGTGGCGCAGGGCATTTTTCATCCGAACCGGCCTGACGCGATGGTGCTCAACTCGTCGATGTGGTGGGAGAGTTCGACGGCCGCTCGCCGGCCCAACTCAGCGCCCTGCTGGGCGAGTTGGGCGCTCAGGCCGACATACGACTCGGGGTCGAGCAGTCGGTCGAGGTCGCCGGTGGTGAGTCCGGTGACCCGCGGATCTGCTGCCAGGAGCGTGGCCAGTGGTATCGATTCCAGCGCGGCGCGCTGTGCGTTGTCATAGACGATGTCGTGCGCCGCCTGTCTGCCGGCGGTTCGACCGATGTGCAACATGACCGCCTCGCTCATCATCAGCCCATTGGACAACTCGGCGTTTCGCCTCATCCGTTCGGGGAACAACTGCAATCCATCGAGCACCTTGGCCATGCCGGACAGCATGTCTCCCGTTGCCACCACCGACGATTCGAGGGCACGTTGCATCATGAGGTAATGCGAGCGGTCCGCCTCATGCTCGACCTGCATGGCCTCCAGCGCCACCGCAACCATGGCCCGTGGCGTGGCGGAGTCGGCGATGATTGCCTGACACAGCTTGGGGTTTCGTTTCTGCGGCATGGTCGAGCTACCAACTGTGCCCTTGGCCACCGGCTCCTCGACCTCTTGGAACTCGGTTTTCATCAAGGTGTAGATCTCGCGTGCCATCTTGGCGATGGTGGCCGCAAGAAGACCCAGCAGGCAGACATACTCCGCCAGGTGATCGCCGACAGATCGAGCTGGGATTGTCATCGGGGTGAGACCCAGGCGCCGCGCGACACCATCCTGGACGGCAGGACCCTGCTCGCCCAGCGATGCGTAGTTGCCGACCGCGCCGCCCAGCATCGCCGTGAAAACCCGGGTCTCGGCTGATCGCATCCGTTCGACGTGCCTGGCCAGCTCGTCGGTCCAGACGGCCACCTTGAATCCCATGGTGGTGGGTACAGCATGTTGGCCATGGGTGCGACCCGCGATCACCATCGTTGCGGCTCGTTCGCACAGCGAGGCCAACTCGTCGAGGATGGCCGCCAGCGAGCGTAGAAGCATGACATGCGCCAGCCGAAGCAGCACGATATCGCCGGTCTGCAGGATGTTCTGGGTTGTCGCCCCCCAGTGCACCCAGCCGCCGTCGTGATCTCCTGCGACACGGGACAACTCCCAGACCAGCGGTACGAGTGGATGATTGGTCCGTTCGGCGGCTTCGGCAAGACGGTCGGCGTCGAGCAGCGAGAGATGGGCGACGTCGGCAATCCGTTTCGCCGAGTCCGCCGGAATCATGCCCAATTCGGCCTGTGTCAGTGCCAGGGCAGCCTCGATGTCGAGCCAGGCCTGCCAGCGAGCTTCCTGCGAGAAGAGTGCGCGAATGCCGGAACGCTCGGCACCACCTGGTGTCGGACTCTCGTTCAGCAAATCTCTTGTCCTTTCCAGACACGCTGGCACCTGCGCCGTCCGTAGCGGGTTCAGTGAACAGCAGCTGACCTGAAAAGGTCAATGAAAATTTCTGCAAAAAGACTGGTATCGTTTGTGAAATGACGACGCTGCGCGAGGTCGCTCTCGCGAGCGGGGTCTCGATATCGACCGCATCCCGGGCGCTCAGTGATCACGAATACGTCAAGCCCGCGACGCGCGCCAAGGTGGTCGAGGCCGCGCGCGAACTCGGCTACGCGGTCAACCCCGTGGCCCGCGGTCTACGCCGCAGCCGCACGCGGACGGTCGGGCTGGTGATGCCCGATATGCGCAACAGTTCCTTCTCCAGCGAAGCGGCTCCCTACCTGCAAAGACAGTTGCAGGACTACGGCTACGGGCTGGTCATCTACGTGACTCGAAACGATCGCGAGGTGGAATTGCGCTGCCTGGAACGGCTGCGCGACCAAGAAGTCGAC
>CAMFLL010000240.1 GCA_945957405.1 uncultured Mycolicibacterium sp. | reverse complement strand
TTCAAGGCCCGCGCGATCATCATCAAGGAACAGCGCGCCGAAGAGGTCAAGCACCACCTGATGGTGCTGTGGGCGGACTTCTTCGCCAAGGACCACTTCGAGCAGTTCCCCAACCTGCATCAGCTGTTCTGGGACGGCGTGCATGGGGCCGGCGACGTCAAGAAGTCGCTCGATGTCGCAGTGGCCGAGAAGCTGCTGAAGACCATCGACGAGATCACCGACATCTTCTGGCAGACCGACAAGGGCAAGCAGATGGGCGTGTACCCGCCCGCTTAGAGGTCGACCACACTGAAGTTCAGGGCGCCGCGCACTTTGCGCGGCGCCCTCTATTTTGGGCCGGCCCGGCCGTTAGCACTCGTGTCCTCTTGCGTGCCAGCCATGTCGTGGCTCATCCTGAGCAAACCGACCCGCAGTCGTGTCGCGCACAGCAGTCTCAACGAGCAGTCGCGGAGGGCCAGATGGAAACAGGGTCTGGGCGGCCGATCGGCCTCGCCCCCTTTCATTCTCATGGCGCCCTGAAGGGCTTCGTGGTGTCGGGCCGTTGGCCGGATTCCACCAAGGAATGGGCGCAGCTGCTGATGGCGGCGGTGCGGGTGGCATCGCTACCCGGCCTGCTGTCTACCACCACGATTTTCGGTGTGCGCGAGGAGCTTCCGGACACGCCCGAACCGGGAACTGTCGGCTTGGTACTCGCAGAGGGCACTGTGGTCGGCGAATCCGCCATTGCGCCAGGCTATTTCGCTGACCACCAACCACCCGCACTCTTGATGTTGCATCCGCCTTCCGAGACGATGCCGTCGCTGCCGGAGTGCACCGGTGCGGCTTCCGGCTGCGTATTACTGCCCGGCCTACCGCATCTGGGCCTCGAACACCGCGCCGCCTGGGTCGAGGCGGAGTCCGACGGCACCATCACCTCGATGGTCAGCCGCGTCGGCGTCGACCCGATCAGTCATCCTGACACCGCGATCCTCGCGATGCTGCTGGCCGCCTGAGCAACCGTTCCGGCCGCCGGGCCCGACCGCGCCGGGGCGGGCACCTTGGTTCCCGTGGCGCGCCCCGGGCCGTCGGCCGCGGCCCGGACCGAGTCGGCAAACAGAGGCGCGCGTAGGCACCGTCGCGCCGGTCCCGGAGCGCGTGCGCCGACGGCTCGCCGGCGCACTTAGCCGGCGGCCCCTACCCGGCCCACGCGGCGCGTCAATCTGTTCCCGCTCGACGCACGTCGACGCCACCGGGGTGCCACCCGGCCACCGACGCCTGCCGTCGCACCGGCGTCATCACCGTCCACTGTGACGTAACCCGAGGTGAAGGGGTTTTATGGCGCGCCGTGCACAGCCGAGAACGTTCCTGGAAGGCCGTCCGGCGGACCCCCGGTACCGTCAATTTGCTTCGAAACGAGTGGCCGCCCCCGAGCGTTAGCAAAGGTGATGCTCACCGCGCCCGGAATCGGCGGCCGTTGCCCGGCAACTGCGCCGATGGCTCGCGCGAGGACAATTGTGAATTCATTTCAGCGACCTGCCAGGACCGGTGCACAGTATCCGCATACTGCGCGATATGCCGCTGGTACGGAATCCGAAGCATGCTGAACAGGCAGGCCGGCGACCCTCTCGTCTGCCGACGCGTCAATTTTTTCGGACGTTTGCACTTGGTTAACGGCACATCAGTCGCTACGATGATCAGCAAATACGATAAACACTCGACACTTGCGGGTTTAGTGGAGGTCAAAACGATGAGTACAACGTTCGCTGCGCGATTGAATCGCCTGTTCGACACGGTGTACCCCCCCGGCCGCGGACCCCATACGTCGGCCGAGGTGATCGCAGCGCTCAAGGCCGAAGGTGTGACCATGTCGGCGCCCTACCTGTCGCAGCTGCGTTCCGGGAACCGCACCAATCCGTCGTCCACCACCATGGCGGCGCTGGCCAACTTCTTCCGGATCAAGCCGGCCTACTTCACCGATGACGAGTATTACGAGAAGCTCGACAAGGAACTGACCTGGTTGGCCAACATGCGTGACGAAGGCGTCCGCCGGGTCGCCGCGCGCACCGTCGGTCTGTCGCCGGAGGCCCAGCAGGACCTGGTGCAGAAGGCTGAGGAACTGCGCCGTCGGGAGCAGCTCGACTAGTCAGACATCTCTTCGATCAAGGCCCCGCATCGCCGGGGCCTTTGGTCTGTCTGGAGTTGGTTGTCAGCGTCCGAGATCGCGGTACTGGCGTGCGATCTCGATGATCCATTCCCGGTCGGAATAGCTGTCCGGCTGCCGGAGCCATTCAGGGCCGGGGAACGCGTCGGATTCGTCGCTTCCCGCGCGGATCCATTCCGCGACCTCGCGGGCCTGCTCGGTCGGCGTGACGTTGGGACGTTCGATGTCGGTGAGGGTCAGACCCGCGTCGTCGTCCGAATCCGTGGTCAGCCGTAGCTGACCGCGCCTGGCCTGGGCCGCCGTCGCTTCCAGGAACAGCGCATCCGAGATCAGCGAGAGCCGTTCGGCGACGCGGAACACCAATGGTCCACGCGGCCGCACGCCGATGCCGATGTCGGGCTGACGCTTCTCGAGTTCGGTGAGCAGCGGTTCGATCAGAGTCAGCTCGCGACGTCCGCTGAACCAGTCCTCGATCGTCGGCAGCAGCGAGCCCGCGCCCACCACCGTCATCGCGCAGCCGAGCAGTACCACGGCCGTCCCGATGCTCACCAGGTGCGTTGTCCCGATGGCGCGAATGAGGAAGAACGCGCTGGCGAGCAGGATCAGCACGATGCCGACGGTGAACACGAACAACGCACGGCCACGCCTGCTGCGGCTCGAGTACCGCACCCCGGCCCACGAGACCAGGGTCAGGGCCAGCATGATGTAGAGCAGCGGAAGCAGCCAGGGCAGTGAGACGCTCGTCGAGTCGAGGTTCGCCATCAGATACTGCTCGGGTGACATCTCGGGTTGCTGACCATCTGTGAAGAACAGGAAGAGCGTCACCACCGCGACCACAGCGGCAAAAGCGTACTGCAGGAACGCAATTCGTCTGATCACGACGGGACTACGCCCCGAGGCCACGCTCGTGATCATCACGCAGCTGCCTGCGGCGCAGGCGATCAGCGCCACCTGACTCAACCCCACCGACACGTTGGGCCAGTGCAGCCACGTGTCGATCAAGAGAGTCAGCGGTGCCCAGTTCAATGCCGCCACCGCGGCCAGGCTGCCCAGAGCGACGATCATCGCCGTGCTCACCAGGGACTGTTTGTTGACCAGAGCCCAACCGATGCGTACGCCGGTCGCCATGCCGAGCAGACCAGCGATCACCCAGACCGTCAACCAAAAGCCTCCCCGAGCCGGACCTGGACGATCGATGCGCGGTCGGACGGCATCCGACCCAGCCGGTAGATCAGCAGGGCCGCAAAATCTTCGGCTTCCTGCTCGGCGTCCTCACCGCTGGGACCCATGCATCCGGTCCGCTGGTTGAGCATGTACCGGATCAGGTCATCACTGGCGACCTCGGCGTTTTCCCGGGCGACTTCCGTGACCGGCATGCCTTCGTGGCCGAGGACCAGGTGTCCGAGCTCGTGCGCCAGCGTGCGTTCCCAGGTCGGTAGACCATTCTGGATCAGGAACACATCATGTTCGACGTACTGCCGCCACTGCCCGCACACTCCGACGGGCAATTCGGCCATCCTGATGTCGATGTTGCGTCCGCGGTTGGCGCTCACCGCGCCGACCAGCCTGTGCAGCGAGATCTCGCCGCGCCGAGGCGCCAGATCCAGCACATCACTGACCGCTCGAGTCACACGACGACTAGCAGGCATGGCACCCCCTCTCCATCTTCATGTCGCCCTCCCCGGCGACTGGCGTTCTCATTGCAGGAACCGCGCGGTGCCGGCGGCCCTCACCGCGAGGCCCGCTTTTGCCTGCCGATAGCCCAGCAGCCCGCCGGCTGCGGTGATGGCCGCGATACCGGCGAGTCCCGGCAGTGCGAGCGTCGCCACCTCGACCATCGCCGCCGACCGTAAGTACTCGGGGTACCCGGCCCGGAACGAATCAGGCAGCAGATGCCCGTTTCCTCCGCCGGCGGCCGGCAGAGCACCGCCGCCTGCGGCCTCGGTGACCGATCCGCGCGGCGGCGCCGACGGCAGAACCGGCCGCGTTCCCTTATCGACAGGGTCGGGCGCGACCGCCACCAGCGGCAGTGGGGGCAGGACCAGCGGGATCAGCGGTGGGACCAGCGCGAACGGTGTCATCACCGCGGCGATGCCAGGCGTTCCGGCCGGTAGGGGCGCGGGCGCGACGGGCAGCGTCGCCGGATCGAAGTTCAGGTCCGGCGGGTTGAGCCGGTTGGGCCCTGCCGGCCATTCGATGGGATCGAGACCGCGTGGCGGCTGACCGCTGTTGCCGCCGCCCCCGCCTCCGCCGGACTCGGGCTCCTCGGGTGCCGGTGCATCGGGCGGATCGCCGGGGTCGCCAGGGCCCTCTGGGGGATCGGGCTTGCCCTCGCCATCGTCATCGCAGGGGTCACGTGGCGGCCATTCGCCGTCACCCGGTTTCGGGTCCTTCGGAGGGTGGCCGTGCTCTCCCTTCGGTGGATGACCGTGCCCACCCCGGGGGGGATCGCCGTGCTCACCTTTCGGGGGATCGCCGTGCTGACCCCGCGGCGGACCGCCCTGCTCATCTTTGGGAGGCCCATTGTGCGGGCCATCGTGGTCGTCTTTGCCACCACCATTGCCGTTACCGCGGTCATCGCCATCCCGGCCCGGCCCGCGATCGTCGTTCTTGCCGTCGCCCTTGCCGTTGTCGCGGCCCGAATTCTGCTTCCCGCCTTGATCTTTCGACCCGCGGTCATCGTCCTTGCCGGTTCGGCCCTGGTCCTTGGGACCCTTGTTGGAATTACCCTTGGAGTTGCCGGAACCGCGGTTGTCCTGACCGCCGTCATGTTGTCCCGGCCCAGCATTGGCAACGGCGACACCGACGCCACCCGCGCCCCCGACCAGCAAACCAGCGGCGATCATCCCGCTGATCGCCGCGACCCGCACTCGCGACCCTTCCACGCTCTTCCTGTTTTCGTCATGCGGCAGACGGATATCCGCCGCGATGGTTTGTCCCATTGTCGCATATCAGCAGGTGAGGAATTGGCCTCATGGGCCAGACGATAGGGTTGGCCCGAGGTCGGGGAGCACTCGTGCGCAACCGCCCGGGATCTTCAGTGAAACGCCACGCCAATCTTGGGAGGCGGCCGGAATGGGCCTGTTCAGAAAGCGGAAGAGCCGTGCGACGCGGCGCGCCGAGGCCAAGGCGATCAAGGCCAAGGCGAAGTTGGAGGCCAAACTCGACGCCAAGAACGAGGTGCGCCGGATCAAATCCGCCGAGCGCTCCGAAGCCAAGGCGCTGCGCGCGCAGATCCGATCGCAGCGCGACAGCGACCGGTCGGCGCTGAAGGTCGCCGAAGCCGAACTGAAGGCGGCCCGGGAAGGCAAACTCTTCTCCGTGTCGCGGGTGCGCCGGACGCTGACCGTGGCCCGGCTGCTGGCGCCCATCCTGGTTCCGATCGTCTACCGGGCCGCCACGGCGGCGCGTGGATTACTCGACGAGCGCCGCGCCGACCGGCTGGGTGTCCCGCTGAGTCAGCTGGGCCAGTTCTCGGGCCAGGGCGGTGAGCTGTCGGCGCGGATCGCCGGCGCCGAGCGGTCGCTTCGGGCCGTCGCCGACAAAAACCCCAAGGACGCCGAGACCAAGCAGTTCGTTGCCGCGATCAGCGGTCGGCTCAGCGATCTCGCGGCCGCCGTCACCGCGGCCGAGAGCATGCCCGCCGACCGGCGCCGCGCCGCGCACACCGCCATCTCGGATCAGCTCGACGGGATCGACGCCGACCTGATGGCCCGCCTCGGCGTGCTCTGAGCCCGAACTCCGCCGATGTCCACCAGCGCCGCCGCACAGGCCCGAGGTTGTAGCGCAGGCGCTTTCACGGCCGCACTCGCGGTGGCCGCGCACGGTCTGGGCGCCGGGCAGATGGCTCTGCCCGGGGGTTCGTCGGTACTCCTGCTCGTCCTCGCCGGGGTCGTCGGCGCCTTCACCGCGACCTTCCCGCGCGCCGCACAGGCGGTGCCTCTGCTCGGAGTGCTCGCCGCCGGTCAGGTCCTCGGCCACATTGCCTTGAGCATCGGCGCACATCACGGCACGTCGCAGGCGGCGCCGCCGTCATCGCTGATGGTGGCCGCCCACGCGGCAGCCGTCGTCGTCGGCGCCGGGCTGATCCGGCTGGGCGAGCACCTGTTCGCGGCGCTGTCCCGAACCCTGGCCTGCCGGGCTTACCGCGGTGGTGTGATTCCTGCCGTCGCTGCGCTCGTGCCGGAACGGCGCGCCGACCAGCCGTGGCGGCGCCTCCAGTTGATCGCAGCTTCGATCTCGCACCGGGGACCACCGCGTGCCGTCCTCACCTGACGACACCCCCAAATCCCTTTTTCGAGAAAGCTGATCATTCGATGTCACGCTCTGATTCGTGGTTGCCGCACGCCCTGACCGTGGGCACGGCCGCCACTGCGCTCTACCTCGGTTCGTTCCTCGGGGTCGCCACGGCCTCGGCACATGTCCACGTCGACGCCGACGATCCCGCCCCCGGCCAGACCTCGATCCTCACCTTCCAGGTCCCCAACGAATCGGAAACAGGTTCGCCCACAACAGTGTTCACGGTGGTGCTGCCCGAGGTCGCCTCCGCCCGCACGGCGGTGCTGCCGGGGTGGACCGCCACCCTTGACCGGACCGACAACGGCGCCTACCGCTCCGTGACGTGGACGGCTGCGGCCGGGGGCGGGATTCCGCCGGAACAGTTCGGGCAGTTCCAGATCAACGTGGCGCTCCCCGAGACCGATACGGTCACCTTCCCCGCCACGCAGAGTTACGCCGACGGGACGGTGGTGCACTGGGATCAGGAGACCGCCCCGGGTGCACCCGAACCCGAGCGGCCCGCGCCCACGTTGCAATTGTCGGAATCGGGT
Source organism: uncultured Mycolicibacterium sp. (assembly GCA_945957405.1). Lineage (GTDB taxonomy): Bacteria > Actinomycetota > Actinomycetes > Mycobacteriales > Mycobacteriaceae > Mycobacterium. Next base: position 4,473 of record CAMFLL010000240.1, on the reverse strand, counting down.
TCGTCGATGCCGGAGGACCATCATGGCGCGGCGACCCCCGCCCCGCAGTCCGCACCGCCGTCGGTGTCGGCCACCCCGGAGGCGACGGAGCCCGCGCTGCGCGCCGACAACATCGCCCGCGCCCTCGGCGGTGGCGCACTCCTGGTCGCCGCCATCAGCATCGGGATCGTCCTGGTCAGGCGCGGCGCGTGAAGGCGCCCATCAGGAACGCCGCGCGCCTCGCCGCGGTGCTGGCCGTGGCCGCAGTGCTGACCATGACGGGCACGGCGATCGCCGCCGCGCACGCAGTTCTGGAGTCGACCGATCCCCCCGACAAGTCGGCGCTGGACGCGGGCCCCGAGCGGGTCAGCGCCACGTTCAACGAACAGATGCAGAGCACATTCGCGGCGATGACCGTGGTCGGGCCGGACGGCAATCTGTGGTCGACGGGAGAACCGCAGGTCCAGGGCGCGGTGGTCAGCATCGGCGTCCGCCCGCTGGGTCCGGCCGGCACGTACACCGTCAACTACCGGGCGACGTCGGCTGACGGTCATGTGGTGTCGGGGTCGTGGTCGTTCGACCTGACCACATCCACTGCGGCCGAACCCGGGCCACCGGCCACCGCGCCGCGCAGTGACGATGACGCCATCCCGATCTGGCCGTTCGTGGTCGGCGCCGCCGTCATCGTGGGCGGCGCCGCGTTGTGGGCGGTCCGAAGGCGGTCGTGACGACACTGCGATTCGTCGTAGGCGGCGTCGCGATCATCGTCGCGACGACCGCCGTGGCGTTGGCGCTGGCCCGCCCCGAGTTGGGCCTCGAGCCGACCATCGTGCGCGCCGTCGCCGACGTGGCGGCAGCGGTGTGTCTCGGGCTGACGCTGGTCGCCCGCCTCGACGAGGACCGGTATCGCGACGAGCTCACTCGCCGCGCGTCGGTGCCGTTGGCGGTGGCGGCCAGCGTCTGGCTCATCGCGGAGCTGTCACGGATCGTGGTGTCCGCGGCTCAGGCGGCCGCCACACCCGTCGCACACCTCTCGGTGCGCACGGTGCTGGAGTTCGCCTGGAGCACGTCCACCGGGCGTTCGGGTTTGTTCAGCCTGGCCGCGGCGGCGGTGGTGTGCGTACTGGCGGTGGCCGTTCCACCGGCCGTCACGACCTGGGTCGGGATGACCGGGATCGTGACGGTCGGGGTGGCCGCCCGCGCGGTGACCGGGCATCTCTCGGAAAGCATGCTCGGCGCCGCGGCCGTCGTGGTGCACGCGGTGGCGGCGGCGGTGTGGTGTGGCACGTTGGCGGCGCTGGCGCTCACCGTCACCGCGCGGGGCCAGTGGGCGCGGGTCCTACCCCGTTTCTCCCAGCTGGCCCTCGGGTGTGTGGTGGTGCTCGTCGGCGGTGGCATCATTGCCGCTCTCGGGCCCATCGGATCGCCCGCCGCCCTGGTCACCACGGCCTACGGCCGCATCCTCACCGCGAAGATCGCCATCACGGCCGGTTTGCTGATTCTCGCCTGGCGCAACCGCACCGGTTGGCTCACCTCGGCCCGCGCTCACCGCCTGACGGCCGAGGCATCCCTGGTCCGTGCGGTGTTCGAGCTCGCCCTGATGGCGTGTGCGCTGAGCCTGGCGGCGGCGCTCACGCTGACCGGTTGACGTGACAGTCGGCAATATCCGACCTGGCATGATGAGCACTGCCGGCGTACGACGACGAACCCCGAAGGAGCAGCCCCATGGCCGACCAGCAGGATCTGCCCGACGACGGCCCGGATCCGGCACCGCAGTCGCCGGACCAGCCATCGGCGGCGGGCGAAGGCCCGGCCGAGCAGACTCCCGCCAAAAAGGCGCCGGCCAAGAAGGCACCCGCCAAGAAAGCCGCCGCGAAGAAGGCACCGGCCAAGAAGGCACCCGCCAAGAAAGCTCCGGCGAAGAAGGCCCCCGCCAAGCAGGTCGGTGACCAGGCGCCGGCCAAGAAGGCGCCGGCGAAGAAGGTGGCCGAGCCTCCGCAGCCGACGCCGGTCCTGCCGCTGACCGCCACCAACGGCTCGGGGAGCATCGCCGACGGCGCCAAACAGGCTGCGGCACAGGCAAAGACCACCGTCGAGCAGGCCAGCGACACCGTGCGCGCACCGGTACCGGAATCGGACGAGCCCGAAGGCAACTCGCCGATGCCGTACGTGGTGGCCTTGGTGGTCACGCTGTTGGCCGTGCTGTGGATCCGCAGGCTGCGCCAGCGCAACGAGTGACCGGCTAACATCGCCGCGTGACCGTTGAACCTCGCGCCACCGCTGACCTCGTCGACGATCTCGGCCCTGATGTGCGCAGCTGCGATCTCCAACTGCGGCAGTTCGGCGGCCGGGAGAAGTTCGCCGGCCCCATCAGTACCGTGCGGTGTTTCCAGGACAACGCGCTGCTGAAGTCGGTGCTGTCCGAACCAGGCGAGGGCCGGGTGCTGGTCATCGACGGCGACGCCTCGCTGCACACCGCTCTGGTCGGTGACCTGATCGCCGAACTGGGCCGATCCAACGGCTGGACGGGTCTGATCGTCAACGCCGCGGTGCGCGACGCGTCCACGTTGCGCACGCTCGACATCGGCATCAAGGCACTCGGCACCAACCCACGCAAGAGTTCGAAGTCAGGTGCCGGTGAGCGTGATGTCGCGGTGACGTTCGGCGGCGTGACGTTCAACCCGGGCGAGATCGCCTACAGCGATGATGACGGGATTGTCGTCGTCACGCCGTAACCGGTTCCACCGCATGGTGTTTGGTGAAGCGCAGCGCTTCCTCGTCGACCTTGCCGTGCCGGATCATCCGCATGTCGAACAGATAGTTCTGCTTGAGCCGCCACGGCGCGCGTGAGCCCGACTTGGGCAACAGGTGCATCGACCGTTGGAAGTAACCGGGATTGAAGTCCATGAACGGCAGCTCGTCGACGGTGTCGCCGGGGTGCTCCGGCTCGACGCGGTCGAACCCGTGCGTGGTCATGTAGTTCAGCAGCCGGCAGACAAACTCCGACACCAGATCCGCCTTCAGCGTCCACGATGCGTTGGTGTAGCCGAAGGTGATGGCGAAGTTGGGGATGCCGGAGAACATCAGCCCCTTGTAGGTCATCAGTGACGTCAGGTCGATCGGCTGGCCGTTCTTGGTGGGCTGCAGCCCGCCGAGCAGCTGCATGTTGAGCCCGGTCGCGGTGACGATGATGTCGGCCTCGAGTTCGTCGCCCGAGGCGAGCCTGATACCGCGCTCGGTGAACCGGTCGATGGTGTCGGTCACGACGTCGGCAGTGCCCTTACGGATGCGCTTGAACAGGTCGCCGTTGGGCGCCACGCAGACGCGCTGATCCCACGGCTTATAGCTGGGCGTGAAGTGCTTGTCGTAGTCGTAGCCGTCCGGCAGTCGGCGTTCTGCCATCTGCCGCAGCGTCTTTGCGTAGAACGTCGGGAACCGTCGGGCAATCTGGTACTGGCCGGTGCCGTACGCGATGGCCTTCCAGCGGATGGCGAGGTAGGCGAGTTTCTCCGGCAGCCATTTGTACGCCTTGGTGGCAAACGGATCGGTGTCGGGCAGCGAGCCGATGTAGGTCGGCGAGCGTTGCAGCATCGTCACGTGGGCGGCGCCGGAATCGATCAGGGCGGGGATCAGCGTCACCGCGGTGGCCCCGCTGCCGATCACGACGATCTTCTTGCCCTGGTAGTCCAGGTCCTCGGGCCAGTGCTGCGGATGGACGATGGTGCCGCCGAAGTCCTCCCGGCCGGCGAACGCCGGGGTGTAGCCCTCGTCGTAGTTGTAGTAACCGCTGCACGCAAACAGAAAGGCGCACGCGATCTGGATCTGCTCACCGGCCCGCTCGACGGTCAACTCCCAGCGGTTGTCGGCGTCGGACCAGTTGGCTGCCACCACCCGGTGGCCGAGCCGCATGTGCCGGTCGATGCCGTTTTCGGCGGCGGTTTCCTTGAGGTAGCTCAGGATTGACGGGCCCTCGACGATGGCCTGATCCGACATCCACGGCTTGAACCGGAAGCCGAGCGTGTACATGTCGGAGTCGGAGCGGATGCCCGGGTACTTGAACAGGTCCCAGGTGCCACCCAGATTCTCACGACGTTCGAGGACGACGTAGCTCTTGTCCGGGCAGCGGTCCTGCAGATGCCAGGCCGCGCTGATCCCCGAAATGCCGGCTCCGATGATGACGACGTCGACAAATTCTGTCATATGTCAAACGCTATCAACAGCGTGTCGAACTGGTCAACAGTGTGTTGAAAAATTCGACACACTGTTAAAGTGCCTGGCATGACAATCACCCGCCGAGCGAGTGCGCCCCGGGGGCGGCGCACCACGAGACCATCGGGTGACGAGCGCGAACAGGCAATCCTGGACACGGCCCGTCGGTTGATGGACGAGCGCCCCTTCACCGAGATCTCCGTCGACGACCTGGCCCGCGGCGCGGGTCTGTCCCGGCCCTGTCTCTTATACACATCTGACGCTGCCGACGAAGAGGATAGTGGG
>CAMFLL010000239.1 GCA_945957405.1 uncultured Mycolicibacterium sp. | reverse complement strand
GTCGCGCAGAGCAATGCCGAAGCGGCGGCCTGGTCGGCCGAGTTGATCACCGCACGGACAGGGGTCAGCGCGTGAAAAACCTTTTCCAACAGGACCTCAACGTGGCGAACGTCGGATTGGCGGGTTTCGCGGCCAACATCACCGCGGCGGGCGGCCATGCGACCCAACTCGCGTGGACACCGCCGGCGAGCGCCGATGCCGCCGTGGGTTGGACGCTGGCCAACCTCATCGCAGACCCGCGTGTCGACGATGCCAACCGGGTGGCGTTCGACCGATATCTGGCGGCCCAGCCGCGACTCGTCGATGTGGTACTGGCCGCGCAGGCCATCCCGGCGCTGGGTCCCGGCGAACGTCGCATCCTGCACGCGGGCCCGCCGATCGCGTGGCCGGACATGTGCGGACCGCAGCGTGGCGCCATCGCGGGCGCGATCCGGTACGAGGGCTGGGCGGACAACCTCGAGGACGCCGAACGGCTCGCCGAGGACGGTGCGGTGGCCTTGGAGCCCTGCCATGGCCACGGAGCCGTCGGGCCCATGGCGGGCGTCATCAGCCCGTCGATGCCGGTGTGGGTGGTGGAGAACGCCGCAGCGGGCAACCGTGCCTACTGCAACCTCAACGAAGGTCTCGGCAAGGTACTGCGGTTCGGGGCCAACTCCGACGCGGTGCTCGACCGGCTGCGCTGGCTCGGTGGTGAATTCTTCACCACGGTACAGACCGCGGTCCGCGGGATGGCCGATCACGACCTGAAACCATTGATGGCCCAAGCCCTGCACATGGGCGACGAACTGCACAACCGCAACGCCGCCGCGTCCGGGCTGCTGTTCAAACGGCTCATGTTGGCGTTGCTGGACACCGACACACCCACGGCCACCCTCGGTCGCGTGTGTGGGTTCATGGCAGGCAACGATCATTTCTTTCTCAACGTGTCGATGGCGGCCAGTAAATCGATGTCGGACGCGGCAGCCGGAGTGCCCGCCAGCAGCATGGTGACGGTGATGGCCCGCAACGGCGTCAACTTCGGGATCAAGCTCAGCGGCACCGGTGACGAATGGTTCCAGGCGCCGGCCAATCCCGTTGACGGACTGTACTTTCCGGGTTACAGCAGCCATGACGCGGCGGCCGACCTCGGCGACTCGGCCATCACCGAGACCAACGGACTGGGCGGGTTCGCCATGGCGGCCTCACCGGCGATCGTCCAGTTCGTCGGCGGCACCCCCGCCGATGCCACCGCCAACAGCAGGCGCATGCTCGCGATCACGCTCGGCACCAATCCGGCATTCACCTTGCCGCAGTTGAACTTCGGTGGCACCCCGGCCGGTATCGATGCCCGCCTGGTGGTGGATTCCGGGGTGCTGCCCATCATCAACACCGGGATCGCCCACCGCCAGGCCGGGGTCGGCCAGATCGGCGCCGGCATCACCACGGCGCCGATGCAGTGCTTCCGCGAAGCCATCGTGGCGTTGGCGGCCCGGGGAGCCACAGCGTGAGCCGGCTTGCGGTGGTGGCATTCGGCGGTAATGCGCTGGTGTCCGACGCCGAGCACGACTCGATCCCCCAGCAGTACGAGACCGTCAGCCGCACCGTACCGCCCCTGGTCGATCTCGTCGAACAGGGTTGGCGGCTGGTGGTATCCCACGGCAACGGCCCCCAGGTCGGTTTCATCCTGCGCCGTTCGGAGCTGGCCCGCGACGAGGTGGACCCGGTGCCGATCGACTACGCCGTCGCCGACACCCAGGGCGCGATCGGCTACATGTTCGTCAAGGCACTGCGCAATGAGTTGCGGCGGCGGGGCTCCGATCGACCCGTGGTCGCGGTGGTCACCCAGACCGTGGTGCAGCGTGACGATCCCGCCTTCGCGGCGCCCACCAAACCGGTGGGTTCCTTCCTCGCCGAGGAGACCGCCAGGAAACTGTCCGACGAGCTCGGCTGGTCCATCGCCGAAGATGCGGGCCGCGGCTGGCGGCGCACGGTGGCGTCCCCCGCACCCACCGCGATCGTGGAGATCGAATCGATTCGCCGGCTGCTGGATACGGGCGCCATCGTGGTCGCGGCGGGCGGCGGTGGAATCCCCGTGGTGGTCGACGCCGACGGTGCCGTGGTGGGCACCGAAGCCGTTGTCGACAAGGACCTGGCCTCAGGGCTGCTGGCGCACGAGCTCGGTGCCGACATGTTGCTCATCCCGACCGGCGTGCCCCGCGTCGCGATCCGGTTCGGCACACCCGAACAGCAGTGGTTGGAGCGCATCACCGTCAGCGAGGCGCGCGGTCTCATCGACTCGGGTGAATTCGGGGCGGGCTCGATGGAACCCAAAGTTGCCGCCGTCGCCGATTTCGTGGCCCGGACACCGCATGCGATCGGGGTGATCGGCGCGGCCGAGGAGATCCCCGGCATCCTGGCCGGCACGTCCGGCACCACCGTCGTGGCGGACGATCCGACCACGGACGACACGGTGCTGTTCGCGGTCAACGGGACGCTGATGCGCGGCCTCAAATTGAACCCCAACCTGGTCGAGGCCGGGGCCAGCTTCGTCAGCGAAGCCGAAACCGAAGCGGCATACCGGCTCTGGTCCATCGACGATGAGCACCCCGCGATGGTCCGGGTCACCGACGGTGGCGGTGTCGCGGTCGCTGTCGAGGTGTGGTCGGTGCCGCGGGCCGGGCTGGCCGGCATTCTGCTGGCCGAACCCGCGGGGCTGTCCGTCGGCAAGGTACGACTCGGCGACGGTTCGGTGGTGCTGGGGGTCATCGGTGAACCCGCGCTGGTCGAAGGACACCGGGAGATCACCGGATACGGCGGCTGGCGGGCCTACGCCGCCGCACACGGCCTACCGTCGGCGATCAGCCCGGCCGCAGCGCTGCGCTGAAGAAAGCGCGCAGTTCGGCGGCCGTCTCCACAGGTGCCTCCTCCGGCAGGAAATGACCCGACGCGATCGCCGTGCCACGCACGTCATCGGCATAGCCGCGCCACACCTCGGGCACGTCGTACGCGGCGTCGATCAGCCCAGCGGCGCCCCACAAGACCAGAAGCGGACACGAAATCCGTTGGCCCGCATCGGCATCTGCATCGTCGTGGTCGAGATCGATGGTGGCCCCGGCGCGGTAGTCCTCGCAGGTGGCGCGGATGGTGTCCGGGTCAGAGAAACAGCGCACGTAGTGCGCCATCGCGTCGGCGTCGAACTGCGCGCCCGGACCCGACCATTGATCGATCTTCCGGCGCAGGTAGTACTCGGGCGCGCCGCCGATCAGTACCTCGGGCAGATCGGGTGCCTGCGCCAGAAAGAACCAGTGGTCATACGCCAGCGCCACCGTCTTGTCGACATTGGCGAAGACGTGTCGCGTCGGCACGATGTCGAGCACCGCGGCCCGCGTCACCCGGTCCGGGTGGTCGAGGCAGAGCCGATGTGTCACCCTGGCGCCCCGGTCGTGGCCGGCGACGGCGAAGCTGCGGTGGCCCAGCCGGGTCATCAGCGCGGCCATGTCGGCGGCCGTGGCGCGTTTCGAGTACGACGAGTGGTCGGCCTGGGATGCCGGTTTGCCCGAGTCGCCGTAGCCGCGCAGATCGGGCACCACCACGGTGTGGTCCCGCGCCAGGACCGGGGCCACCCGATGCCACATCACGTGTGTCTGCGGGTAACCGTGCAACAGGAGCACCGGCGGGCCGGTCCCACCGATGCGGGCATGAATCCGCACCTCCCCGACGTCGATGTCGGCAGTGTCGAAACCCTCGAACATCAGCAGCCCCTGACGCCGTGCGGATCAGGTGTTTCGTGGTAATTGTGCGGCAATGAGGGGGGCGATGCGTTCGGCCAGGTAGGCGTGCCCCGCATCGGTCGGGTGCACACCGTCGGGCCCGATCAGGTTCGGGGGTCCGACGAACCAGCGCTCGACGAGCGGATCGATGAACATCGCACCGGCCATCTGGGCCTGGCGGCTCAGGACGTCGCGGACCTGCCAGATGTCCGGGGGAACATCGGCCGTCGGCCACGGCGGTCCGATGACGAGCAGACGCGCCGACGGTGCGATCCGGTGCGCCAGCGCGAAGGCGTCGCGGGCGTTCGTGGCGAGGTCCTCGGGATTGACACCGTGGTCGTTGCGCGAGCCGAAGAACACCACAAGTGCATCGTCGGTGCGGACGGCCCGGTTCACCGAGTCGATGAAGATGCCGTTGCGGTTGCCCCGCACGACGTAACCGGCGGCACCCTCGGCCGAGACATCGGGGGCGATCTCGATACCCCGGCGGTCCAGCAGCTCCCACGCCCGGGCGGCCCAGTTGTTGGCGCCCAGCCCGCCCTCGTCGGTGCCCGTGGTGTAAGAGTCGCCGACCACCGCGACGTGGAACAGCGGTGTGTCGCGTGTCACGGTGCGGTAGGGCGTCGATCTGGTCACCGGCGCCGCGAACATCCCGACCACCACGGTGAGAGACATTGCGAACGTGATGAACCGGCCCAAAGCCGCCTCCTTCGAATCAGGCATTTCTGTTGCAAGCGAGCCTCACCCAGCGCGCGCTGACAATCTGGCGCTGTGACTCCCCTTCACGTCATCGATGGAGGTGACCCGGTCATTACTCGATGTGGCGTTCTTCTCAGCCGGTTCTGTGGTGTCCGGGTGCTCGGTCTGCGCGTCGGCGCCGGCCGGTTTCGGCGGATCCACCATGCGTCGCATCCACTTACGGGCCGGCTCCTCGACGACGTGATACAGCAGCGCGGCCCCGACGAACGCCGTGGCGAACACGGCCGCGAGCCTGACCAACCCCATGGGCCCGAGCAGGTTCAGCTGGAACTGGGCACCCGTCCACGTCCAGGCGGTGTGCACGAGCTCGTGCACCATGTACAGCCCGAAGGAGATCTGGCCGCCGTAGACCAGCGGGCGGGTGGACAGCAGCGCAGGCAGGGTGCCCGCGCCGATCGCCAGGCACATCACCAGCGGGACGAAGAGCAGGTCCACCACACCACCGCTGTCGATGACACCGGCGATCGGGTGGTAGTAGAGCCAGAACAGCGCACCCACGATGCCGGCGACCATCGTCACCGACAGGTAGCCGGCCCACCGGCGCTGCGTGTCAGTGGGTTGCAGCCGCCGGATCGCCGCACACGCCAGCGCACCGGCGAGGAACTGCATCACGATGCGGGGCAGCCAGCTCCATGGTGTGTAGAACTGGCCGCTGGCCAGGAGCAGCACCACGGGCGGCAACGACGCGGCGAAGGCGAGCAGCGTCAGGCTGCGTGCCGACGTCACCCTGACCATCCGGAAGATCACCAGGATGAGTGCCCCGAACAGCAGGTAGGCCAGCCATTCGGCACTGATCGACCAGGCCGGGCCGTCCCAGCTGGAGCCGTCGAAGAACGGTTGGTACCACAACTGCACCAGCAGTACCTGCCGCACATAGCTGACCGCCGTGAGCTGGTGGATCTCCTCGGAGGGGATGTGACCGACGTGGTGGGTGAAGATGATCCACGCGGCGGCCAGGTGCAGCGTGACCAGGTACACCGGCCACACCCTGGCCAGCCGCAGCCACAGGAAGTGCAGCGTGCCCTTGGTGGACCACGTCTGGCCCATCCGTTCCAGGTAGTTCCAGGTGAGCACGAATCCACTGAGGATGAAGAACAGGTCGACGCCCTGGGCGCCGGGGTTGAACAGCGGCGCCATCGCCTCGCTGAACCTGGGCAGGGCTTCGTGGAGCAGCGGGCGGAAGTGGAACAGCACCACCCACACCGCGGCGATCACGCGAAGACCCGTCAAGGCTTTGATCTCTACGCCGCGCACAACACACTTTCCGTGATGAAACAGGTCCACCGTCTCGCACCATCGCGAGTGCACACCGGGCGGCCAGATACCTGCGGCGCTCAGCCGGCAGCGTGTGCAGCCTAGCAAGAGTGTCGGGCCGTTGTGGCACGGCGACACCGGTCTGGACGTCAGCTGTTAGGCCGCTGTACATGACTATGGTTGATTATCAAGGGTTTTCACCAGGCGGCCCGCTCGGCCGCCGCGTCGACATCGGTTGCCTCGTTCGACGTGTCGCGCGGCCATGTGGTTAGGTGGACGGCATGGACCGGGTGTTCGTCGTCATGCTCGCGCTGGCCGCCGCCCTGTTCGCCGCGCTGGGCATCGTGGTGCGCCAACTCGCCACCCGCGACGTGCCCGTCGAGGAGGGGATGAATCCCGCCATCGTGCTCACGTTGCTGCGCCGGCCGTTGTGGTGGGCTGGTACCGCGACCGCCGTGCTCGGATACGGATGCCAGGCGCTCGCCCTGGCTTATGGCTCGCTGATCCTGGTGCAGCCACTGCTGGTGTCGGCACTGCTGTTCGCCTTGCCCATCAGTGCCCGCGTCGCCCACCAGCGTGTGACGGGGGCCGAGTGGGCGTGGGCCGTGCTGCTCACCGTGGGCCTCGCGCTGTTCGTCGTGGTCGCCCATCCCGAGCAGAGTTCGGCCGGTTCGTCGGTCCTGGCGTGGGTCCTGGCGAGTGTGATCCTCGGCGCAGTGGTGATCGCCTGTATCGCGGCGGCGACCCGGGTGCTGGGTCCGCGTCGCGCCGTGCTGTTGGCGATCGCCGTCGGGGTGATGTTCGCCATGATCGCGGTGCTGACCAAGGTCTGCACCCGCCGGTTCGAAGACGGCGGCTGGGCGGCTCTGCTCGGCAACCCGGCGCCCTACGCGCTGGTGATCGTCGGTGTGGCGGCCACCGTCCTGCAACAGTCGGCATTTCACGCCGGCGCCCTGCAGGCATCGGTGCCGACCATGCTGGTCCTCGAGCCGTTCGTCGCGGTGCTGCTCGGCGCACTGCTGATCGGTGAGCAGCTACAGGTGGACGGTCCGGCCCTGTTCCTGTTGCCGTTCGCGGTCGCGGCAATGCTGGCGGGCACCGTGGCGCTCGGCCGCGACTCGGGCGCACTCGATGAGCGGTTGGCCACCAGCGGCCGGGCCTGACCCGTTCACCACGGTTACCAACCGGTAGCCGAAAAGCGCTTCTTACCAAAGAATTAGGCGCCGCACCCGGTGACTTTAGAGTAGCCACATACCGTTACTTGCAGGTGGAAAGTCACGGATCAGATGGGGGCCACCATGAGCAGCACGAACTCGCGATACAGCAACCTGGTATTCGACTGCGGCGGGGCGCGTCTGCGTACCCAGAGCCGACGGCTGTCGACCGTGGTTGCCGTCAGCGGCGAGCTCGATGCCGACAACATCGACCGGGTGGCCGCGTATGCCGCCAAATTCGCCGCATCGGCGACATCGATGGTGCTCGACCTGTCCGGGGTGACCTCGGTCGACCGGTGCACGATCGCGCTCCTCGACAGCTTCGACGATGTCTGCGCGCGCGCCGGTGTCCCGTGGATGCTGGTCACCAGCCACGCTGTGGTGCGGATGCTCGCTGACGACTGTGACGTGTACCCGATCGTGGCGTCGGTCCCGGATGCCCTCGACTACTTCCTGGTCGAACGGCTACGCCGACGCAGCCTGCTGCTGCCGCTGCTGACCCGATCGGCTTAACCTGGGGTATGCCGAACGTTCTCTCGGTCAACATCGCGCCTGGTCGTACGAACCCCGCTACCCAGACCACCATCACCGGTATCGACAAACATCCGGCCGACGGCGCCGTTGCGGTCAGCGCCCCCGGCCCGATGCGCGGTGGTCGCGGCAGCGGGCTGGCCGGTGACGTGATCGGCGACAAAAAGCTGCACGGCGGCGACGATCAGGCGGTGTACGCCTACGCCAGGGAAGACCTCGACCGGTGGCAGCGGGAACTGGGTCGGGACCTGCGCGCCGGGGTGTTCGGTGAGAACCTCACCACGTCGGGTGTCGACGTAACGGAAGCCAGGATCGGTGAGCGGTGGCGCGTCGGTGATGACGGCCTGCTCCTCGAGGTGTCCACACCTCGCACGCCGTGCCGGACGTTTGCCGCCTGGCTGGACATCGGGGGCTGGATGAAAACCTTCACCGCCGCGGCGGCACCCGGGGCGTACCTGCGCGTCATCGCTCCGGGTTCGGTGCGCGCGGGCGACCGGATCTCGGTGGTCGACCGCCCGGATCACGATGTCACCATCGGCGTCGTCTTCCGGGCGATCACGCTCGAGCCGGACCTGCTGCCACGACTGCTTGAGATCGATGCCCTGCCCGAGGAGACCAAGGCAAAGGCGCGTAAGCGCTCGGCCCGCCGGGCCGGATAGCGCTCGGGGCGCACGACCGGTCGCGCCGAGTGAATGTCCAGGCGAATTCCTTTGTCCGGTACTGTAATTCGCGCCGGGTGCGATATGCCGTGGACCGGTTCGGCCGGCGACGGGGCCCACGTGGCGGCCTCGAGACACAGCGTCGCCAACCGTACCGATACCCTTCCAGACCGTGATCGTGTTGCTGCCGCCATCAGAGACCAAGCGCGTCGGTGGAGACGGGGCGCCGCTGCACCTGGACCAGCTGAGCTCACCCCAACTTAACGCGGTGCGCGCCGAATTGGTCGGCGAGTTGGTCACGCTGGCCGCCGATCCACCGGCCTGCCGGCGCGCGCTCGGGCTGTCGGCAAGCCAGGACGCCGAGATCGATCGCAACGCTGACCTGCGCACCTCCCCCACGCTGCCCGCGATCCATCGGTACACCGGCGTCCTCTACGACGCGCTCGACGTCGAATCCCTCAGTGGCGCAGCGGCATCGCGCGCCCACGCCCGGCTGGCCGTCGGGTCGGCGCTGTTCGGCGTGCTGCGCGCCGACGATCGGGTGCCGGCCTACCGGCTCTCGGCAGGCTCGAAACTGCCCGACGGCCGTACGCTGGCCGCCCGGTGGCGTCCGGTGCTCGAGCCCGTCCTGGCCGCGATGGCGGCGCAGGAGTTGGTGGTCGACCTGCGATCGGGGTCGTACGCGGGGTTGGGCCGTCTGCCCGGGGCTGTCACCGTCGACGTCCTCGCCGAGCATGCCGACGGCCACCGCACCGTGGTCAGTCATTTCAACAAGGCGCACAAGGGACGTCTTGCCCGCGCCCTGGCGAGCAGTCGCGGTGAACCCGACGATGCGGCCAAGGTGGCCGCCGTCGCCCGCCGCGCCGGTATGACCGTCGAGCGACACGGCAACGACTTGATCGTGGTCGTGCCCGCCTGAGCGGACCGACGCCGGCACATCACGCCTTCGCCAGCTGCTTTTCCTCGTACAGCCGGGCCCACTCGGCGCGTGGCCTGATCGAGACGTCGACGTCAGTGGCAGTGGCCCGCAGCGCGCCGACACTCGCCTGCTCCTTCGGCGTGAGCGCGAACGGGTCCCAGCCGAAGAACCGGCACGAGTTCTCCCAGGTGATCTTGTTGATGTCGGCGTCGTCGGCGCCCGCCGCGCCGAGCTCGGCCAGCACCTGCTCGGGGGCGTCGGGCCAGAAGCAGTCCGAGTGCGGGTAGTCGCACTCCCAGGCGATGATGTCGATACCGATCTCGTGACGCAGCTTCAGTGACGTCTTGTCGGTGACGTAACAGGCCAGCGAGTGCTCTCGGAACACGTCGCTGGGCATCTTGTCGCCGAAGTCACGGCGCAACCACTTCTGGTTGGTGTAGTGCCGGTCGCTGCGGTCGAGGTAGAACGGGATCCAGCCGATGCCGCCCTCGGAGAACGCGAACTTCAGGTCGGGGTAGTTGCGCATCGCCGGTCCCCACAGCAGGTCCTGGGCGCACATCGCCGACACCTGGGTGGCCAGGATGATCAGGTTGTCGATCGGCGCGTTGGGCGCCATGCTGATCGCGCCGAAACCGGTGCCGATGTGCAGGCACATCACGACGTTCTCCTCGGACAGCGTGCGGAACACCGGACCCCAGTACTCCTCGTCGTGATAACTCGGCAGGCCCTCGAGATGCGGCAGCTCCGGCATCGTGACCGCGCGACAGCCCTTGGCCGCCACCCGGCGGATCTCGGCGCACATGGCGGCGGGATTCCAGGTCGGCATGATCGCGATCGGGATGAACCGGCCCGGATAGGAACCCGCCCACTCGTCGATGTGCCAGTCGTTGTACGCCGACACCATCACCAGGGTGGCTTCTTCGCGGTGCATGTTGAGATGGCGTGCCGAGAAACCGGTGAACGTCGGAAAGCACATCGAGGCCAGGATGCCGTTGCGGCTCATGTCGCGGACGCGGGCATGCACGTCGTACACGCCGGGGCGCATCTCGGCGAAACCCGCCGGGTCACGACCCCATTCCTCGGCGGGCCAGGACACCACGGCGTTGAGCCCGCTGACACCCTGCGGCCTACCCTGATACATCCACTGGTCGACACCCTTGTCGTCGGTGACGACGATCGGCGCTTCGTCTTTGTATTTGGCCGGGACGTGGCGCAGGAACATGTCCGGCGGTTCCACCACGTGATCGTCGATGCTCACCAGAATCAGGTCGTCGACTAACATGCACTCTCCCGTCGGTCTCGGGTCATCGCTGGGCAACTGCTCAACATCACTTGTACCCTCGAGTGTCGTGACCGTCTCTGCAGGTTCGGACAGACAATTAGCCGAATCGGCCAAGCCGCCGCGGATCGACCTGCGACGCGGTGGCCGGGCGCTCGGCGGCAGCTACCTGTATGAGGGCGACAAGCTGCTGACCGGCTGGCATTCGCACGACGTGCACCAGATCGAATACGCGATGGGCGGCGTGGTCGAGGTGGAGACCGCGGCGGGCCACCACCTGCTGCCGCCGCAGCAAGCCGCCTGGTTGCCGGCCGGACTGGCACATCAGGCCACCATGAACGCGCAGGTGAAAACCATCGCGGTGATGTTCGACCAGAGCCTGATCGACGATGCCGGTGACCGGGCCCGGATCCTGGCGGTGTCGCCGCTGATCAGGGAGATGATGATCTATGCGCTGCGCTGGCCGATCGACAGGGCCGCCGGCGACGAGGAGGTGCCCGACACCTTTTTCCGCACCCTGGCCCACCTGGTGTCCGACGCACTGGATCACGAGGCTCCGCTGAGCCTGCCGACCTCGGAGCATCCGATCGTCGCCGCCGCGATGGCGCATACCAAGGACCACCTGGCCACCGCCACCGTCGAGGGCGTCAGCCGGGCCGTCGCCGTCTCGGAGCGCACACTGCGCCGGTTGTTCCAGGACACCCTCGGATTACCGTGGCGCACATATCTGCTGCACGCGCGGATGCTGCGCGCCATGGCCCTGTTGGCCTCACCGGACGCCACGGTGCAACAGGCCTGCAGCACTGTCGGGTTCGAGAACCTCAGTTCGTTCACCCGGGCATTCACCCAGTTCAGCGGCGAGACCCCGTCGGCATATCGGCGCCGGATCAACAACTAGCACTGCGCGGCGAGCGTGCAGTCCTGTGCAGAATCCGACCTCCCGGATGCACATGGATGCACGCTGGGCGCAATGGGAGTTCTGTGGGGCGCCGCGTGAGACCATGCAGCCATGCCGACGCTGCGGCTCTACCTGAAGGTGCAGGCGATGATGTTCGTGTTCGGCATCGTCGGCCCGATCTTCCTGGTCGTTTTCTTTGCGGCACAGCCTGATCCGACGTTGAAGTGGATGTATTACAGCGGCTTGGTCATCACCGTCGCCGACATCCTGATCGCGCTCATGATCACCGACGCCACCGTCCGCAAGGACCGCGAGCTGGCAC
>CAMFLL010000238.1 GCA_945957405.1 uncultured Mycolicibacterium sp. | reverse complement strand
CCTTGAGCACGCCCTTGCCGGCGGCCTTGACGAAGTTCGCCTTGGCCTTGTCGCTGGTCATCCCGGTGATCAGGCCGCGGTCGATCATGTCCTCGATCGACTCGAAGGCCATGTAGGGGTTGATCGCGGCCGCACCGAAACCACATAGCATCGCCATGTGGTGCACCTCGCGCGCGTCGCCGGCCTCCACGACCAGGCCGACCTGGGTGCGGGTGCGTTCCCGGACCAGGTGGTGGTGCACCGCGGCGACCGACAGCAGCGACGGGATGGGAGCCAGCCACTCGTTGGACTCGCGGTCGCTCAGCACGATGATCCTGGCGCCGTTACGGATGGCCTGCGAGACCTTCGTGCGCACATCTTCGAGCGCCCGCCGCAGGCCCGGGCCACCGTCGGCAACCGGGAAGAGGCACTGGACCACCGCCGCACGCATACCGTGCTTGCGGCCGCGGATCTCGTGATCGGGGTCGACATTGAGGAGCTTGGCCAGGTCGGCGTTACGCAGGATGGGCTGCGGCAGGACGATCTGGCGGCACGAGTTCTCGTCGGGGTTCAGCAGGTCGCCCTCGGGGCCGACGGTGCCCTGCAGGCTGGTCACCACTTCTTCGCGGATGGCGTCCAGGGGCGGGTTGGTGACCTGTGCGAACAACTGCTGGAAGTAGTCGTAGAGCATCCGCGGCCGCTGCGACAGCACGGCGATCGGGGTGTCGGTGCCCATCGAGCCGAGCGCCTCGGCGCCCGTGCGGGCCATCGGCGCCACCAGCAGGTTCAGTTCCTCGTAGGTGTAGCCGAAGATCTGCTGGCGCAGCACCACGCGGTGGTGCGGCATCTTGACGTAGTTGCCCTGCGGTAGTTCGTCGAGGTGGAACAGGCCGTCCTCGAGCCAGTCCTGGTACGGCTGCTCGGCGGCGAGTTCGGCCTTGATCTCCTCGTCATCGACGATGCGTCCCTGCGCGGTGTCGACGAGGAACATCCGGCCCGGCTGCAGACGCATCCGCTTGACGACCGTGGCCGGGTCGAGGTCGAGCACGCCCGCCTCCGACGCCATGACCACCAGGCCGTCGTCGGTGACCCAGATGCGCGACGGTCGCAGGCCGTTGCGGTCGAGCACCGCGCCCACCACCGTGCCGTCGGTGAAGCACACCGACGCCGGCCCATCCCACGGTTCCATCAGGGAGCCGTGGTACTGGTAGAACGCACGCTGCGCGGCGTCCATGTCCTTATTGCGCTCCCACGCCTCGGGGATCATCATCAGCACGGCGTGGGCGAGGCTGCGCCCGCCCAGGTGCAGCAGTTCGAGCACCTCGTCGAACCTCGCGGTGTCCGAGGCGCCCGGCGTACAGACCGGGAAGATCTTGTTGAGGTCGTTGTGATAGCCGAACACGTCGGTGTGGATCAGTGCCTCGCGGGCACGCATCCAGTTCTCGTTACCCGTGACGGTGTTGATCTCGCCGTTGTGGGCCACGCGGCGGAACGGGTGCGCCAGCGGCCACGACGGGAAGGTGTTGGTGGAGAAGCGTGAGTGCACGATACCCAGCGCGCTCTCCAGGCGGTCATCCTGCAGATCCAGGTAGAACGCTTTGAGCTGCGGAGTGGTGAGCATCCCCTTGTAACAGAACGTCTCACCGGAAAGGCTTGGGAAATAGACGGTCTCACGACCGGGACCGTCCTGACCGGGTCCCTTGGTCCCCAGCTCGTGTTCGGCGCGCTTGCGGATGACGTATGCCCGCCGCTCCAGCTCGATACCGCTGGCGCCGCCGATGAACGGCTGACGGAAGGTGGGCATCGCATCGCGGGCCAACGCGCCGAGCGAGGAATCGTCGGTGGGAACGTCGCGCCAGCCCAGCAGTTCCAGGCCTTCGGCCTCGACGATCTTCTCCAGCGCGGCGCACGCCGCGGCGGCGTCCCTCGACGACTGCGGCAGGAATGCGATGCCGGTGGCGTAGCTGCCAGGCTCGGGCAGGTCGAACTCGACGACCGCGCGCAGGAACCGGTCGGGAACCTGCAGCAGAATGCCCGCACCGTCGCCGGTGTTCGGCTCGGCGCCCTGGGCGCCGCGGTGTTCCAGATTCAGCAGTGCGGTGATCGCCTTGTCGACGATGTCCCGACTGCGCCGGCCGTGCATGTCGACAACCATGGCCACGCCGCACGAATCGTGCTCATACGCGGGGTTGTACAGCCCGCTGGGCACTCCCCTCACCGGCTCACCTGACCCTTCGTGAAGTTTGTGTGCTGACTAGGTGCTGATGAGCCACCGCGCTGCACTCCGGAGGAAGCGGGCTGGCCCCTTCGGTCCGATCATCTGGTCTTTCTGGCGTCGACCCGAAGGCTCCGTGCAGCGCTGAACGGCGGCCCTATCACTCGGGTCACGACAAGTCGTAAAACGATAAGCCAAACCCGGCCTGACATGCCAACTTAGTCGAACCTAACTAGGATCTCTCCGGGTGATGCGCGTGGACACTTCCCGCGACGCCACATCGCGGACGGATCTTGTTGTGCGAGTCTGCCTTTCGGACGACGGCCACGACGGCCGGCGCCGGCCGGAATCCCTGGCGGGGCCTTGCCGAACTCTTAGACAGTTAGCTGCCAGCGGCAATTTCAGGAGGGTCACAGTGGCCTGCGCCACACCATCGTCGTGCCGACCCGCCGCGTTGGGGTCATTTGTCAGTGGTCGGCGGCCTTTGCCGACCGGCGCCACCGGGTTGCATGGCCCTCAGTCGGAGCTTCGCTGGATGCGGCGAAATGTTTGCGCAAAGTTTAGGCGGATTCTTAGAACGGGAGGGCGGTAGGTCGAGACCACCACTACCCCTCGACGGTATGCCCGCCGTCAGCGATGGTCCCGACTCCGCCCTCCGGCCACTCCCCCGGATGGGGCCGCTGAGTGGTCTTTTCACTGTCCTGCGCGAGGTCGTGACCGGCACGCGTAGTCGGCTACTCGAACTCGATCACGCAGCGTCGTCCGGCGTATGAGCGTGGGACTCCCGCCCTTCGGTCGGGTCCGGATACCGCCGCCGGGTGGATTTGCGAACCGGATAGCCACCGCGTTCGGCCAACGAGCGCAGTTGTTTGAGCGCGAAGGTGCGCCCGCGACCCGTCTCGGGGACCACGATTCCCGCCCAGATCCCTTCGGCACCGGGCGTCTCCACCGCGTCACGGGCGCACAGCCAGCGCTTCGGGCAGGTGCGGCAGATGGCCTTGGTGGCCTCATCGGTCGAGTTCATCCATCGGTCCGGGTCCTGAACGCAGGCGCCGACGACCTCGTAGGGCGTCACGCCGTCACCCGAGGGATGTCCCGGATTGAGTGCGCTTGTCATGGGGCTTCCTCTCCGCAGCAGTTGCTGATGTCTGAACCGTAGCACTTATTTCTGTAGCAGTGCAACGTTTTGTGCCGACGATTCCATCTCAGCGGCACCGAGAGCACGGCGATAACGACCTCCGCCGCGCGGCGCGCGACCCGTCTATGCGGGCTCGGGCACGTTTCTCGAGCGCCACCGGAGCTGACGTCGACTGCAGCAACTGCATCACATTTCCGCAGCGATGCCACGACTCCCCGCTGCGCTGATGCCAGACTTGTTGTTTCCCCGACATCGGTTCGTGCCGACCACCGCGCCGCATGCCGGATACTGGAACGGTCCGGATAGCCGAGGCACCAGGGGTGCTGTCGACAACCGCAGTGATCACCTCGAGGAGGATCGGTACGTGGCCGAGCGTGAAGACTTTCTTCGTGACCGGCAGGCCGCTGCACCGCCGCAGCCCGGACCGCCCCCGCAGCCGGCTCCACCACCGCCTGGCGGCTGGCCTCCGCCGCCGGGATATCCACAGACGGCGGGCACCTACCCGCCTCCGCCGCCCGCCGGGGCTCCGCCGCTCCCACAGGGCCCCGGCCGACCTCCGCACCAGGCCTGGCCTGACCTCGGACACACCCCGCAGCCACCTCGCAAGCCAGTTCCCGCTCGCGGATGGCGCCGCGCCGTCCATGCCATCACGTTCGGACTGGTGAATCCGGGTCCCTCGCGCCTGGAACGCCGCTACGCCGAGCTGGAAGGCGTGATCCGGGCGCCGCTGCGCGGCTATTACAAGGTCGGCATCCTCGGTAAGGGCGGCGTCGGCAAGACATCCGTCGCGGCCAGTGTCGGTTCGGTCTTCGCCGAACTCCGGCCATCTGACCGGGTTGTCGCCATCGACGCCGACACCGCATTCGGCCGGCTCGGCAGCCGCATCGACCCGTCCGTGCGCGGTTCCTACTGGGAACTGGCGGCCGACAAGAATCTGCAGTCCTTCGCTGATCTTCGCGGCCGCGTCGGCCACAACGCATCAGGGTTGTACGTGCTCGCCGGCGAGCCGCCCAGCACCCGCCGACGCGTGCTCGACCCCGCGGTCTACCGCGAGGCCACGATGCGCCTCGACCGCCATTTCACCATCACGATCGTCGACTGCGGTTCCACCATGGACGCCGCCGTGACCCAGGAGGCGCTGCGGGACCTCGACGCGCTCGTCGTCGTCTCGTCGCCCTGGGCCGACGGCGCGGGTGCCGCAGCACAGACCATGGAATGGCTGGAGAACCACGGCATGCGGGACCTGTTGCGTCGCACCGTCGTCGTCCTCAACGACTCCGACGGCCACGCCGACAAGAAGACCAAAGCCGCACTGGCCCAACAGTTCACCAGCCGTGGCCAGGTGGTGGTCGAGGTGCCCTTCGACCCGCACCTGCGACCCGGGGGCGTCATCGACGTGCGCGGCGAGATGGCCGGCACCACCCGGATGCGGTTCCTCCAGATAACCGCCACCGTGGCAGGCCATTTCGCCAATTCACCGCAGCTCGCGCGGGGCACCACCGAGGAGAACACCGGCTCCGCCTGAGTTCGGGCAGCCGTCTCGAGTGGTCCCGTCGGCACCCAGTTCGACGGCATGGCGGTTGTCGGCGCACGATCACGACCATGCCGTCGATCTCGGCGCGGACGTGGTCACGTCACGCCTGGCCCCTGGCTAGAGTTCGACCCGGACGTGCTTCTCGGCACACGCATCACGGACCGCCGCGACCACGTCCTGGGTGCGGATGGTCTCGAGATCCGCCACCGTCACCGAGCCCTTGTCGGTGCGATGCTGGGCAGCAACACGTGAATCACGCAGTCGCTCAGAGCGTTCCACGATGTTGCGGGCGAACCGACCGTTCTGCATGACATCGACGCCGTGCGTACCGTCGGGCGCCAGGTAGGAGCGCAGCATACGGCAGGCGGCGTTGAGGGCGTCCTTGGCGGCGGGCTCGATGACGGTGGCGCGCGGTCCCCCGTAGCGCACAGCGATCTCCACCAGCTCGTCGGCGCTGTAGGACTCGAAACGCAGCTTGCGGTTGAAGCGGCCGGCCAGACCGGGGTTCACCGTGAGGAACTCGTCCACTTCCTTCTCGTAGCCTGCGCCGATGAAGCAGAAGTCGAACCGATGCACCTCGAGCGCAACCAGTAGCTGGTTGACCGCCTCCATGCCGATCATGTCGGGACGGCCGTCATGATGCCGTTCGACCAGGCTGTAGAACTCGTCCATGAACAGGATGCGGCCCAGCGAGCGGCTGATCAGTTCGTTGGTCTTGGGCCCCGAGGACCCGATGTGCTCACCGCAGAAGTCGGCCCGCTTGACCTCGATGATCTCCGGATGGCGGACGATGCCCATCCCCGCGTAGATCTTGCCAAGGGCCTCCGCGGTGGTGGTCTTGCCGGTGCCGGGCGGACCCACGAGCAGCATGTGGTTGGTCTGGTTGGTCACCGGCAGCCCATGCGCCAAGCGCAGCGCGCGCACCTCGATCTGGTCCTCGAGCTCGGCCACCGCCCGCTTGACCTCGGCGAGCCCCACCTGGTTGTCGAGCAGGGCACGGCCCTCGGCGAGCAGTTCGGTGCGGCGGCCCTCGTTCTCCTCTCGCTGGCGATCCTCCGACGTGAGCTGCGTACTCGCATCCCAGCGATTGGTCCGACTGTTGATGGTCTCCTCGTCGGTGACCACCAGTTGCAGCGTCGGATCCGACAGCGCCTGGTGCGCAGCCGCGATCAGAGCGCCGTTGATGGTGGCCTTCGACAACGCCACCTGTGCGTTGTCCTCTTCGCCCAGCTGGCGGTAGGCCATCCCGCGGATATAGGCCAGATCTGCTGCGATCAAGGGGAATTCACTGGGATCGATGGCCGCCACCATCGCATCGGTCAGGTCCCGGCGACGCGCCTCCCCGCTCATGTCGCGGCCCGACCGCAGCTCCACCCGGTCAGCCCAGTCGAGTGCCACCCGGCCCTGACCGATGTGGGCGGCCGCGTGCGCGGCGAGCGTGTTGGTGGCCGCGGTGACCGCCGACATGATGATCGCCTGCGGCGGAAGCACTTTCGCCGCAACCGAGATGACGTCCGGCCAGCGCTGCGTGGCAAACATCAGGTAGGCCCGCAGGTACTGCTGCCACTGGTGGTTCTCCCAGGTGTCGAGCAGAGCCGAATCATCTAGCAGCGCTTCGGCTTTCTCGTACTGCCCGTCGTCGACGAACGCCGAGGCGAGCGCCAGTCCGGCATGCGAGGCCTCTGTGACGGAGATCGCCAGGTAGGGACCCGCCTTGATGTGCGCGGACAGCAGTGCGCCGATCCGGTTGCTCTCGCGGCGCAGCCGCGCGCCGTAGGCGTACAACTGTTCCAGCGTGGCCAGCGAGTCGTCACCGGCCGCGATCCGGCCCAGCCAGGCGTCCGCCATGGCCGCGTCGGTATCCGTGGCGTCGCGGAACCGGGCCAACGCCAGCTCGGGATCTCCCGCCAGCAACGTCATACCCTGGTCGAACTGCCGCCGAGCCGCGGTCAGGCTGCTACTTGTCGTCATCGTCGGCCGTCATCGCCTTTCGTCGACCAGTTCGCGGTCCGCGTTCAGTCTGGTCGGTTCGCTGGAAACGTAACGGTTCTCGGCCCGGAACATCTCCACCTCCACGGTGTAGACCCGTCCGGCAGCCGTGACCTCGACCAGGGCCGGCCCGACCTGCCTGATGACGATATCGGCGTTCCCGCGGTAGGGCTCCCCCGGCCTGCCCACCGAGATGACGGTGGCCGGCCGTGGTGCGGGTGCGAGCGCACCGTCGATCACACTGACCGTCGTCCCGGCCGCCGGTCGGGTGCGGTCGGTCACCGCGATGTCAGGCATCCGGGTGCTGGCCCACCGCTGCAGATCTCTGGTGTGCACGGTGATGCGGTCGCCGGCACCCGCGGTGCGCACCACCAGTCGCTTCGCGACGGCGTCCTCTGCGGCAATGTGCACGCGGCTGAACTCACCGGGATCACTGAACGGCAGAGTCAACCTGTCGCCCTGGCCCACCTTGCCCAGCAGTACACCGGACGGCCCGACGGGAAGCACCAAGCTCTCCGGTGCACGCCCGGCCCTGACGCCGCGCAACCGCGGGGTGGGACCGCACATGCCGGCGGCCAGGGCGGGGGCCTGCTGACCCGACAGCGTGCGCAGAAGGACGCTGGGCGGCGCGGTGGGGGGCTGGGTGGTGCGCACGGTCACGGTCGCGGTGGCGGTTCCGTCGGCGAACAACGTGACGTTCTGAATCACGCCGTCGACCGGCAAAGACCAGGCCTGACCCAGGATTTCGGTGGTCACATCGGCGGGCCGGTAGCGGTAGCTGGTCAGCCAGCCGGCGTCACTGCGCGCGGAGCGCCATTTCTGCCGACCCGCCTCCAGCGCCGAGACGCCCAGACGACGTTCCATCTCGACGATATCGGTGGCGGTGGCGACCTTGGCTCGGACGCCGCGGCAGCGCAGCGCCGCACTGATGCGCTGGGCCGTGGCCAACGCTGCTGTTCCTGCGGTCAATCGCCATTGCAGCGCGTCGGCGTTGGGCAGCACCGCTATCCGTGCGACGAGCCACGTCTCGCGCTGCCCGGCGTAGGGCGGGGTACCGATCATCGTGTCGTACACCCGTGGGTAGTCACCGGTGGCCCGCCGCCGCGCTCCGGCGATCACCACACTGAGCGATTCGACCGTGAGGCCCAGGCTCTGGTGCAGGTGCTGCCGAAGCTCGCCGAGGTCCAGGGTGTTCTCGGTGACCGTCGATGTCGATCCGGTGAAAATCGTTGGCAGATGTGCCTTTCCGAGTACCTGCACGGCAACCACTGCCAAGCCGTCCTCGTAGCGCACACCACCGCCGGAGCGGTCATTGGCCACCGTGACGGGTTCGCTCAACTCGATGGCCGTGCGGCGACGCCGGAACAGAGTCGCCCACGACCACAGCGGTTGTCCCCACCACCGGACCGCCCCGACGGCCAGGCCGATCACCAGACCCGCTGCTGCGCCAGGGTATCCAGCCACGGCCCACCCGACGAGGCCGAGCAGCAGCGTCTCGATGATCACGGCGAGCCGCACCGGGGCCGTCATCGCGCCGCCCTTCTGGCCCGGGCAACCAACGAGGCGATCAGCACCACCGCGGCGACCGCTCCGGCGAACCCCAGTGCGACGTTGCGCGCCCGATGATCCGGCGGGACCGGCGGCGGCGGTGGGACGATGATGCGGCTCTCGGACCCCGCGGCGGCCCGCTCCCCGGGCGGGACGTTGAAGGTCAGGGCGGCGACGGGATCGACCACGCCATAGCCCACCTGATTGTCCACACCCCGCGGTGGGTTGTGCGACGTCTGCAGGATCCGGTTGATCACCTGATGGGCCGACAGGTCAGGGAATTTGGCGCGCACCAGTGCCGCCACACCACTGACGTAGGCCGCCGAGAAGCTGGTACCCCAGAACGGCATGTTGGCTTCACCGGCCCGGACCGGCGGATAGGCGTTGACGGGGCCACCGTTCTGTGGCGACAGCCCCATGATGCCCACACCGGGCGCGGCCGCGGAAATCCACGGTCCGGCAAGGCTTTTGCCCAGCGGGGCACCGGCATTGTCGACACCGCCGACGGCCAGCACATAGTCGGAGAACCACGACGGTGAGGAGACCGTCTTGACCTGACGCCAGTCGCGCGGATCGTTGGTGTTCAGCGGGTCGAACAGAGGGTTCTGCGCACAACCTTCCTCACCCTCGTTGCCGGCCGCCGAGACGATCACGGCGTCCTTGACGGTGGCCGCATACCAGAGCGCGGCGCCGAGCGCACGCTGGTCGAGTGGGTCAGCCGCGGACACGCACGAGGTCACACTGATGTTGATGACCTTGGCACCCATGTTTGCCGCATGCACGATCGCCGACGCCAGTGATGCGATGGTGCCTGCCTTGCGGCGGGCCTCGTTGTCACCGGGATCCGGGTTCTGCAATTCGTAGGCCCGCGACGACTGCCTGATCGAGATGATGACGGCGTGCGGCGCCACACCTGCGACACCGTCGGGCGCTCCGGGCGGTGGCGGCGGCACCGCCGAGTCGTCACCCGGCGTGGGGTCACCCGGTGCGTTCGACGGTTGCGCCGGCGGCGGTTCGTCGGGCGGGGGCGGCGGCGGCGGGGGCGGTGCGGGCTTCGTCTCGGTGACCGTCACCGGCGCAGGCGGTGGCGGCGGTGCCAGCGGCGGCGGAGGTCCGCCGGGTGGTGGCGGCGCATCCGTGACCGGTGGCGGGCCGGCAGGTGCGGGGAACGCCGGGATCGGCGGCATGGGCGCGGGCATCGGGGTGCCCTGCGGTGCGGCGCCAATGAGCGAGGCGACGATGGTGCCGTGTGCGTCGCAGTCCATCAGGCCGTCGCCGCCCATGATGTAATCGCCACCCGGTACCACCGGCAGCCGCGGGTTTGGGTTGACACCGGTGTCGATGACGGCCACCGGCACACCGTTTCCGGTGGAGTACTGCCAGGCCTTGCTGATGTTGAGCATCGTGAAACCCGGCGCGGTGACAGTGACGCTCGGATCCGCGACCGTCATGGTCTGCGCGCACATGTTGCTCTGCCGCATCGGCTGATCCGGCCCGGGTTTACCGTCCGCCGGCACCATCGACGGATCCACTGACGGTGGTGCGATCGCCTGTGCCACCGGCAGATTGGAGCTCATCGCCACCAACAGCAGGGCCGTGGCCGCCGCGCCGACTTGCCGGGACCGGCGGGCCCTGCGGCCAACCGACGCCGTCATCGCATCCGCACCCATGTGAACAGCCCCCCGATCCACGCGGCCAGCGGCAGCGCTGCGACGATGGCGAACAATTCCAGCCACTCGGCGATCATCCGGACCAGGGGCGTGAACCTGGTGACGGGCACCAGCAGCGCGGCCACCAGACCCGCCCCGGCGAACACCGCCAACGCCAGGGCACCCCACAGCACCGGCGCGCTGTCACCGGCGGGGGCGTCCAGCACGTACCTCACCACACCGGCGCACACCGCCACGGCAGCACCGCAGACCAGTGCCACCGCCTGGCGCTTGTCGGCGAAAGTCCTTCCGCGACTGATGAAGATGAGGACGAACAGGCCGGCCAGGACGGCTGCCGCCGTGCTCTTGGCTTGACCGGGTATCAGCGTCGCCCACACGGCGACGGGCAGGACGGCCGCGGCCGCGATGCAGATACCGGTCAGCACGCTGTTGGCCCGCTTCGCCGCCGCGGCGATCTCCGTGCCGCGCGGTGTGGTGTCCGGGTTCGGTTCGACCTGGTCGTCGTCGGCATCGTCGTCGTCGACCGGTGCGACGGCATCGACGGGTAGCCCGTCATCACGCCGGAACAGATCGCGCCCGGTGATCGACCCGAAATGCGGCGGCCTGATCCGAGCGGCCCAGAGCGCGAACGTAGGCGCCAGCGTCAGCAGCAGAAGCAGCGCGACGAGCGTGCACATTCCCAGCCACTGCGCCGGGATCGGCCGCCACATGCGGGCCAGCGCCACGGCGCCGGCGATGGCGCACAGCGTGATCACGGTGGCGCCGATCAGGACGTGCCGCTTGGTGACGGCCACCAGGCCGCCGGTCAGCACGACGACCGCAAGGCCCGCGATGAACAGGTGGGCGGCCCCGATCCCGCCGGGCGCGGCCGCGGCGGCACTGGCTGCCAGCAGTGGGATCGCCGGCCACGCGAAACCGCTGACGAGGTCGTGGCGGTCGGACCACCACCGGGCGACGGCAGTTGCCCCGCCGGCAGCGAGCAATCCGAGGACACCGGTGACGATGGTCGGAGTCAACGAGTCGGTGGCCGCCCGCTCGCGCAGGGCCAACCCGAGGACCACGGCCGACACCAGGGCCAGGATTCCTACCGCGGTGTGGGCAGCGGTGGTGGCGGTGACCGGTTCGAAGAGTTTCTTGCCGATCCGCGCCAGCCCCGTGGACAGGGACTCGTATTGGGGGGCGAACGACTCACCCTGGCCGGCCGGAGCCAGAACGAGGGTGGACCCGTCCTCGACGCCGAGTTCGTCGAGTGTCTTGGTGACATCGAGGCGGGACCCGTTGGCGCGTTGCAGTTCGTAGGCCAGGCTCGACTCGAGACCCGGCAGCCCGCGGCGCTTCAATTCGTCGTTGAGCAGTTCGACCACGTCGTCGACAAATACTTCGACCGGAACGGAAGCCGGATAAACCTGCGAAATGAGATGCTCACCGCAGACGACCGCAACGGCGCAGCGCGCCGGAAAAGACACTTTCGTCATCAGCGGGGCCTGTCGGCATCCGGTGTGTATTTATCGGCAAGTGCCGCAGTTATCTCGAACAGACGTAAACGCGTTTTCTTGTGCAATTCATTCTGCACATCTATTATTCCT